>NVWF01000039.1 GCA_002746155.1 Gammaproteobacteria bacterium | reverse complement strand
TTCGTGTCACTCGAGTTAGATTTTAACAAGGTCTACAGATTGAAAAAAAAAGTGATCGCCATCAATGTTATTGACCGATCGGCATCATGTTATTACGCAGCGTTATAGGCAGTTTTGCATCGCTTCTCCGGGATCTGAGAGCATGGCATGTGTCAAAGGCTAATAAGTGAACGTGGGAGATCCTAATTTATCTTCAAGGACGAAGTATTGATAAACGAGTCTAAACAGCAAGAATATTGAAATGGAAATTAGGAAGTCAGATCCTCCATAGTGTAGCGTACCACTTTGCCATCGTAATATTTCCCAAATTAAATATCATACGATTTGGCATTTTTACGATGATTTTGCCACGTTCCCATCATAACTAAAAAACTATTTCCCAAATTAAAATTCTAAGTTCATCCAAACTGCGTCATAAAAATTACCACTTTTCCATCGTCTTTGTCAAAAACAATAAAATTGAAATTATTTTTTATGATAATTTTAGCTGACTGCCAATAACAAGTAGTCATTGACTAGTTATTCGAGACTACTGTTTAGGCCGCAGTACATTTTTACCTCGCAGCACGCCAATAGTCCCAGAACGCACAACTTCTATCACACCTGCTTCTTGTTTTAAGGCCTCAACAAAGGCTTTTAACTTTGAAGGTTGTCCTGCCATTTGTACGGTATAGCAATCATTACAAACATCAATGATTTGAGCTCGAAAGATATCCGCCGTACGTTTTATACCCGTTTTTACACTTGAGTTCGGCGTCAGAATTTTCACCAAGATTAACTCTCTCTCCACATGTTCCTGTTCAGTGATATTTTTAACCCTTAATACATCAATTAACTTATTAACATGTTTGGTAATTTGCTCGAGGACTTTTGCATCACCAGTGGTACAAATAGTTAAGCGGGATAGGGTGGGATCATCCGTCTTTGCAACACAAAGACTATCAATGTTATAGCCTCTTTGTGAAAACAACCCAACAATTCTTGAGAGGGCTCCGGCTTCATTTTCCATGAGGATAGTTAGAATATGTTTCATCCTTTTACTCCTTTACTTAACCATAATTCATCCATGGCACCGCCTTTAACTTGCATGGGGTAAACATGTTCAGATTCATCAACCATGATATCTACAAATACCAGTTTGTCTTTAAGAGCCATGGCTTGTTCAATGGTTTTTTCCAAGTCTGCTAATTTTTCAACACGTAAACCAACATGGTGATACGCCTCGGCTAGTTTTACAAAATCGGGAACAGATTCAACGTATGAATGTGAATGACGACCCCCATAAATCATATCCTGCCACTGACGAACCATACCGAGGGAGCGATTGTTAATGGTGAATATTTTAATCGGTAAATTATATTGCAAGCAGGTTGATAGCTCTTGAATATTCATTTGAATTGAACCATCACCAGTGATGCAAATAACATCTGCTTTAGGATAGGCCAGTTGAACACCCATGGCAGCAGGAAGACCAAAACCCATGGTGCCCAAACCACCTGAGTTGATCCATTGTCTTGGCTTTTTGAAGGGATAATACAGAGCGCCGAACATTTGGTGTTGGCCCACATCAGAAGTCACATAGGCATCACCGCCAGTAACCTTGTATAAAACTTCAACTACCTGCTGAGGCATAATGTGTTGGCCATCTTTTTTATACTTTAGACAGGCTATAGCACGCCAATTTTCAATTTCCTGCCACCAGAGAGCTCTCTGCTCAGGATCTGAGTTATTTTCCACTGCTGAATCTTTTTCAACCAGTGCAAGTTGCTCTATGAATTGTTCTAAGACCACATCTAAGGAGCCAACAATTGGAATATCTGCATTAATGGTTTTCGAGATTGATGCGGGATCAATATCAATATGAATAATCGTGGCATCAGGACAAAACTTATCAACATTATTAGTGACTCTGTCATCAAACCTTGCACCAAAAGACACGATAACATCTGCATTTGCCATGGCCCTATTCGCTTCAACAGTACCGTGCATACCCAACATACCGATGAACTGTTGATGTTCACCTGGAAATCCACCTAGGCCCATTAGTGTGCTGGTAACTGGAATATTCAAATGCTCTGCCAGTTGTTTAAACGGCTTACTTGCATTGGCAATAACTAATCCACCGCCGGTATAAAAAACGGGGCGTTTCGCTCCAAGTATACTTTTGATAGCTTTTTTAATTTGTCGGGGATTACCTTTAACTGTTGGATTATAAGAGCGTAATCTTTCTACCTTCGGAGGATGATAGTCAAATTTATTAAGCGGGCTAACAATGTCCTTAGGCAAGTCAACCACCACAGGTCCAGGTCGTCCACTTTTAGCTATGTGATAGGCCTTTGCAATAGTGCTTGGAATGTCTTCTGCTCTAGTACAAAGGAAGCTGTGTTTTACCACGGGTCTTGAGCAGCCAACCATGTCGGTTTCTTGAAAAGCGTCGTTGCCGATCAAGGATGTTGCAACCTGACCTGATATAACAACAAGTGGAATTGAATCCATATAAGCAGTTGCAATGCCGGTAATGGTGTTGGTGGCGCCGGGCCCTGAGGTTACCAGAACCGTGCCAACTTCTCCCGTTGAGCGTGCATAGCCATCGGCGGCATGAACAGCAGCCTGCTCATGTCGCACGAGAATATGTTTAAATTCATCTTGTTTAAAAAGTGCATCATAGATATCAAGTACTGCCCCACCCGGGTATCCGAAAACGTACTTTACGTTGAGATCAATCAAACTCTGAACCAGCATTTCTGCACCGGATAATTGCTGAAGAGTTTGTTCTGAATTTTTATTCATAGTCTGCCACTAGTCTTGGTTAGTTTATGATGGGTTTCATATTAGTCATGTAAGAACGCAATTGCTTACCAATGATTTCAACAGGGTGATTTGCAATGGCCTCGTTAATGGATACCAGTTGTTTATTATCGACACCGTTATTGGAAACGTTGAGTCCTTTGCCAATAACTTCTGTGGTGAGAGACGGTAGTAATTTTTCTCTTAATAGGGGAATAGCCTCATGGCAAAATAAATAGTTACCATATTCAGCTGTATCAGAAATAACCACATTCATTTCGTAAAGGCGCTTTCTTGCAATGGTATTAGCAATTAAAGGCGTCTCATGTAGTGACTCATAGTAGGCAGATTCTTTTAAAATACCGGATTCAACCATGACATCAAAGGCCATTTCCACACCGGCCTTTATTAGGGCAACTAGCAAAATACCATGATCAAAAAACTCCTGCTCTGGGATTTCTATGTCAGAGGCTGGATATTGTTCAAATCCTGTTTCAGAGGTTTCTTCACGCCATTTAAGTAGATTAGCATCATCGTTATTCCAATCGATGATCATATTCTTAGAAAATTCACCGGAGATGATGTCATCCATATGCTTTTCAAATAAAGGTCTTAGTAATTGGGTCGCTGTTTCAGAGATCTCAAAGGCTTTGATCTTGGCAGGGTTCGATAGTCTGTCCATCATCTGAGTAATGCCGCCAATTTTTAATGCTTCGGTGATAGTCTCTACACCCTGTTGGATAAGCTTACCTGCATAGTTTTTTTCAACACCATCAGTAATCATGATGTCATAGCACAAGATGGAGGCCGTTTGTAACATGCCACAAAGGATGGTTTGCTCACCCATGAGATCAGATTTTACTTCGGCAACAAAAGAAGAGGCTAAAACACCAGCTCGATCACCACCTGTTGCGGAGGCCAGGGCCTTGGCAATTTCAAATCCATCCTTGTTAGGATCATTTTCAGGATGAACAGCAATTAAGGTTGGCACACCAAATCCACGTTTGTATTCTTCTCTGACTTCAGTACCCGGACATTTTGGAGCGCACATAACAACCGTAATGTCACTTCGAATGAGTTGGCCTTCTTCGACGATATTAAATCCATGTGAGTAAGCAAGGATAGAGCTTTGTTTCATTAAAGGCATTACCGCTTCAACAACGGCACTGTGCTGTTTATCAGGCGTTAGGTTGTAGATCAGATCTGCCTCGGCAATTAACTCTTGGTAAGTTCCCACAGTAAAACCATTTTCGCTTGCTCTCTGCCAAGACAAACGTTTTTCAGATATGGCAGCAGCTCTTAGAGCGAAGGCAATATCTAGACCTGAATCTCGCATGTTAAGACCTTGGTTAAGACCTTGGGCTCCACAACCTATAATGACTATTTTTTTATCTTTAAGATAATCGCAACCTTGGGTGAATTCCTCACGCGACATAAAGCGACAGACGCCTAATTGAGAGAGTTTTTGCCTAAGATTAAGGGTGTTAAAATAATTGGCCATGATTTTTCCTGTTCAAATGTTGTTATAACTATTATGTGTTGAGAATAATGTGCTAAGAATAATGTGCTAAGAGTAGTGTAAAATAACCGTTGCGTGAATTGATATAATCGGAATATAATGTTGCATATTATGCAACGCTCTATGTGAAATAGTATGTAATATAGTATGTTATACAATAAGCGGCACTATAAAAGGTTTGTAAATTAACATGGATTTCCGTGAATTAAAGGCATTTGTTCATCTCAGCCAAAGTTTACACTTCAGTAACACAGCAACGGCTATGCATATGAGTCCATCAACACTCAGTAGAACCATTCAACGACTTGAAAATGAACTAGGTCAAAGCCTTTTTGATCGGGATAATCGCAAGGTAAAGTTAACCCTATCTGGAAGAAAGCTGCTGATATTTGCCCAAAATGTCTTGCAGCAACAACAGCAATTGAAGCAGGACTTTGTTGAGAAATCCTCCCACTTAGAAGGAGAGTTGACGCTCTTTTGTACCGTTACCGCGGCTCACATTTATGTGCCAAAATTACTCGAGGCTTTTCGAAAACAATATCCAGCAGCTGAAATTCGATTAGAAACGGGTGATGTTGCCCTTGCTTTTGATAAAATTAATGATCAAAGTGTTGATTTTGCCTATGCGGTATTTCCTGAGAAGTTGGCCAAAAGGTATCGTTTTCACAGTATTGAGAGCATTCCATTTAAATTAATTGGCCCAAGGATGAATACTCCCTTTTCAAAGCATATGGGGAAAACTGAAATTAACTGGCAAAAACTGCCCTTTGTCATGCCAGAAGCGGGACCTGCGAGGGAAAGGTTGCAAGATTGGCTGACGCAAATGAACTTACAACCGGAGGTTTATGCCCAGGTTTCAGGTCATGAAGCTATTGTTAGTATGACCGCCCTTGGTTGTGGCGTTTCGGCTATTCCTTTGCCCGTTCTCGAATATAGCCCCCTAAAGGATAAAGTGAAAATTTTACCTGCTTCAATTCCTCCACTGCCACTAAATTTAGGTATATGTTGTTTAAGCAAACGATTACAATCGCCTTTAAATAAAGCTTTTTGGGAAGTTGTACAGAATGTTTATCAGGATGAATGACCAGGATGAATGAACAGGATGAATGAACAGTTTAACGAGAGTATTATAAGCTTCCAAAAATTCAGGTATGATATATTTTTGAATAATTCGAGATTACAAATAATGATAAAAGCATTGAAGCTTTGGCTATTAATCCCTCTGTTAAGCATAACGTCTTCTTTGTACGCCTCTGAGCTGCAGCAAAAAGTAACTCAGGATCCAATTAAAATTGTTAATCTTGCCAATACCGATGGTACTGGCTTAGTTGCTAAACTTCCAAAACTATCCGCCGAAGAAAGAAAACGTCTTTATAGCAATAGTAAAAAATCGTGCAATGATGAGTGTGTTGCGCCTTTTGGAACAGTGTTAGGTACTGCTAATAAGGCAATTGCCTATTCAAATTGTAACTCAGAATGTTTGGTAGCTGAATATTCATTTTTAAATCTCAAGACTTCTGAAATAACTAATCATAAAAAGTTTCCTAAGGATGAAAACTTACACTACGTAGGACTAACCTATCAATGTGTGGAATATGCTCGTAAGTGGTGGATGCTCAATAAGGGAATTACTTTTGGGGATATTGGCAGTGCCTTCGAAATTATTTACTTAACCGAAGGCAAGCACATCTACTCAAAAGAAAGCTTTCCACTAGCACGTTCTTTAAATGGATCAGCGAGTCGTGCTCCGAAAGTTGGCGACTTAGTTATTTATTCAGCCGATAGAAGTAGTGTAGATTGGATGCATGGTCATGTGGCGGTGGTTGTTGCAGTGGATCTTAAAGAGGGCAGTGTTTCACTTGCTGAAGAAAATTACAACAATCTGCCTTGGCAAGATCCAGAACAGTTTGCTCGAAAAATTCAACTGTTTGAAGTTTCAGGTCGTTATACACTTATTGATGTTGCAGTTAACACTAATAAGAATGCCACAGGCGCTCAAATTTCTGGATGGATATATCCGAAAAAGGGCTATGCAAATTAGAATAAGCTAAATTCTAGTCATAAGTGCATAGCCCATTTCTATCAATCTTGATGCGTTGTTTGTTTATGAAACTCTGCAAGATCATCGATTGATTTTTGATTTTCGAAATTCACAAAAGGCTTATCTGCAAATTTCTTACCACGCATTTGAACTGATATACGAGCAGCGTTCTTATTGCCAACAGTTTCCTTGAAGAAGGATTTAATGTCAGTAAGTGTCACCTTTGCTACTTCATCAATGAGTGATTGGCGAGAGTCGAAATTAAAGTTCTCGCGGTACCAATCTGTGATGTAAGGCGATACTTCTTCAGACAGATTTTTTGGCTTTTGATTTAACGTTACAAGGATGCTCTCTTTTAACTTTTGAAATTCTTCTTCTGTTATTTCATTGAGTAATTTAACGTATTCAATATTAAATTTATCAAATCTTTCTTGAGTTTCAGCAATGTTCATAACAGGTGTTTGAATATACAAACCAAAAATTGAGTAATCATCAATGGAGCTACTTATTGAACCAACGGCATAGGCAAGTTGTTCTTCAGTTCGCAAGGTATTAAAAGCTGCTCTGCTATAATGTGTATTTAATATTTGAGCTCTTGCTTTTTGCTTAAAGCCAGGTTCGGGATGGATATAAAAATCAATCACGCCTACATCATCAACTTGTATATCACGTTGATAAACTAAAGTCTGGCCTGGCACAGGCAGCCAACCTTTAGTGCGTGTGTAATCAGCAACACTTCGGTCATCAGGTATAAGTTGATTGATTTTAGTTGCAAGGTTTCCAATGTCAGTCTTAGCATAGTTACCATAACTAAAGACTCTGACTTGGTTATTATTCATGATATTTTTCATGAATGATTTCAAATCGTCAGCCTTCAAAGATTCTGCTGCAGCAATTAAATCATCATCTTCAAAGTTGCCGCTGTTGATGACTTTTCTAAATTTAGATATAGCTTGAGAGACGGCGATTTGTTTTGCAGAATTTTTGATGCCTCTAACATATCGATCAACTGCTTGGGAAAAGTTTTGCTCGGTAACATCAACAATGATTTTATCGAAAGCCCGTTCAAGTAAGATAGCTTGCTTATCTGTAAATCCAGAGATGTTTAGGTTTAGTCCATTGGCTGTACTGAGGCGTAAGCTCATTCCTGCAGTACTCGCTTCAGTTGCTAGTACACTTTGTTGTAAATTGTACATACTGGCCCAAAGACTAAGCATTACACCTGCTTTTATATCAGTTTGTGCAGCGGGATTGTTTATATAAATTTGCATAAAGCCTTTGGGTTGACCTGAAAAACTCTTACTTGGGAATTGCCAAATCTTTACACCCTTATGATCGTAGGCTAGTTCAGGTTTATCTTTTTTAGCATCCTTATCGGTATAAAGATCAAAATTTTCAGGTAGTAAGCGATTAATGTCGGGTAAGTTTAATTTAGACTCTGGTTTATTGGACCAGCTAGCTATTTCTTCTTTTGAGATATCTTCAAGGCGGTATTTACCTGCATAGAAGTGTAATTCTTGATCTACTTCCTCCTGCTTACTGATATACCAAACCATTAAATTTTTAGCGGTTAGTTGTGACAACACCTTGTTGATGGCTTTAGCATCGAATTTCTCATAGTGATAACTTGAGTTAATAATGTTAGCCAAAGGATAATCCTGCATATTTCCAGCAAGACTTGTAACATAGCCAAACTCAGATGTTTTTTCTAAAAAGCGAAATCGATTATCAAGGGAGGTTTTTATCTCTTTATAATATTTTTCATCGATGCCTTTTTCTCGGATGATAGATAAGTATTGCATAACGGTTGCAACAATCAATTCACGTTTTTTCATACCGGCATCTGTAAGGGATATACTGATGGTAAGATTGCCATAATTACCATACAAATTGGGTGAGGAATGTGAAGTTAAACTCGAGATTAAGCCCTGTTCTCTTAATACAAAGGCAGCAGTACCAGGCATTTCTGAACTTAATAGGTAGTTGATAAAGTAATTAGGTTTAACAGCAAAGTTTTGCATGTTATTGGTGATGGTAAAATCTAAGATCAAGTTTTTACTTTCCTTATTAGGAACGTAGTAAATACGCTTAGAAGCTATTTTTTCCAGATCTAATTTCGTTGTAACAGTTGGTTTCTTGATATGCTTATTTTTAATATTACCAAAATGCTTAATGGCAAGTTTTTCCATATCATCAAGGGAGAGGTTTGATAAAAGTGCCACTCGCATAATATTGGATGAATAATATTGATTGTAAAAATCAACAGTTTCGGGATGCAGTTTACTGTCCTCTTTATCACCTAAGGTTTCGAGGTTGCCAATTAAAAATCGATTTGCAGGATGATCACCTAACAACTGCCTCTTTAGTTTAAATTGACCAAAGAAGTCAGCCTCTCGGCGCATTGACCACTCAGCATTAACGGCCTTTATTTCTTTTGCGGTATATTCAGGATAAAGTTTTGGTGATTTGAAAAAATCAGAAAAACGGTCTAGGGCTTCATCATAGGCAGCATTATTAATATTAAATTGGTAATTAGTAATATCCATCCAAGTATAAGCATTAGAAGCACCACCATTACTGCTCATAAATTTAGAGTACTCGTCTGTACCTGGGTACCTATCAGTACCCAGAAATAGCATATGCTCAAGGTAATGGGCCATGCCTTGTTGTGACATGGGATCAGATAATAGTCCTACACCAACACTCAGTGCCGCTGCTGATTTATCAGATTCAGGATCAGAAATCATCACCACTTCTAATTCATTGCTTAAGCGAATGGCCCGGTATTGTCTTGAGTCATTAGGACTAGTGGCAACCGTAGCAATCACTTCACTTTTTGCTGAACTAACTAAGGTGGTATTCGAAGTGGCACAACTGGCACTAAAAGCCAGAGCCGATATTGTCAATATCGATACTTTCAATTTCGATAATATAATGGCATTAAATCCTGATTTTTTGAACATGGAAAGTCCTTAAATTTATAGTAATGGTAGACGGTACTTTAATCGGTTACATTGGTCAAATGAAGAGTTGTTACAACTTATGCTTATTTTTTACTTGTATGGGCGAGATGAGTTGATAGACTAGGGTTATCGAACTTACTTGAGGCTTTTATGCAAAACATTCTTGCTCCCTATTTACTCTGCCTAGGAAATGAAACCCAACTCACTTTTGCTAAAACCGCTAAGGGTATTCTCGATTGGCGGCCAGAGAAATGCCGAGGACAAATCGGCCTTGAGGGCTGTACCGTTGATTTAGGCTTGGATGATATAACAATTGAACAGGCAAGTTCCAAAGGTATTAAGACGCTCGTACTGGGTGTTGCTCCTCCTGGTGGAGTTATTCCAACTAGTTGGTATCCAATGCTATTCTCGGCCCTTGAAAATGGACTTGATATCGCAAGTGGCTTACATGATAAGTTAATAGATGTACCGAACTTAGTCGCATCAGCTAAGAGTCTCGGGCGGCAACTTTTTGATGTAAGACATCCAAGCCAAAGCTTTGCTGTTGGTACTGGGGAACCGCGCAGTGGGAACCGCTTACTGGCCGTTGGAACTGATTGTGCTGTAGGTAAAATGTACAGCACTCTGGCAATTGAAAAAGAGATGTTAGAACGAGGTTTAGAAGTTGATTTTGTGGCGACGGGCCAAACGGGTATTTTCATCTCCGGTAAAGGTGTGTCAGTTGATGCTGTGGTGTCAGATTTTGTGTCGGGGGCGGCTGAATTTTTATCACCTGATAATGGCCCAGATCATTGGGATATTATTGAAGGACAAGGCTCTTTATTTCATCCTTCCTATGCAGCAGTGACACTTGGTTTAATCCATGGCTCTCAACCTGATGCTCTTTTGTTATGCCATGAAGTGGGGCGAACTGAAATAATTGGTACTAACAACTATCCCGTTCCTGAACTGAAGGACTGTATTGACGTTTATTTAAATGCGGCTCGGTTAACCAATAAACAAGCGAAATTTGTTGGAGGATGTTTTAATACATCAAGTCTTTCTGATGAGCAGGCAAAACACTACTTAATACAAATGCAACAATCTATTGGTCTTCCTTGTAGTGATCCCTATCGGTATGGTGTCGCTAAAATTGTTGATGGACTACTGACTTAGGTCAAGCTTCATGAAAACAACTAAATAAAATCAAGTTCCAAGCGAGATCCTTCCGAAAAACTATGATATTATTAATGCAAATGATAATTGTTCTCAATTAAAAATTACAAGATAGATATGCAAAAGATGTTAAATAACAATGGTCCTGAACAAAAAATAACCCTAGCTGAGCTCGCATTTAATCAAAAAGCCCACGTTAGTAGTGTAAATAGTGATAACTCCGAAGTTGAGTGTCGCTTATTAACCCTCGGTATTTATCCTGGTGTTGAGATAGTGGTATTGCGTAAAGCGCCCCTAGGCGATCCATTACAGATCCGTGCTGGAACAACCCTGATGAGTATTCGCCTCCATGAAGCCACAGGTATTGATGTGGAAGTTCACCGATGAAGACCATTGCATTAATTGGCAATCCTAATAGTGGCAAAACAACCCTGTTTAATAACCTCACTGGTGCCCATCAAAAAGTGGCTAATTGGGCCGGTGTCACGGTTGAGAAAAAGACAGGCAAAATTGAGATTGGAGATGATTACGCTGAATTAGTTGACCTGCCAGGCATCTATGCACTTGATCAGGAGTACCAAGGGCTTGATGAACAGATCGCCCGCACCTTCTTAGAAGAAGAGCCGGTGGATTTAATTATCAACATCATTGATAGCAGTAATTTACAAAGGAATTTATTGCTGACCAAGCAATTGATCGACCTGAAAAAGCCTATGATAGTTGTGCTTAATATGCAGGATGTGGCAAAGGCTCAGGGCATTACCGTTAATGCTGAACAATTAGAGCAGAGATTAGGAATACCGGTGGTAAACACCATCGCCTCTTTAAAAAAGGGCATGAATCATCTACATGAGCATTTGATGCAGCAAATTGATCCTGAATCTGTACAGGTAGCCGCTAGGTTGAAGGGGCAGAATTCAGCTAGTTATGAGCAAGTTGTATCGGAGCAGGATACTAGTGTCAGAATCATTCGACGTTATAATCAAGTAAATAAACTTACCGCAGGTTTAGTGAGCGATGAGCACCTTGTGCCTATTACAGAAAAGATTGACAGAATAGTTCTCAACCGTTGGTTAGGTGTACCAATCTTTCTCTTTTTAATGTATCTGTTGTTCACCATAGCGATTAACGCAGGTGCTATTTTTATTGATTTCTTCGATATTATATCCAATGCTTTTTTAGTAGAGGGTACAAGTTGGTTATTATCTCAAATACATGCGCCTGATCTCATCATCACTCTTATAGCGGATGGAGTTGGTGGCGGAATCTCACTCGTTATGACTTTTATCCCTGTCATAGCATTTCTCTATCTTGGTTTATCTCTGCTTGAAGATTCAGGGTATATTTCACGGGCTGCTTTTGTAGTCGATAGACTGATGGCAAAGCTTGGCTTACCTGGTAATGCCTTTGTACCACTAATCGTCGGGTTTGGCTGTAATGTACCATCGGTCATGGCCACTAGAAGTCTAGGGCGAGAGAGTGATCGTTTGATGACTATTGCCATGGCTCCCTTTATGTCTTGTGGTGCTCGGTTAACAGTTTATGCTCTATTTGCAGCAGCCTTTTTTCCCCATCAGGGTCAAAATATCGTTTTTGGTTTATACATACTTGGCATAGTAATGGCTGTGTTAACCGGTTATATCTTTAGGAAGCAGCTTTTCCCAAAGGAGATAACTCCCTCATTTCAAGAAATGCCTGCCTATCATAAGCCCCTTGCTCGCAATATCTTATTGATGACATGGTTTAGATTACGCGGTTTCGTTTTGAAAGCAGGTAAAGCCATCGTGGCAGTTGTGATGGTATTAAGCCTTTTAAACTCTATTGGTAGTGATGGAAGTTTTGGTAATGAAGATTCAAAGGATTCTATTTTAAGTGTTATTGGTAAGTCCATCACACCAGCCTTTGCCCCCATAGGAATTTCTGAAGATAACTGGCCTGCAACCGTGGGGCTATTTACTGGCATGTTTGCCAAAGAAGCGGTGGTTGGAACTCTCGATGCCTTGTACGCTGAAAAGTCTAAACAAAGTAACGATGGCCCGCCTGACTTATTGGCAGCTATGAAAGATGCGTTAAACTCAGTTAAAGATGCAGCTGTTGATTTGGGAGGCTCCCTGACGGATCCACTTGGAATAAGCATTGGTGATGTGAGTAACAAGTCAGCGGTGGCTGAAGATCAAGATGTGGAGGTGGCAACTCTTAGCAATATGGCGGCTTTATTCGGCACTCCCTTAGCAGCTTTTTGTTATCTTATATTCATCTTGCTCTATGCCCCTTGTGTGGCAGTTATCGGAGCTGTGGTGAAGGAAGCAGGAGTACGTTGGGCTCTGCTAGTGTTCAGTTGGTCAACGGCACTTGCTTATTTTACCGCTTCAACGGTTTATCAAATAGGCACCTTTGCATCCCATCCCATGAGCTCAACGATTATTATGATCAGTACAAGCTTTATGATGACTCTATTTATACTCAATTTAAAGCGACTATCGGGCAGAAAGAAGGATGATAATCTGATTGCCATTGTTCAACTGTAAATGACAGCTTTAAATCTCTAGTCTTCAAGTTCTGCCAACACTTTCCGATGCCACTTTGTGATGTTAGTACAATGCTCTGGAACGGTTTCTTTAACCCATCCTGCAAAGGAGCAAATCACATAGGCATCGATATCAGCTAAGGTTAATTGCTCTCCAACAAGAAACTTATGATTAAGTAAATGGTCATTTAAATCTTCCCAAAAACCAGCTAATCGTAATTTTCCACGTTCAATTAAAACATCTAACTGAGGAATGTTTTGTCGTCCGGGTAGAGCACGATCTTTAAAAAACTCACTCTCATTTCTAAGAATTTCTGCCACAGCAGCTAAACCCTCAACATAAATTTTATGTGTCCAGCCAATGACCTGAGCATATTCTGTTGGATTACTGCCAAACAAAGACTTTTCAGGAAAGTACTTATCTAAATAAACACAAATGGAAATAGTATCTGTTAATACAGTGCCATCTTTTAGAACTAGGGCAGGAAGAGTTGAACTAGGGTTGATTAATTTAAACTCATCAGAAAACTGTTCTTTTTCACGAATATTTACTTCAGTGGTAGGGATATCAAGGCCTTTATATTTGATAAAATAACCAAGCCGCTGTGGATTAGGCGCTTGTGAAAATGTATAGAGGTGCATTAATTCGATCTCCTGAGAAATTGTTAGTTAGTGTCGTCGTCACCGGTTTCTTGTTCTTGCATTTTTTTCTTTCGTTCAGCCTCAGCATCAAGCAGAGTTTGCTCCACTGATTTAGCTTTATTTAAGGCTTTCACAGCAGGATCTAAAATAACATTTTTTTTCTTAGTTTCAGGGGAACCACAACTAACTAGTGTGAAAGCTATTAGTAAACTGGTGATAATTGATAGTTTGTTCATTTTATATTCCCTGAATTCAATTAGTAAGTGCTGAAGCAGTAATAATAATGCCATTCTTGTCAGCATAAATATAATGTCCAGGAGAGAAGGTTACTCCGCCAAAAGTGACTGGGATATTTATATCACCGCGATCTCGTTTATCCGTTTTCATCGGATGGGTTCCAATGGCGAAAATACCGAGAGGTAAGGTTTCGAGTATCTCAACATCCCTAACACAGCCAAAGATCACGAATCCATTCCAGCTATTCTTAATAGCCTTCTCTGCAAGCATATCGCCAAGGCAAGCACGACGTTTGGAGCCTCCTGCATCTATAACCATCACCTTGTTTGTGCCGTCTGTATCAACAAGATGCTTAACTTTAGAATTGTCCTCAAAACACTTAACCGTCACAATTTCACCGCTAAAGCTGCTCATGCCGCCGTAACTGTTAAAAAGAGATTCTACAGGAAGAATTAAATCAGGGAATTCATCACAGAGATCCGGTGTGGTAAAAGATTGTTTCATTTGTAGATCCCATAAAGTTATGAACACTTATATTAAGTGATTCCCTTTAAGATATATAGGTGTTAAGTTTCATTTTATGTTAATGGGTCTAAATAAATTGAAAAATAAGAGAAATAGATGAATACTGAAACAGAAACCTCTGGCTGGATTTTTGGCATTAGCGCCTTTCTAATATGGGGCTTTCTACCCATTTATTTTAAGTATGTCAGCCATGTTTCTGCTGAAGAAATTCTGGCCCACAGAATTGTTTGGTGTGTACCTTTTACCTTACTATTTATGTTGATGTTGAAAAAGCGTTTGTTACTCGCATCAATCATAAAAGATAAAAAATTATTCTTCGGATTGATTGTTTCGACACTATTAATTACTTGTAATTGGTATGTTTTTACTTGGGCGGTTACCCATGGTCAGATCCTCTCTACAAGTCTCGGATACTTTATAAACCCTATTTTTTCGATATTACTTGGAGTAATATTTTTAAGTGAGTCATTATCAAAATTTCAATGGGCAGCAGTGGTTCTGGTGTCTTTAGGAGTATTGAATCAGATCATCAATTACGGAGAGATACCTTGGGCAGCACTTACTCTAGCGACTAGTTTTGCTCTTTATGGTTTTATGCGAAAGAAGCTAGCTGTGGATTCTCTCAATGGACTGCTGGTGGAAACCCTAATCGCCTTTCCCTTTGCCTTAGCATACATTATTTGGCAGATTTATACATCCCAGGCAGTATTTTTAAACTATTCATCCCTGACTGATGTTCTGTTGATCGCAGGTGGAATAATTACAGCCGTACCTCTTATTCTATTTGCTGCTGCCGCCAAGAAGATCCCCTTAAATAGTATAGGTTTTTTACAATTCATTGCACCTTCCATATCCTTTGTCATTGCAACCCAATATTACAATGAACATCTAGGAACGGAACAACTAATGAGTTTTGTACTTATCTGGATTGGCTTAAGCATGTATCTCGTCAAGCCAATGCGAGCAGTGTTTGGCCGTCGGACAAGCAGATCATAACTTTAATAATTGTCCAGGCATGAATTTTTCTAACATCTTAAGAATGCCTTAATAAACATTTGTTACTGTCGAAAGCATACATACCCATATACTATCAATTTATAAAACATTCTGGAGAATGTTATGTTTAAAAAATATCGAAAAATTGCGGTTAAAAACTTATCAGAGCATTGCGGTTTAATACATCCTAAAGCCTCAGTAGATAAGATCGATTTAAATTCCAATGCAATGAGCCTGCAGGTAGATTTTACCAAAAAACCAGCAATAACAGTAAATCAATCAGCGAGTGTTGATGATGCTTTGAATCTAATGAAATTAAGTGGAGTTCGTACACTAATGATCATTGATTCAAAGAATGATTTTGTGGGAGTTATAACTGCAATGGATATTATGGGAAGGAAGTCTATGGCCTACGCTAATGAAGCTGGAATTCCACGTTCTGATGTCCTAGTAAAAAATATTATGTTACCTAAGAACAAACTTAAGGCGGTAGATAAAGACGAGTCTGCACATTCGACGGTTGGAGGGATTATGCATACACTCAGCGCTCTTCACGAGCAACATATGCTTGTTGTTACTGGAGAAGGACTTGATATGGAAGTTTGTGGTCTATATTCTGCTTCAGATTTTATTAGAGAATTAGGCATTACTTTCGATACTTCGTCAATATCTCATACATTTTCAGATTTAAAACGTGTGATCTATGAACATAAAGAAGTCCCATAAGAAGGTGAAACTCTAGGTGTAAGGATGCGTCCTAGAAACAAAAAAGCCTCACACTTTTGCAAGTATGAGGCTTGTCTCATAAAGAGAGAATTTGGCTCCCCGACCTGGGCTCGAACCAGGGACACATGGATTAACAGTCCATTGCTCTACCAACTGAGCTATCAGGGAAAAACGCTCTAAAATTCAACCGTCGTCAAATCGTTAGAACGGCGCGCATGATAATCGGTTTTAGCGGTAGGGTCAACAGTCAAAAGTGGATTTTTAACATATTCAACTGTCTTCAACACACTTCAACTAGGCAAAAATATAAAAATCGGTAAGGCAATAGCTTTAAGTGCTATCAGCCTGATATGATATGCAGTCGAAAATTAGCTAACGCATCAAAGGTTATGGGTAAAAAATTCGAATTAGTTTCAGACTTTTCTCCAACGGGTCATCAACCGGCGGCTATCGAGGGATTAATCGATGGTCTGGAGTCTGGTCTATCCCATCAAGTACTGCTTGGTGTCACGGGTTCAGGTAAAACCTTTACCATTGCTAACGTTATCGAACGTTTACAAAGGCCTGCCATCATCATGGCGCCCAATAAAACCTTAGCCGCTCAGCTCTATGGTGAGATGAAAGAGTTCTTTCCTAACAATGCGGTAGAATATTTCGTTTCTTACTATGATTACTATCAACCCGAGGCCTATGTAGCAGCATCTGACACTTTTATTGAGAAGGATGCCTCGATTAATGACCACATCGAGCAAATGCGTCTATCAGCAACCAAGTCCTTATTAGAACGTCAAGACACCATCTTGGTGAGTTCTGTTTCCTGCATCTATGGTCTTGGAGATCCGAAGGCCTATCATGGCATGGTTATTCACCTAAAACGTGGAGATAAGCTAGACCATCGTTACATAATAAGACGCCTTGCCGAATTACAATACACCCGAAATGATACCGAGTTGGCAAGGTCAAACTACCGGGTGAGGGGAGATGTGATAGATATCTTTCCTGCTGAGTCTGAGCGAGAAGCCATTCGCATAGAAATGTTTGATGATGAAATAGAAAACCTCTCTCATTTTGATCCTCTCACGGGTGAAATCATCAGGCGATTGCCTAGAATAACTATTTACCCTAAAAGCCATTATGTAACCTCAAGGGATACTATTTTAGGCGCGATAGATTTTATTAAGGAAGAATTAGCTGAGCGATTAGATCAACTGAGAGGCATGAATAAATTAGTTGAAGCTCAACGCCTTGAGCAAAGATGCAAGTTTGATATGGAGATGATGAGAGAGTTAGGCTACTGCTCAGGCATTGAAAATTATTCACGTTATCTTTCTGGGCGTAAACCAGGTGAAGCTCCTCCAACCCTGTTGGATTATCTGCCACCTAATGCCCTGTTATTTGCTGATGAATCCCATGTGACCATCCCCCAAATTGGCGGCATGTACAAGGGTGACCGTTCTCGGAAAGAAACGTTAGTAGAACATGGATTTCGTTTACCATCGGCTTTAGATAATCGACCCTTGAGATTTGAAGAATTCTTACGCATAGCGCCTCAGACAGTTATGATCTCAGCAACTCCAGGTCCTTGGGACTTAGAAAATGCTGGTCAGGTTGTCGAGTTAGTGGTTCGTCCAACTGGCTTACTTGATCCTCCTGTTGAGATCCGACCTGTGGCAACTCAAGTGGATGATCTGTTGTCTGAGATCCATGAAAGAGTAGCTGAAAATGATCGTGTATTAGTCACCACCCTCACCAAGAGGATGTCGGAGGATTTAACGGATTATCTGGCAGAGCATGGCGTAAGAGTGCGTTATTTACATTCTGATATTGATACGGTTGAGCGGATGGAAATTATCCGTGATTTAAGACTTGGTGTGTTTGATGTGCTAGTGGGCATCAATTTGTTACGTGAAGGATTAGATATGCCAGAGGTGACATTGGTTGCAATTCTTGATGCCGATAAAGAAGGATTCTTACGTTCTGAACGCTCTTTGATCCAAACCATGGGAAGGGCGGCTCGAAACGTTAAAGGTAAAGCCATCATGTATGCCGACCGAATAACCGGTTCAATGCAAAGAGCCTTGGATGAGACTGATAGACGTCGTAAAGTTCAAGTAGCGTACAATGAAAAGCATGGAATAACACCTCAGACCATCCGTAAAAAGGTTTCAGATGTGATGGAACGTTCAGGTGAAAACTTCAAGAGCAATAAGGACAGACGTCGTAAAGTTGCTGAAGCTGCGGGTAAGTACAATGCCCATAGTTCATCGGAAATTTCCAAAGCAATTAAGAAGCTTGAAAAGGATATGTATGAGCATGCTAAAAATCTTGAGTTTGAAACTGCAGCTGAAGTGAGGGATACCATTTCACAGTTAAGGAATAAAATACTTAAGCCAGATTCCTTGTGAGATTGCAAACGCTTAGCCTAGTTTTTTTCCTCAATAGTCATAAGCAAACCATCGTTCTTAAGCTTAACTCGACTTAAGAAACTCATACCGAGTAAAGTTTGTTTAGGAAAACTGCCTTCAACCACAGCCGCTTCTACAAATAGCAATTCTACTTCACCCAGTGTTACTTTATCGAGTTTTACCTGCCAAGCAGTAACAATACCTGAAGCGGTTTGAATTTTGCCAATAGTACCCTTGTTTAGATAATCTATGCCTAACTGATTAGCAAGAATAGAATTCATAGCAATGAACGTAGCACCGGTGTCCACCAAAAAGTCCACAGTTTTACCATTGATAGTGCCTCGAGAATAATACATACCATTTCTATCACGATTAATGTTGACGCTTTGTTTACCACTTCGCCCAGCCTTTGATGAGGTAACGGCTGCTCCGAGTTTAAATACTTGCTTTTCACCCGCTATAAGCAAAGTAACACTATCCTGTGCTATCACAACCAGCTGATAACCTTCCGAACTTTTAGCCATCTTGCGAATCATTTGTTGTTTACCATTAATGGTAAGCACTGCTGCGTTGTTGAGAATGGCATTGACTTGTACCCGTGCAGCCGGAGGACTAGCTGCTGCTAGCGTCATGCTGAGTAGGAGGATAATGATTGTTATTAGAACCTTCATAAGTATTCTAATATAACACAGTTAAATCGGTATTCAGATAAGACCGCCCATTGCCATATCATAATCTAGTTTTTCACCTTTCCAAGAAGTTATGGCGGTATTTGGATTAATCTGTGGAAAATGTTTTTCTAAATAATTGCTGCTGCTTTGATGAGAAGTGTTTATCTTTCTGAACTGAGGATCAATGCTCTGCCTGAGTTGCTTGCCCTTAGTGTTCCTATAGACTATGTCTAAGGATTTGGTACCAGTGGCCTTAGTTTCAATTGTAAAAGCCCCCTGATGAAGTTTAGTATGATGGTGTCTGCATAACATGACCAGATTATTCAGTCGCGTTTCTCCTCCATTTGCCCAATGGATAATATGATGGGCATCCAAATGCTTAGAAGTGCAACAGCTCGGGTATTGACAGCTGGTGTCTCTTAAGTTTAGTGCTTTCACTATTGCAGGAGGAATAGTTCTGGAGCGTCTACCAATATTTAAAACCTTGCCTTTATCATCCTCTAGAACGGTCACCAAGCTTGCGTCACAGGATAGACGTTTAGCTGTTTCAGGAGATAACCATTGACGATTATCAAGGTTGCAATGATGGTTTGCATGATTTTCATGTTGGGTTGTGCAATTAGCATGATTTTGTAGGGTTTTAATATCAACATGGAGCATAATTTGACAGCGTTCATGGCCTGCTAAGGTCTTAATGCCCTCATTATTAGTATTGGAGGCTATAAAATGTTCGGCCATGGTAGTTAAGGCATCGGCACGGCGTTTGGCGAAGGATAAATGTACGGGTTTTATAGTTGGAATATCCTCAGTCTTATCTTCAAAAGACGTTTCCGCGGAAACGTTTTCTTCTTTTTCATTGTTTTCAAGTACGGAGTGTTCTCTCAAGATGGCATCAATTGCTTTAACAACTATAGCCCCAGCCTCAGCAGGTAACTTCGCGTGGATTATTAACATACCGTTATCATCTTGATAGCTAATCATTTCCCTTGAGTCATGCTGGATCTGTTCATGACTTTTCTTTTTGCGATCTTGGTC
This sequence comes from Gammaproteobacteria bacterium, assembly GCA_002746155.1. Lineage (GTDB taxonomy): Bacteria > Pseudomonadota > Gammaproteobacteria > Enterobacterales. The sequence goes on along the minus strand of NVWF01000039.1, from coordinate 1,112 downwards.
AGCTTGTTTGATAACTTCAGTGCGTTTTACTTGACGCTTCACCTGCTGGAATTTACGCACCAATATTTCCATGTGACTTGCCGTTCCTTGTTTGGCAATATTCAGTAAAAAATCCTCATTATTATTAGTAGCAACGCGAGAAATTGCTCTGACTTTTGAATAACTGATAATACCTTCAGAAAAGGCTTCATTGGTTTTTGGCAAGTCAGAAAGACACTGGGCAACACGAACTTTCTCACGGGCAGCACTTAAGGCAATGCCACATTTCCAATTTAACCAATGGGCACAGGAGCGGATACCCTCATCAGCCCAAGCTTCACGTTTATCAAACTCTGCAATAAGTTTTAAGAATCGATAGTTAGCGGCATTAATATGCCCGGCTAAAAGAGTGATTTTATCCGCCAATTGTTGATTATAGATACTTGTCTTAGAGGTATTTATCAGAGAAGATAATGCTGGTTGAGCTGCGCCCATTACTGACTCCATTCATGTCGATTTAAAGTGATTAATCATATCAAAAAATAAGATAAAAGTCACTTAACTTGTTGATATTGTTGTGATTAATTGGGTGTGCGCGAGAGATTAACCATAGGTGGCTATTTGTATTGTTTGCCATTTTGATGGGCTGAATTTTGGCTATTGAGATAAGCAAATCGATAATAATTTGGATTATTTTAAATTCCTGCTTGCCCAAACAGCAACAAAGTGATAATTTACGCAGCCTCTCACTTCGAGAGTCTTTTGTTACAAAAGTACAACACAATAGTCGCGTAGCTCAGTTGGTTAGAGCACCACCTTGACATGGTGGGGGTCGGTGATTCGAATTCACTCGCGACTACCAAATTTCCTACATTCTAAAATAATCAGATATACTGATTACTTCTTCATCGGTAAAGATTGGCTCAAAATATCTTATATACCCATTTAATTCATTTAAAGACATAACTTTCACATATTTGAATTTTTCTTTTGGCTTTTCATTAATCATGACGATTAAGTTTCTAATTGGTATTTGTTTATTGTCTCAGTTCGCTAGTGAAAACTATGCACTTTCAGTGCAAGGCTTTAGCAAAAGTGGGTTTATGTTATTCTATGCTACATGAAAGATCAAA
>NVWF01000038.1 GCA_002746155.1 Gammaproteobacteria bacterium | reverse complement strand
TCGCAAAGCCAGCATGAAACGCAAACTGAAGATGGCGGCACTGGATGATGATTTCAGAGCTGAGTTACTTTTGGGAAAAAGCTAAATGCTCTTGCCCTACCGTTTGCTTTGTTAAGTCAAAGATTCAAGCATCCTGAATTTTATATCTTCCACCGAGCCAGTTCCTGCAACCTTGACATATTTTGGTGCTTTATCTTCATCAGTTTCTGCCCAATCAGAATAGTAGGTTATTAATGGACTGGTTTGATCATGATAGACATTCAAGCGCTTTTGAACCGTTTCTTTTGTATCATCTTCTCGTTGTATTAGCTCTTCCCCTGTCTCATCATCTACACCTTCATTTTTAGGAGGATTGTAAACAAGATGATAAACACGACCAGAACCTGGATGAACTCGACGGCCTTCTAATCGCTTGATGATTTCACCATCGGCAACATCAATTTCCAGTACAAAATCAACATCAATATGATGCTCTCTCATGGCATCAGCTTGTGGTATTGTTCTAGGAAAGCCATCAAGTAAATAACCGTTAACACAATCACTTTCGGAAACTCTTTCTTTAACCAGACCAATAATGATTTCGTCGGAGACTAACTCGCCTGCATCCATCACAACTTTAGCCTGCTTACCCAGTTCTGTCCCTGCTTTAACGGCAGCTCTTAGCATATCCCCTGTTGAAATCTGAGGAATATTATATTTGTCCTTGATAAATTGAGCCTGAGTGCCCTTACCTGCACCAGGAGCCCCCAAAAGAATTACGCGCATTTTTTGCTCCAAAATAAATTAAAAAATCTAGTTAGCGTAGGTTAAACACAGTGGCAGTATAGAACAAGGAAAATCGTTAGGAAATACCGATTAGTTTATTTTAGGTCAATAAAAAGGCGTTTAACCTGAAGATTAAACGCCCTGATCTAGATTTTTTATAAGGGTTTATTTAGTCAAATCTAAAAGCAACTGATTGAGTTGACGAGCAAAAGAAGAAGGATCTTCTAAGGTTCCCCGTTCTGCCAGTAGAGCTTGACCAAGTAGTACTGATATCCAGTCACCAAATCTCTGTTCATCAGTCTCATCCTGCAATTTTAGGATGATTTCATGTTCAGGATTGATCTCAAGAATTGGTTTAGATTCTGGGACAGTTTGACCAGCAGCCTGCATCATTTTAGCAATCTGCGAACCCATCTCATCAGCACCGCCAACAATACAGGCAGGAGACTCTGTTAAGCGATCAGTAACTCTAACGTCTGAAACCTGCTCACCCAAGCTTTCTTTGATGCGCTCGACAAATGGTTTCATCGTCTCAGATGCTTTTTCCAAAGCCTTCTTCTCGTCATCACTATCAAGCTCACCTAGCTCAAGTTCCCCACGGGATACAGATTGAAGAGTCTTACCGTCAAACTCAGTTAAGTGCATCACTAGCCATTCATCAATTCGGTCAGACAGGATTATCACTTCAATGCCTTTCTTACGGAAAACTTCAAGATGAGGAGAGTTCTTAGCCGTTTCAAAATTCTCAGCTGATACAAAGTAAATCTTATCCTGACCTTCTTTCATTCTTGAAATATAGTCAGTCAGTGAAACAGTTTGGTCAGATGAATCAGTTTCAGTTGAACTAAATCGAAGCAGTTTAGCAACAGCTTCTTTATTAGTAGTATCTTCAGCAGGACCTTCTTTTAAGGCTTGACCAAATTCATTCCAAAATGTTTGATATTCTTCAGGCTTTTTATCAGCCATCTTTTGAAGCATACCTAGTACACGCTTCGAACAAGCGCTTCTTAGAGACGCTGTAACTTTACTGTCTTGTAAAATCTCACGAGAAACGTTAAGCGGCAAATCATTGGAATCAATTAAACCACGTACAAAGCGTAAATAAACCGGTAGAAACTGTTCAGCTTCATCCATTATAAAAACGCGCTGGACGTAAAGTTTGATACCACGAGGCTTATCACGATTCCACATGTCGTAAGGAGCTTTAGATGGAATGTACAACAAGGAAGTATATTCAAGCTTTCCTTCAACCTTGTTATGACTCCAAGTCATGGCATCCGTGTAATCATGGGAAACGTGCTTATAGAATTCTTGGTATTCCTCAGTGCTAATATCCTTTTTAGCACGGGTCCACATAGCCGTCGCCTTGTTTACAGCTTCAAATTCAGGCTCAGCAGGTGCTTCAACTTCCTTCGGCTTACCATCTTCATCATATTCAGGCGTAATTTGCTTTTCCATCTCAACAGTCAAACTGATGTGATCAGAATACTTACCAACAATAGAACGTAAACGCCAAGGCTCTAAAAATTCTTTCTCTTCATCCTTAAGGTGAAGGATAATGTCAGTACCACGTGCAGAGCGCTCAGTATCTTCAAGACTAAACTCCCCTTCACCTTCAGACTCCCACTTAATCGCTTTATTAGCATCATCACCGGCGGCGCGACTTATCACTGTTACCTTATCAGCAACGATGAAGCAAGAATAAAAACCAACACCAAATTGGCCAATCATGGTGGAATCTTTCTTTTGATCGCCAGTCAGATTCTTAACAAAATCTGAAGTGCCCGAGCGGGCGATAGTACCCAAGTTCTTAACGATATCCTCACGATCCATACCAATACCATTATCAGTAATGGTCAAGGTACCCGCTTCTTTATCCGTAGTAATGCGGATCTTTAAGTCACTGTCATCGCCATACAAGCTATCATTATCTAGCGCCATAAAACGTAGTTTATCGGCAGCATCAGCTGCATTTGAAATCAATTCACGGAGGAAAATTTCTTTGTTCGAATAAAGAGAATGCACCATAAGGTGTAAAAGTTGTTTAACTTCCGTCTGGAAAACATGGGTCTCTTTAGCGGCAGTTTTGGTCATCTTAAAAAGCTCCTAATAAATTCAATTAATTATTTATAAATTATTTGTTAACTAGTAAGTTAACTATTAAAAATTACATTGAAACCTATATGGGGTCATAAAAAGAGCTTTCAACAGATAGTTGAAAGAATTATTCTTGGAACTTCTGCCGTCCAGAAAAGGAGTGGGCTAAAGTCCCGCCATCAACATATTCAAGCTCTCCTCCAAGGGGAACGCCATGGGCTATGCGTGTAACATCGGTTTCATATTCTCGGCATAAGTCAAATATATAGTGTGCCGTAGCCTCACCTTCTACAGTAGGATTTGTTGCAAGAATTAGTTCACTAAAGTTCTCATCTGCCAGACGTGACTCAAGTTGATTAAGTCCAAGTTCTGCCGGTCCAATACCATCAAGCGGTGATAAATGCCCCATCAGAACAAAATAGAGGCCACGGTAGCTCGCTGTACCCTCGATGGCTAGAACATCAGCAGGACTTTCCACAATGCAAAGTTGCTGTTGATCACGACCAGGATGAAGACAAAGCGCACATAATTCATTCTCTGTAAAAGTCCGGCAACGGTTACAATGTTTAATCCCATCCATTGCAATCGACAGAGCAGAAGCTAGGCGATTGCCACCTTGACGGTTCCTCTCTAGCAGATGATAAGCCATACGCTGAGAAGATCGTGGACCAACGCCAGGCAAACATTTAAGGGCTTCCATCAATTCTTCAATCACTGAGTTTTCAGAAGAAGGCTTTTGATTTGAGTAATTAGTAGGCATGGTTAAAAGGGTAATTTAAAACCTGGAGGAAGTTTCATACCCGCAGTCATATCAGCCATGTTACTCTGATTATTTGCTTCAATTTTGCGTACGGCATCATTCATCGCTGCTGCGACTAAATCCTCTAACATTTCTTTATCTTCAGATAATAAACTAGCATCAATATTCACTCTTCGCACGTCATGACGACCCGTCATAGTAATCTTAACAAGACCCGCACCTGCTTCACCAGTTACTTCTAAGTTAGCCAAATCTTCCTGAGCCTTTTTCATCTTTTCTTGCATTTCCTGAGCCTGTTGCATCAGGTTGCCTAGTCCACCTTTCATGTAATTCCTCTTTAGCTGAGCTTTTAGTTAATCGTTTAGTCGTTTGTTTAGTCGTTTGTTTAGTTAACCGTTAGTGCAAAAATGTCTCAACTGTATCGTGATCAAGTTTAGCTTCAAACCTTGTTAACAATCCTTGCAGTTGATGATCTTTGTATAAATTATCACAAGCTGCCTGATGCCGTTGTTGTTGAATTCTCTGTTTTCTCGACCTAGGTGTCTCATATTCTGGTTCTAAGTCTGAAATAGTGATTTTATAGGAGCCATTATATAACCCATTAAGTGCTGCCGTTAGTTTATTGATATGCTCATTACTTACCATGGAGCGGATATTGTTACTTAAACTAAGCTCAAGTGTTTCACCATCAAAATTAAGAAATTGGCTATTGAGGGCAATTTGTTCAGTGACACCTGTCAAGCTTGATTTAGCGATGACGCAATACCAGTTGTTCTGAGTAAGATTTTCTATGGGGGGTAAGTCCAAGCTATTTTCATCATCATCAATATAAAACGCTACTTTGACCGCTTGCTGTTGCTCTACTTCTTTATCAACAATAGGTGCAATGACCAGAGGTTCCGATGTTAATTCGGCTGGCATATTAGCTTCTGGGATTATAGTTTCTGGCACTTCTGGCACTGCTTCTTCAAAAATTGGCACTATTGAGGTGGTTATTTTACTAGTGATTGAGTTTTTTGACTCTGAGTCAATAGATACACTATCAGCTGATTGCAAAGATGATGGTTTATTCCTCAATAAGGGACTTTTTAACGGTCGGTCAATGAAACTTGTAGTACTTTCCTCAGCACTTGCTGCCTCAATACTTTGATTTATCGCCTCATCACGTGGATCATAATCATCGTATGAAGATTCAGAATAAGCAGACTCACTATATGAGGAGTCTGCGTAAGATGCATCAGCGGTTTCTGTTGTTGGATGAACAGTTGGATGAACAGTTGGAAGAGCAGTTGCTGGATCAGATAGCTGCTCAGTTAGTTTTGTGCTCGCGTCTTCTACTTCAACAGAAGCTATTTGAGACGAGCCTTCAGACTTTTTTACCGGGGTTACTCCTGTGACATCTTGCTTAGAGGCAGGTCTAAAACTCATTAAGCGCAAGATACACATTTCAAAGCCACTTCTTTTATCCGGTGCCATGGGTAAATCCCTTCGACCATGGAGGGCGAGTTGATAAAATAACTGTACATCTTCCGCTGATATCTCATTAGCGAGTTGCTCAATCTTTATTTGATCTTGAGTAGCAAGACTGGCTTCTGGAATTTGTTGTAAAAGAGCAATCCTGTGTAAAACAGCTAGCAGTTCAGCTAAAACATCATCATAATCTGGAGCAAACTGACTAAGCTCCTCGATAATATTCATACAAGCTGCTCCGTCGTTATTCGTTAACGCTGATACCAATCGATAGACATGATCCCTATCAATGGTACCAAGCATTTCTCTGACATCCTTATCCATTACTTTACCATCACCAAAAGCTATGGCTTGATCGAGCAGACTTAATGCATCACGCATAGAGCCTTTGGCAGACCAGGCGATTGATTCTAATGCGCTCATCTCATTTTCAATGGATTCCTCTTTCAGGATGAAATCCAAATGATTGCTAATGTCATCAGGCAGCATATTTTTAAGATGAAACTGCAAGCAGCGAGATAGCACTGTTGCAGGCAGTTTTTGAGGATCAGTTGTTGCCAGTAGAAATACTACATGGGGTGGTGGCTCTTCTAGTGTTTTTAAAAGAGCATTGAAACTGTGATTAGAAAGCATGTGCACTTCATCGATTAGATAGACCTTGTAACGCCCCCTCGTAGGTCTATATTGTACGTTCTCAAGTAACTCTCGAGTGTCTTCAACCTTGGTCCGAGAAGCCGCATCCACTTCGATGAGATCAACAAATCGACCTTCGTTAATTTCAGTACAGGATGAGCAGCTACCACAGGGTTTTGAGCTTATACCCTGATCACAGTTTAAACATCTAGCAAGAATTCTTGCGATGGTTGTTTTACCCACGCCGCGAGTACCTGTAAAAAGGTAGGCATGGTGCAGACGTTCATTATCTAGAGCACTCGATAAAGCACGTAGAACATGGGCTTGGCCCACCAGTTCATCAAAATTACCGGGGCGCCATTTACGCGCAAGAACCTGATAACTCATTAATAATTATCCTTACTAATGTCATGTGGCTATTCAAGCAGCAATGCTATCACAGCTACTTAAAAAGTTAACTAAGATTAGACTCTTTCCGAATCAGGTAAAACCAAATACTCATCATAAACATCAAAAGAATCATGGGAATTGTTATGTATATCAAGATATCCCAACCTTGACTAAAGAGAATAGTACCTGCTGACAACGAAGCTAATGCCTGGGTAAAAAATACACCAAAGTCGTTAACGGCTTGTACTTTAAAACGCTCATTTGAATGATAGGATTCTGGTAGTAATAAGGTTCCCGTTGTATATAAAAAATTCCAGCCAATGCCTAGCAACACCATGGCCCACCAAAAGTGCATGACAGTATGTCCAGATATGGCGACTATAACTACCACACTATACAAGACTGCGCCTATCATCATTAATCGGTTTAATCCGATATGCTTGAGTAAAACTGCCGAGATAAGTGAGGGTAAATACATGGCAATTATATGGCTTTGGATAACCCACTTTACTGAATCGAGATCGTACTGATGAAACTCATGCATACTTAAGGGGGATGCTGTCATTACATAACTCATGATCATGTAACCAATAGCTGAAGATGCTAGAGCGATTAAGAATATTGGTTGTTTAATAATGACAGATAAATCACGAGCACCTTGGTGTGATTCCTGTTGTGCTGGTTGCATGGGATCTAGGCGGCTTACAATTATAATCGCTATGAAAAAGAGTATTGATAAGATAAAAAATGAACCCGCAAAACCATAGGGGGAGTCAATGAGATCTGCTGCACTAACAGCTATTTCCGGGCCTAACATGGCTGCGAATAATCCACTCGTCATTAATACTGAGATGGCCTTGGGATTCAGTTTAGGATCAGCTAAGGAATCTAAGGCTGCAAATCGCAATTGGGCGACAAATGCCATACAAAAACCCAGTAAGACTGTGCCGAGAATAAGCAACCAGAAGAGAGCATGTACTGCTGCATAGCTTGCAATTAAAGCGCCTACTATGGCAATACTAAAGCCAGTAATGGTGCCATTTTTTCGACCAATATTTTTCATCAGCATGGAAGCAGGAATAACTCCTCCAGCAGTTCCTAATATCATCAAGGCAAGAGGTAAGGTAGCTAGTTCTGGAGTGGGTGCTATTTTTGCGCCAAGCAGACCGCCACATAATACAACCATAGGGGCCGCACACATGGCAAGGGGTTGGGCTAGGAATAATAACCAGATGTTTTTGGGTAGATTACTCCTTCGATAACCGGCAAACGCCGCTATGACTAATAATCCAAAGGTGAAAGTTAGTGTGTAATTCATTAGTAACTCAATTAGTCTTTAATTTTTCCAGATATTTGTCAGGCTTCTAGCTTTCAGTGTAGTCATGTGGGCCTTTTTAGACAACACTTAACTGTCTGTTCTTGGGATAAATCCAAAAACTATTATAAATTGATTTATTTAAAGTACCGCTATAGTTTAAATTAGAACTCAGCACTAAATTGCTTCAAAGATTGATCTTCTCAATCACTATAACTTAAAAATAATCATTACAAATCTATACACTGAGAGTTACTATAGTGGAATCTAGGCTAAAAGGAATTTAAGTTAATGCTTGTTTCTAACTAAAACTTGTTTAATTTTCTGGGAAATTATCGCTATATCATTTTTCAGCTTAGACTCATTCATGGTTAAAATATTACCCTCTAGCATCAACACTTTTCCTGATACGATACTGGTAGTTACATCGGATGAATCTATAACATAGACTAGATGAGAAATGACATCATAAATAGGCATCAAACGTAAGTCATCAAGAGAAACTTGGATCATATCAGCACGATAACCTGGCTTTAATTGACCAGTGATATTACCGAGGCCGATTGCCTCTGTTCCCATTCTTGTCGCCATGCTTAAGGCGGTAAAGGCTGGTATTGCAGTGGAATCGTCATTATTTACTTTGTGAATAAGAGCAGCTAATCTCATTTCCTCCCACATATCAAGATCGTTGTTACTAGCAGCACCATCTGTACCTAAACCCACTAGAATTCCCTTATCCAACATTTCAACGATGGGTGCTATTCCAGCCGCGAGCTTTAAATTGGAAGAAGGATTATGAATAGCGCCGATGTTCTTCTTAGACAATAAATGCATATCTGTAGCAGTGGGATAAACTAGATGAGCTGCAATTAAATTTACATTATCTAGTAGTCCAATACCTGCCACATGGGCAACGGGCGTTGTACCATACCTTTCATTAATTATGTTACTTTCAGAATTTGATTCAGCAAGGTGTATCATTATGGGAGCATTTAATTTAGTTGCAGTCATTGCTAGCTGTTTTAGATGTTCGGGTGAAACTGTGTAAGGTGCATGGGGCGCAAAGGCAGGTGTAATTCGTTCATGTTTTCCCTGCCAAGTCGTTACAAAGTTGACAGCTGATGCGAAGGAATCGTCCCAACCTTTAAAGCCTGGACTTGGGAAATCTATGGAGGGTGCACCAACAATTGCGCGCAATCCACACTCTACAATTTCTTTTGAAATCACCTCGGGATAAAAATACATATCAACAAAGGTTGTTGTTCCGCCTTTAATCATTTCCCAACAGGCGAGCTGTGAACCAATTCGAATGAATTCTTGATCAACAAACTGCTTTTCCATGGGAAAGATATATTGATTCAGCCAATCCATTAACTTTAGATCATCGGCCATACCGCGGAAAAGCGTCATGGCAGAATGGGTATGTCCGTTGACCAGTCCTGGCATTAATATCTTATTCACGCCATCAATTTGCTGATTTGAAAAATAGGCGTTAAGGATTTCAGTACGACTAGCAACAGCCAGTATTTTATTATTTAAAATGGCAACCGCACCATCTTTAATTACCTGTTGATCCTCTCTCATCGTAACGACGTACTCACCGTATACGATAAGATCAGCTTGCTTTTTTGTACTCTGTGCTAAGGAGTTATTATTAAATATAGTTGATATTAAACCAAACAATAGACAACTGAGTAACCAAAAGCCCCTGAAAGAAGTTTGATTATTGTCATTACAGCCTTGTTCAGACATAAAAAGGTCCTTTAGCTTGTTAAACTCGCTATAAACTCTTCAATTTCAGTTTGGTGTGGTACAGAAGGCTGGGCGCCGAGTCGTGTTACGGCTATGGCTGCAGCCACATTGGCAAATTTTATAGCTTCCTCTAGGGATAAATCACTACACAGCGCCGTAGAGAGAGCTCCACAAAACACATCACCGGCAGCCGTAGTGTCAACGACATCAACCTTATTACCTGGCACTAGACCGGTGAACCCATCACTGGATACGTAAGCTCCATCTGCACCGAGAGTAACAATAACAACTTCCGGCCCCTTAGCTCTAAGACTAAGCGCAATTCGTGCAACTGAGTCAGCACCTTCTAGGGTCTCACCACTGACAATTTCAGCCTCGGTTTCATTGACAACTAGCGTATGAATTCTCTGTAAGGCGATATCACTTAAGGGCTTAGCTGGAGCAGGGTTGAGTAACACTGGCACCTTCCAAGTTTCAGCCTTATGTAGAACATATTCAACCGTCTCCATGGGTATTTCTAGTTGCATTAAAATAAGCTTTGTTTTTTTTAATACGGCTTCAGCTGCATCGACATGGGGTTGCTTAAGGTGATAATTCGCACCCGGTGCGACTGTTATGGAGTTTTCACCATCATCACCTACAAATATCAAAGCTGTACCGGTTCCAATAGCATCAGTTTGAGTCATAAAATCAGTATTGATCCCATGAGCGGTGAAACTGCTAATAGCCGTATCCCCTGCTGAGTCTTCACCCACCATAGAGACAAAGACTACATCGGCTCCCGATTTAGCTGAAGCTAAAGCTTGATTTGCTCCCTTGCCACCAAAGGTTTGGGAAAATCGTCCTTCACCAACTGTTTCACCACGGGCTGGAATATGACTAACCTGCATGATCATATCTTGACCAAAGCTTCCAATAACTGCAATTTTATTCATCYGACTAATCCTTAATTTATTACTGGGAACGGGTATCTAGTACCCTCTTGAAGATAAAATTCATCCTCTGGCATATATGATCAAAGAAAGACCTATAATGAAGCATAAAAACATTGCGCCAATAAGCTTATTCGTGCCTTGAGGTGCGCCAGCAAATTCTTTCCAAACAAAAACACCCCAAGCTGCTGCTACCATGGTTGCTCCCTGACCTAACCCATAAGATATCGCCGGTCCAGCAGAACCACTTGCAATAATATTTAATGACAAACCTGTACACCAGATGAAACCACCCAGTAGACCAATGAGATGTAACTTCGGCGTACCTTTACTAAAATAATCACCATAAGTTACAGGGTCGCCACCTGAAACTGGCTTATACATAAAGAAGGTATTAAAGATGAAATTAGAAAACAAAACACCCAATGAAAAGATAAACACAGAACTATAAGGGGTTAATAAGCCAATGGTAGGCTCTGCAAAATTTTCAGGTAGAGTCTTGGCAATAAACCCGTAGAAAAAGCCCATCAATATACCAGCAGCTACTGAGATTCCGATACCTTTTGCAATGCCACCACTCGTATCATCCTGACGATTTTCCTGTAGTCGTTTATAACTTATTGCATTTAGTATAATGGCAATAGTTACCAAAGCTACACCTAGAAATAGAAAGGTTGGATCGCCCACTGGGCGTTGAATGTAATTGTCAACAACACCTAATACAAGGGCTAATCCAATAGCAATTGGAAAAGCTACAGCAAGACCGGCAATGTCAATGGCAGCAACTAACAGTAAATTGGCAATATTGAAGATTATACCACCTATCAAGGCAGATATTATGACATCAGTACTTGCTTGTGCGAGGTTGGCAATAAAGCCCTGCCCTTCAGTTCCACTTGATCCTGCTGTGAGTCCAAGAATGAGAGAAAACAACATGACACCAATGGCATAGTCCCAGTAAAACAGAGGAAAGGACCATTCCTTACTGGCCAATTTTTGAGTATTTGCCCAGGAACCCCAACAGATCATTGTCACAAGGATGAGCGATACGGCTACGGTATAAGATTCAACTATAAACATTTGGATGATACCTCTTATTATAATATTGTTTTAAAGGCATCGGTTTCACTTAATGGTAAAACCGATTTGTATTTTTCCAGACTTTTACTTTGTTTTGTTTTTATTTCTTTGATGTAGAACCTGGGATCTTGTCTTTATAGATATCCCAATTGTCAACAAGGGTGTTTACAACACTACTCCCCACTAGATATGCAGATTCTAAGGCTGCATCCATACCGCTGTAATCTTCTCCATCTTGAATGAGACTTTCAGCTGCAGTTACTCCGGCGGGAGGCATGGTGTAATTGCTCACAGTCCGAAGTACCATAAAACGATTTACATCAGCTTTACCAGCCTTGGTTAAATAAGCTAATGACTGATAACTACCCGTATCTTCCATGGCTGAGGTCATAAATTCACCTTTTCCATCACTCCAGTAGGCAACCCACTTATTAGCCCAGTCGTTTAGCAATTTTCCATGCCAAAATGTCATGCCAGCTAAGTGGTCACCTTTTTCTACAAAAGGAGGTAGAAGTGCTTTTGGATAACCCTTGTAGCCTTCCCGTCCAGCTTTAAGTTTAGCACTATCTTGTAGCCTGATATCTTTAGTTAACTCATAAGCCCAGTTTGCTAATTCAGGATTTAAACGAAAGACTTCACTTTGAGGAGTTGGTTTATTAGGGTCATAAGGTCCTTTAGAGAATAAAGGAAAATATCCTGTCGACCAGTCCTCTGGAATTTCTCGAGCATCAATTTCATGGGCATAATCACCATCGACTAAGTACTCTGCCCAAACAGCTGAACCCAGAGATACATTTTCAGGATCGCCACCGGATATTCCAGCAACCAACCAATAGGCTTTGGTAAAATCAAAACGGGGATCAAGCCCGAGTGCCATAACAGCTGAGGAGGATCGAGATGTACCCATACCAGTGACAATACCAAGCACACCGGTTTTTTCATTCATAAAAATGTCATGGTGGGATTGGGGAAACGGGAATCTTTTGCTCAATCCCTGACGCTCTCGCCAGTGTTGAAATTCGCCTGGGGCATCTCCCTGATCTTCACCTATTTCAAACATGGTGACCACCACCACCTTAACTTCAAGTGGACTAGCTTTAATAGTGGATAAACTTAATCCAAGTAGAAAAACTATGGAAAGAATCAAGAGACTAAATCTACTTCTGGAGTCTATTTTATTATGTATTATCATCACAGTATCATCACCATTAATTGAAAAAAAGTTACGTTAGAAGGCATAACGTATACCAACCTGCATTTACCAACCACCCTTTGATTTGCTAAAGGAGCTCCATTTGCATCAAGCAATTGTCCTCTTAACATTTATGACGTGCCAAATGCTGAAACCTGTGAATTAATCAGGAAAGTACAGACTAATAAACAGGCTAACTTAGCAAATTTATTCAAGAGTTGTTTCCTATTTTTGGTAGCCTATCGAAAGAATTATTATTGAATTAACAGACTAGTATTCTATTCAGATACAGCGATTAAATGCGTAACAAAATGTTACAAGTCGATATGATTTCTATCATAGACTACTGTTAACCGTTTGGTCAAGAAATTGAAACTGGTGGCGGCCTTCCCAGCCACACCTCGGCACACGAATCAGTCGCTACCGTTGCTCCCTTCCGGGCCTGGCGGAGTTTACGACCTATCATTGCGAGGGGACCAAAAAGACCACCATAAAGCGATATGATATGTTGATATAAAAACCGGTCTAAACAGCGCTGGCTACTTAGACCGGACGAGATTATGTCTGATCAGCGCTTGGACTTCAAGCGCTTTAACTGGTCTAAGCTTATTTAATTAACAAGTCACTCATTTTAGGTTGAGTTGCTAACAATTTCTTATAAATGTCTAAGGTGACCGACACTACAAGCGTATCTATTTCGTCAGCAGGCATGAATTTTTCAGTAAATCCTGGCTTCACTTTATCAATATGCGTTCTGGCAGAGTTCACAAAGGCTGCAATCAAATCCTTAACACTTTCATTACCCATGGATAACCGCAAAGTAGTTGGATAAATACGTGCTTCTTTCATAGCCTGAGGGCTAAGCTCAGAGTGAGAAGTCAGAGCGGGACATAACACCATGGAGTTACACTGTCCGATACTGACCATTAAGCTAAAGCCTGGCTCTAATCCATCAAAGAAACTTGAGAAGGTTTCTCTATTGATATGGGCGTGCTCCATATCAATGGTAAATAAGGATGATGGCATACCATTTGTTAAACATTTTTCACGAAGTGCGTAGTTCTCGTTGCCTTCAACAGCATGGGAGTTAACATTAATATCTTCATGGCTATTGAGAAAGTTAGCAAATACAAGGGTATTGATAACCTTGGTAAGCATTCTCTGCTCAAGCGTTTTCATACCAATAAGCACTTCGTAGGCTTTATCAGCATCTAGGAAAGCACCTTTGATATAGTAGACATCCCAGAACATACATTTTTCCCAAGAAAGACCATTAGCCTCTCCACCCTTAGGGATAAACATTCTATGGCCTTCAGCGATTACCACCCCTGAGGTTACACTGCCTGTGCCAGAAATATCCTTGGTGTAACTGTGCATGACATAATCAGGACGCTCACTTTTATCTTCACGCTGCAATGGCTTGTTTAATACAGGTGTTGCTAGGGTTGAATCTAGCATTACTAGGTGATCGCCAGTTGCATGGCTAATTTTACAAATTCCTGGAAGATCGAGTACATAACCATGAGGATTACAAGGTGACTCAATATAAATGTGTAATTTATTATTCTTTAGCTGTTCAAGATACTGGGCCTTTACATCTGTAAAACGAATGTCAAATTCTTCAGCAGTATAACCATCAAACCATTCAATTTGGATGTTCATCTTGTCTTTACGCGCATAGTGATCAACAAGTAATTGATGCACACCGCCATAGACATTTCTTGATACGAGTAACACATCACCATAATTCATCACATTAGCAAGCAGTGAATCGATTGCTGCCATGCCACTATTAAAGTTCCAAGCCATATACTCWGCTGTATAAGGACCTGCTTCTAGGTCCACTATGGCGTTAGCTAAAGAAATAGATGTTGGATTTAACAAACGGGAATAAATTTGATGGGTCATTTCCTTGCCCTGAAAGGCATCATCTACCCATTCAGTACAAGCAAAAATGTAGGTAGCCGTTCTTGCTATAACAGGCGTAGCTGAAAAGATAGCGGGGATATTATCAAATAAGGGATAACTGCCCTTCGCCATCTGAGTAGTAGGACTTTTTTCTATGCTTTGAGAAACTTTGCGGAAAGGGTTTTGTAAACCATCAAGTATTTTAGCGATTTGGAATGACAGAAACCTTTTTGCATTAAAGTAGGCTATTTTATCTTTTTTATCTAATGAATCAATTGTTTCGTTAGTGATCTGCCAAAGGCGTGACATATCAGACTGGGCATTATACAAATCAATAACCGTCGACTTTAAGGCTTGGCCATAATCACTATTTTCATCGATTCCGTAATGGCTTAACTGCTCACTAGCAAGTCCTTCAACATTACTTGCCTCGGTAGTATTTCTTCTTGGAGATAATATTTTTGCTGCATCGAAACCTTGTGGAACTGACATAATTTAACTTCCTACTCCATCACTAAAGCACTATTACTTTTAATCTCTCTGAGAACAACACTGGTATGAACCCGTGACATTCCAGGCATGGGTAATAAGGTATGGGTGATAAAGTCTTCCATCTCCCTATTATTACGTATTACAACTTTCAATAAATAATCTGATTCGCCAGTTAAGTGATGACACTCTAATACTTGATGTAGACTTTGAATGGCATCAAAAAACTGCTTCTGCTTTTCAAGCTGATGTGATTCAAGACTTACGGAGATAAAACACATGCAATCATGACCGGTTTTATTTCTGTCTAATTTAGCTGCATAACCACTGATCACACCTTCCTTCTCAAGACGCTTAACTCTTGCATGGGTGGCAGGTGGTGATAAATGTACCTTTTCAGCTAATTCAATATTTCTTATTCTTCCACTAGTCTGAAGTACGTTTAGAATAGTCTTATCACTGTCATCTAACTGAACTTGTGAAGATTTTAACATTTTTAGGCCCATTTAATAAGTTATATTCTGCAATATAGCAGATATTAAGAATTTATATATATATTCTTCAAATATATTTAACATATATTCTGATTTGATACTCGTATTTATAACAATACNAAATTTTTWAATTACAAAAGTTTGCCCTAATAGACAAAGTAAGCAGAAAAGCTTTTAGTTGACTACTACAGGTATGACTTCCATTTGTTGTTATTGTAAAAATATCCGTAATGATGAAGGTGTTTTGGAAGAGAGTAAGAAGAAAAGTTAAACCTATACAATAAAGCCTGATCATTACAATCAGGCTTTATTATTAAATTCAGGAGGAGGTAAATTCAGGAGGAGGTAAACTCAGCTCGAGCTATTATTCAAACGGCTAAAGACTCCCTAGTAGAATCTTCCAACTCTACTTGCTTCTTCTCAACATTATAGAGAGCTATGGCATTATCAAGCATTCTGTTTGAGAAACCCCATTCATTGTCGTACCAAGCCATCACTTTTACGAACTTTCCGTTCACTCTAGTTTGCGTAGAATCAAATATTGAGGAAGCTGGATCATGATTAAAGTCGATTGAAACCAAGGGCTTATCGTTATACTTAAGCACCTTACCCAGATCAGTCTCACAGGCTGATTTAAACAAATCGTTAATCTCTGCAACGGAGGTTTCTCGACTCGCCCAAAAGTTTAAATCTACTAATGAGACGTTTAAAGTTGGAACTCTTACGGACATACCATCGATTTTACCTACTAACTCTGGTAAAACTAAGCCCACCGCTGACGCTGCACCTGTTTTAGTTGGGATCATAGACTGGGTAGCACTTCTTGCTCGGTAACTATCAGTGTGATCAAGATCGAGAAGATTCTGGTCATTGGTTACAGAGTGAATTGTGGTCATAGATCCCTGCTCTATTCCCACTGCATCATTCAATACTTTAGCAAGGGGTGCCAAGCAATTAGTTGTACAAGACGCATTTGAAATAACGGTCATATCAGAACGAAGTATATGATGATTAACTCCATGTACAATTGTCGCATCGGCATTTTTGGTTGGTGCTGATACGATAACTTTTCTCGCTCCCGCAAGAGTATGAGCTGAAGCTGATTGCTTATCAGTGAAGTGACCTGTGCACTCAAAAACATAATCTATATTTAAGTTTTTCCAAGGTAACCTTTTTGGATCACCTTCACTGCAAAAGAGAATTTTATCGCCGGCAACATTTATAGCATTACCCTCAACAGTAACCGTTTCTGCAAAACGACCATGGACTGAATCATAGGATAAAAGATGAGCCATTGACTCAATTTTTCCTAGATCATTAATTGCGACGATTTCAATTTGATCATTATAATTATTTTCATAATGCGCTCTTAGGATATTACGACCTATTCGACCAAATCCGTTAATTGCTATTCTTAGTTTCATGATATTTCCCCCTCCAAATCATTACTTTCATCAAAAGTGACTTAATAATTACATCTATTTGTATTTATATTACATATATTATTGAATAATAGCCTTTTATATCATAATTACAATTTATTATGTAATTTTATTACATATATTTTTGTTTTATGCAATCCAGATCAATAAAACTGCTATCATATTGCCTTCAATGTCTGAGAAAGTAAGAGAAACATCTAAATGACTCTATTGAATCAAATTCGTGAGCCTTCTTTTAAGCTAAGTAAATCAGCCAAGAAAGTTGCTGAGGTGATACTGCAAAATCCTGACGAAGTTATTCATTCTTCAGTAGCCAAACTAGCAGTTTTATCCAAGGTTAGTGAGCCAAGCGTAATTCGTTTTTGTCATAAATTTGGTTGTACAGGCTTTCCTGACTTTAAGGTTCAACTTGCTCAAAGTCTGGCTACAGCAATGCCTCAGATCACTAGAGATGTTGATGAGAACGATAGTTTAGAAACCATGATTGAGAAGATTTTTGATTCTACCCATGCAACCCTGCAACTTACCCAAGCCGCGAGTGACCTACCAAGTATTGAAAAAGCCACCGACGCTTTGGCACAAGCAAATAGTATCTTATTTTTTGGACTAGGCGCATCTGGGCCAGTTGCACTGGATGCGCAGCATAAATTCTTCAGAATTAATACGCCGGTTATCGCCCACCTAGATATATTGAATCAACGCATGACCAGCGCCAATTTAACCAGTCGCGATGTGGTTGTTTGCATTTCCTACACAGGCAGAACAATCGCCTTGATTGAAACGGCGCGCATTGCCAAAAAGTGTGGTGCAGAAGTTATAGGAATAACTTCCCCTAACTCTCCTCTTGCAAAGGAATGTAGTATAGTATTAGAAGTTGAAACTCCTGAAGATACTGACATGTACACTCCCATGACATCTCGGATTGCCCATTTGGTACTAATCGATGTTCTAGTCACTGCAGTTGCCTTAAAACGAGGTCCACAGTTCTCAGAACATTTACTTCGTATTAAGGAGTCGTTTGCCGAAACGCGCATTAATAAGGCGGAGTTTTGAAAATAGACTCATCATATTACTAGGAACAAATAATGAAACTAACAATAAAAAATAAGCTACTACTAGGATTCTCAGCAATTGTGGTAATCATTATTCTACTTTCAATGATCAATTTAGTAAAACTGAATTCTGTTAGAGAAATTGAACTCTCTCTTACTGAGTTAAGATTCCCTACAGTAACGGCAGGTATGCAGCTTGTAGACGGTGTTCATCTTTCACTATCTGGGTTACGAGGTTATATGATACTCGGTAAGGATATTGAAAAAGCAAAGCAATTTAAAATAGAGCGCTTAAACGGATGGGAACAAATAGATGAATCGTTGAATAACATGCAACAATTTTCAACAAACTGGACTGAACCTAAAAATATCGAAATGTTAAAGACAATGAAAGACTATTTTGAAGAATTCAGAGAAGCCCAACAAGAAATTGAAGATATTATCCATAAACCAGAAAACATACCCAGTATTGACTTAATGTTAAATGAAGCAACACCGAGAGCAGCGAAAATAATTACTGCTATAACTGCTATTATTGATGAGGAAAAACTATTAGCCGCCTCAAAAGAACGTAAGCACTTATTAACACTCCTAGCTGACAGTAGAGGTTCTTTTGCTCTTGGAATGGCTAATATCAGAGCATATTTATTATCCGGAGACGTAACTTTTATACCTAAATTTAAGGCACAATGGAAAATCAATGAGGCGCGATACAATGAAATAGCCTCATTATCAAAACTCTTTAATAAAAATCAATCACAAAACTGGATAACCTATAAAACTAATCGAGCAAAATTTTCCACTCTGCCAAATATAATGTTAGAGCTAAGAAGAGCAAAAGATTGGAATCTTGCAAATTATTGGCTTGCAACCAAAGCCGCTCCAAAAGCCAAACTAATTTTAGAGATTTTATCTGATATGAGGAAATCACAAGATGAATTAGCTGCTATTGATAAAGAGTTATTCATATCTGAAAGTAATTCAATGAAGAATATTATGCTTCTTGGAATGGTTGTAGCTATTTTGTTGAGCATCATTATATCAACTTTTATTGCTCGAATGATATCTAAGCCATTGAATAGGGTTGTTATTAGAGCGCAGGAAATCAGCGAAGGAGATTTAACTGGTGTTCAGCTACCTATCGAAGGTAACGATGAAATAACTGATTTATCAAGAAGCATTAATATCATGTCCTCTAATCTCAATGAGCTTATTTTAGAGATATCCGAATCAGTTGATCAAGTTGCTAGTGCTGCAGAAGAACTGTCAACCACTGCTACTGAAACGGGTTATTCAGTCACAGAACAGCAATCTCAAATTGAGCAAGTGGCCATCGCCATGAATCAAATGACCGCAACTATATCTGAAATAACCACTAATGTTGCATCAACTGCTAAAGCAGCTGATGATGCTAATAGTGAAACCATCTCTGGCCGTAAAGAAGTTGAACAAGCTATTATGGCTATTGAACAGTTATCACGCCAACTCGAAGCTACCGCAGAAACTATTCAACAACTTGAGCAGAATAGTGAGAATATAAATGCTGTTCTTGAAGTTATTAGAGGCGTTGCAGACCAAACGAATTTACTCTCTCTAAATGCTGCAATTGAAGCAGCTAGAGCAGGTGAGCAAGGGCGAGGTTTTGCAGTTGTAGCTGATGAAGTAAGAACACTTGCAGGTCGCACTCAGCAATCCACTGAAGAAATCAATCAGGTCATTGATAAATTACAAACAGATTCAAAAAATACTGTTATTGCTATGGATAATTGTCAAAATGAGGCTATATCAGTTGTTGAACAAGCCAATAAAGCTGGGAGATCTCTTGTATCAATTTCCAAAGCTGTTGAACAAATCCATGGCATGAGTAATCAAATATCGAGTGCTACTGAAGAGCAATATAAAGCAGCAGAAGATGTCAACAACAATATTATTTCTATTACTGATACTTCGTCGGAAACAACCTTAGCAGTAAAACAAATAATGGCAGCAAGTTCTGATCTTTCAAAATTAAGCTCAACTTTGTTCGAACTAGTATCTAGATTTAAAGTTAGGACTTAAAAATGTCCCAAATTTCCACTAGAGAAGTATACTAAAGTATTTATCAGAATTTCTAATAAGCTATGTTAAAAACAATAAGATACATCCTCTGTTTCATTTATCTGATCATTACTACTGGCGTTGTTGGTTTACTAATTTGCATCATCCGACCATTTAACTCCAACAACGTATGGCGAATTTGTCAATTGTTGGGACACCCCATGAGATTGATCATGGGGTTAAAATATCTAGCTAGAGATACTCAGATATTAGAAGCAAACCAACCTTGCGTATTCGTTTCAAACCATCAAAATAATATTGATATTATTGCAGGTTGCTTAAGCCTACCGAGAAAAACGGTTAGTCTAGGAAAAAGCTCAATTGTCTTTGTGCCTATTTTTGGTCTTTTTTATTGGTTATCAGGCAATATACTAATCAATAGAATGGATAAAAAGAAAGCTAAGAAATCCATGTCGATCGTTACTAAGGTTTTGCAAAAAGACACTTCTGTTTGGATCATGCCTGAAGGAACTAGAAATTTTGGTAAAGGTCTATTATCCTTTAAATTAGGTGCTTTTAGAACAGCTATTGACGCAGGAGTTCCAATCGTACCTATTTGTTTTAATACTTATGCTAAAACTGCAAATNWTAAYAWATTRANNWSWYWKKKWKWAWKRYTANTSWAGTWTTAGANNNWATTSAAACAACTGGACTTAGTAAATCTGATGCTAGTGCCTTGGCGAATAAGTGCTTTGCATTAATGGAAGAAACTATTGCCAAACTTGATGATGAATTTCCAGGCTAACTCTCTATAGGAGTAACATCCATGACTGCTAAGGCTAAGCAATTATCAGCTGAACAATGTCACATCATTACAACTAAACAAGATGGTGTAACGACTCTAACGATGAATAGATCTAGCCGTCTAAATGCTTGGACTCTAGAAATGATGGATGCACTCAAAGAAGGGTTCAAGGAAGCCGCCAGAAATGAAGATACTAAGGTGTTAGTCTTGACAGGCGTTGATCCCTATTACTGTGCAGGAGTCAATCTGGTAGCGATATTTCGCTTTGCCCATCCGCGTAAATTACAAGCCATGATCAAAGAACACAATAAAGCTCTCTTTGATACATTTCTAGATTTCCCTAAGCCCTTGTTAGTGGCGGTCAATGGACCTGCCATTGGCGCCAGCGTAACCTCTGCAACACTAGGCGACGCTATTATTGCTTCAGACAAAGCAACCTTCTCAACGCCTTTTGCAGCGCTTGGAGTGACTCCTGAAGGTTGCTCATCCGTGCATTTTTCTCGACTCATGGGTAAAGCTAATGCCGGGAGGATGCTTGGTGAGGAAGGTTGGAAACCAACAGCCAAAGAAGCGCTTAAAGCTGGTTTGATCCAATGGGTCGCTCCCCATGACAAACTTAATCAGGAAATACATCGGATTGCTCAACAGTGGATCGCCTCTGGAGCCGTACGTAGTTTTCGTGCCACAAGTGAGCGAGATGAACTAAAAGCCATCAATGCTCAAGAATCGGAAATCCTTGCAAAAACTTTCTTTGCTGAGCCTTTCATCAAGGCCCAGCTTAGTTTTTTGTGGCGCAAGAAGAAA
>NVWF01000010.1 GCA_002746155.1 Gammaproteobacteria bacterium | reverse complement strand
TCAAAGATGGCTTCCAGAATTTCTTGCATTCGTTTTTGTACCAGCTTATCTTCAAAGTTTCCAATACCCAGTGGTCGAGTAGCGCCCCGCTTCCCCTCTTTCGGGATCATCACTTGACGTACCGCATTTGGCCTGTAAGCCATTTGCTTTAATCTTCCAACTAAGTTGCGGATATTCTCTATCAGATTTTCACCGTACTTTTCTTTTGTGATGCCATCGCTTCCAACCGCTGCTTTTCCATCCAGCTGTTGATAACAACGCAACAGGCTTTCAACGTCAAAATGATGCATCAATTGCTTGAAGATCATTTTATGATCGCTAGTTGATAATTCACTTATCCTTATCAATTTTGTGTCCAACATGTGAAGCCCTCTGTGTTACTTCTGTTGTGTCCTTGATAAAGGCGTTATAACCTAGCTCCCTTCGCCATGCACTTAGCTTTCCCAAGCTCGGACTACTATGGAGCATCTGACTTCCTAATTCCCATCTCAATATTCTTGCTGTTTAGACTCGTTTATCAATACTTCRWMSTKRWMGRSATCAATGTTATTGAGTGATCGCGATGGATGTTATTGGGTGATCGGCATCAATGTTATTAGGTGATCGGGATGCATGTTAATATGCAAACGCCTTGTATCGTATTGCTTTCTGGTATCATAAAACCATCAGCCTTCTCAGATAACTCTCTTAACGGAACTCAATCACTTCAACTTTCGCTTACGGCCTGCATCATTTCTGTCTACGCTTAACGCTAGTCGTTACCTTCTAACGCTCAAGACTCGATACAAAGATTGGTCTTACTTAGAAGAGAAGTGGCACGTTTTAGAGACTCTCAATGTTTCTGTTAAAGGTAGTACCATAACGCTGCAAGGTACTTCTGTTGAAGTTATTTCTCATCCAGAATCAAACAATGAATATCTTCTTGATAACTTCATATCTACGATGGATGACGTGAAAGAACAAACAGTTCCAGTATCAGCCTCATACAGCCAAGGTTATGTTGCTACTTTTACTATTAGTAAAGGGTAAGTTGTTATGGGCTTATTCCTGAAGATTAGGTCATTCTAGGCTTGAGCGGCAACGAGAACTTAAAAACAACTCAATGAAAAGGTATAATCAATTCAACCGTTGGAAAATAAGTCGCAAATCTGCCCTTATCTCTTGTCATGAGTTTGTAGCCATTAACCGCAGCATGCGCTCCGATATAAAAATCGGGTAGCACATTAACTTTTATACCTTTCTTTCTTCGATAATTAACAAAAGCTTTACCGGATAAAAATAAGGCTTCACGTGGCAAAGGTTTCACTTCTAAATCAAGTGCTTTAATTAGTGCTTCAATTTCTTCAATCGTGTCATAAGCCACAGAGCATTCAGCATAAATAATCGGATTAATTACAAATTGATGGTTGCAATCTAGGTCTTCCAAGGTGCTCGCCGACCATTCAAACCATTCACTATCAGCATCGGCTAAATCTGTAACAACACAGGTATCTAAAAGAATAATAGCCAAAACCTAACCTCGCGTTAACGCCAATATTTCATCCGTAGACATGGTTAACTTACCGGATTTATGAGCCGTTCTAAAACGACTTACCTGTTCAAATTTAGCTTTCATTTTCTTTAAAAACCAACGACCATCGGCATCCTTAACAAACTCAACCTCTGTATGAGCTGGCCTGATCCCAATGTCCTCTCGTACATTCTTCGGAATAGTTACCTGACCTTTACTGGTTACTCGCATGATGACACTCTCTTCTTGATTAAATTCTCTTCCTTTCGCAGTATCGCTACTATGGAAGTATTACAGTAATAGTATTACTTTTGGTTACTGTTTGCAAACTAAGTGTTAAAGAGGTTATGCGATCTGGAATTATAGGAGTTTTGAGAGGAAAGTAAGGGGCCAAAATATTTTGACCCCTTAGTTTAAGACTACTTACCTGCGTTATGAATACTCACGGCAGCAGTCGGGCCACGCCAATCGAGATCTGAGGGGATCAAATCACCAATTCCGTGAATCCCATTATGAATAGTGATAAATCCTTCACCATCACCATCAACTGGAATATTTGCTCCGCCACAAGGTGGGCCAGGGATATCGTCACAATACTCATTATTAACTTCTGAACCGGCATCATAGGTCTCTGCCCGTGCGTTGTTGGTGCGATATTTCTTTGGCCCTCTAAGAGTCACAGAGGCAAAAGCATCATTGGTAGTAGCAAGCATAGTTGTTACAGTAAAAAAGGTTCTCCTTGGGGCTTTTATTTCGATAGTGATGGAGTTACCAGGCATTATTACTGGAGGTGTCTGATCTAATGACGATGCAGTTGCATAGACATTATTATCACCTAGAGAACTAATAAGCGGGCCATTATTACCACCCTCAGCCATGATTATCAGTTCATCTGAAGCTGGTTGTGCTAATTCAAATAACTTGAACTTTCGATTATGGGCAATCACTGTGGGTGGGGTAAGGATCTGGTTTGCAGTGGTGTTAGTGATGGTTACATGATAAGTGAATTTATTATTGCGATCACGATCTATACCATCAGCAAAGACTGTAGCAAAAGAGAGAGCAGAAGCAACAGCTAGGACAAGGGGTAACTTTTTCATTTGTGAACTCCATTAATTTATTATTAAGTATTATAAATAAAAATAAGTGCAGGAGTAGAATGACAGTCAAATATCACATAACAGTCACTAATTTATCACATTTTCATCACGCTATAGATCACACTATAGTTACATGTCCTCAAACAAAGCAACCTAGGATTATCCTAAGTTGAGCTGTTTAGTTAACAATTGAAATACATCTTCAGGATCATCAACATGGATGAAAAGCCCTTCAACTTCATGGCGTTTAATGGTGCCTCTTTTGACCATATCGTCTAAGCGATTGTATAGGCTCTGCCAATGTATTTTCTTATCACCAACTACATAAATCGGCACAGGCGTTAATTGTTTACTCTTGATTTGTTCAATAGCTTGAAAAAATTCCCACTCAGTTCCTGTTCCACCGGGTGCAAAAATCATCGCCGTAGAATGCAGGATCATGAGACTTTCTCTAATCGACACACTGGTGAAGATCAATCCATCTGAAATGATTTTTTGTGGTTTTCCCTTGGCTGGTCGGTACTGCCAAAATGCCATACTGGCATCTCCATCCTTAGCATTTCGAGAGGGTCCATAATAGGTAGTGTAACCAATACTTGGGCCACCTGCTTTGAAAGCTCCTCTAGCACCTGCTTCCATTATTCCTGGTCCTGCACCGGTTAAAATTGGATACTTAGTGGCATGCTCTTTCGTCCATTTAAAAGCCAGATTATAAATTTGTTGATAAAGCTTGTCGTTAGCAGCATCGATAACTGCATCACCAGAATTATTCGACTCAGAGATTCGAGAACTTCCAAATATGGTTACAAAACCCTGGGGATATTTGCTTGAAATAAATGCCTCTGCACAGACAAGATCACGATTAAAATCTGCAAGGCTTAAATTATTTTCGACACCTTTATAGACACCTGTATAACTTGCATTTTCAGTCGTGCTGGCACAATTGTTAACAGGTTTAGCAACCACTAAACCCTGTGACAGGCTTAATAAAAAAACTGCTGTGATTAATGTAATTATCTTCATTGATTTTTCCTTGAACATTTTTTAATGAACGCCTAAAAAGGCATATTTAATAATAAAAATACTAGCCATGACGAGAGCTGGGATGTGTGATTTGTTCATTTTACCCGACAAAACTTTAAGTAGTGCGTAGGTGATGATACCGAAGCCTATTCCATCGGCAATTGAAAAGGACAGAGGCATTACAACCATGGTGATCACAGCAGGTACATACTCGGTCATATCTTCCCAATCAATGTGATTAATATTACGCATCATTAAACTTGCCACAAAGAGCAATACTGGAAAGGTTGCATAGCTTGGAACTGATCCAACTAGGGGAGCAAAAAATAAGCTCGCAAGAAATAATAGAGCCACCACAACTGCCGTTAACCCAGTTCGACCACCTGCATTAACGCCAGCGGTACTTTCTATATAGCTGGTTACGGGAGAAGTGCCTATAACTGAACCTGCTAACATAGATGTACTATCTGCTAGCAATGCCTTATCTAATCTTGGCAGCTTTCCATCCTTGTCTAGTAAATTAGCAGCATTTGCTACTGTGACCAGTGTTCCAGCCGTATCAAACATATGAACAAAGAGAAAAGCTAGGATAATACCCGTCATACCTAAATTAAATGCTCCCGCTATATCAAGCTCAGCAAAAGTGGGTGCAAGTGAGGGAGGCATGGACATAACACCTCCAAAAGTTGAAATATCCAAAGCAACGCCAATAATAGTAGTTGCTATAATACTGAGAATAATTCCACCGGGTATTTTCCGGATCTCAAGGGTGACCATCATTAGAAAACAGAAAATCGACAGCAGCACCACTGGCTGACTAATGTCTCCCAAGGTAACTAGAGTCGCAGGATGATCAACAACTATATTCATTTTTTGCAAGGCGATGATAGCTAAAAATAGACCAATACCTGCGGCAATGGCCATCTTTTGTGATCTGGGTATGGCATTAATAATCCACTCTCGAATGGGCAACACGCTGAGAATTAAAAACAACACTCCTGCGATAAATACAGAGCCCAATGCAACCTGCCAGCTATAACCTCCCCCTATCACTACTGTGTAAGTAAAGAAAGCGTTCACGCCCATACCTGGTGCTAGGGCAATTGGGTAGTTTGCCACAACACCCATCAACATGGTTCCAACAGCCGCAGCTAAGCAGGTGGCAACAAAGGCTGCGTCACGATCAATACCTGCTTCGGCTAAGATGTCTGGATTGACTAAAATGATATAGGCCATGGTCAAAAATGTTGTAAAGCCTGCTATGACCTCTGTGCGTATAGTGGTGTTGTGTTCACTTAATTTAAAGTATGAATCTAGCATTTTATGTTCTCTTATTTTTGTTATTAAATTTTTGTGTCAGGCACTTACTAAGCCTCTCTTAAGTTTCTTTTAGCTTCTTTTAAACTGTGAATTTTGTCCAATGTAGGTGAACGGCTATTCCAAGTCAATAATAGTAGAGCTGTACCAATTAAGGCAGATACTAAATAGAAGTAGATAACATAGTCCCATCCCCATCGTTCAGAGATAAGTCCTGTGCCATAGTTTGCAATGAAAGCGCCTATATAACCAAACAATCCAGTAAGACCAACTGCTGTAGCAGCTGCTTTTTTAGTAGCAAAGTCCACTGCGGCTACCGCCACTAACAACATGGGACCGTGGACAAAAAATCCCACGGCAAACAAGGTTAATGACATAAGGGCAGCGTTATTCGAAGGTACATAGAGGATAGCTAAAACTGATACAACTAAAAGCATCATAAAGATAACCGAAACCCTGCCCCTTCGACCTTTAAAAACGGTATCCGATAACCAACCCGCAGCAATAGCTCCTACAATGCCTGCAATTTCAAAAGTCGACGTGCTGATGGCAGACTCCAAAAGAGACAGACCTCGACTTTCTTTTAAAAAGCTTGGAGCCCAGTCTAAAATACCAATTCGAACAATATAGATAAATAAGTTAACGACACTCACCAGCCAAATCAGTTTATTGGTTAAGATGTGCTTAACAAATATTTCCTTAGCGGTTTCTTTTTCATCATCAACAAATTCATCGATGGCTTGTTGAGAAACTTCCCCTCCTTCTTCTGACTCCTTGTAAAGTTGGTAGACTTCAATGGGTGGTAGATCCACATCTTCTGGTCTATCTCTTAATCTATTCATTAAGAAAAAGGCGAATACTAAAGCAAAGGCTGCAGGTGCAAAAAATGCCGCGCGCCAAGTTTCAAAATACACAATAAGATATGCACCACCTGATAAGATTACCGCAGCGCCAATATGATGAGACATATTCCAAATGCCCCACTGCTTACCAATTTCATTGGGACTAAACCATTGGGTCAACATTCGACTACAGGGTGGCTGTCCCATGCCTTGAAATATATTATTGAGCACCCAAAAGATTGCAAAAAAACTGGTCACTGAAATGCCAAGAAATGCACTGCTACTCTCAGAAGTAAAGCCAAGTAAAATACTAACACAAGCAGAAAGCAACAAACCGGTACTCATCACATAACGTGGGCTGAAATTATCACATAAAATACCACTTAAAAATTTTGAGAGTCCATAAGCAATAGCGGCTATACCAAGAGCGGCTCCAAATTCTTCTTTACCAATTCCAAACTCTTCTCTGATCAGAGGATTTGCCACAGACAGGTTTTTTCTGATGAAATAAAACACTGCATAGCCTGATAACATCGAGAACATAACTCGATTTCTCCAGTAGGGATAAGCGCTAAGATCAGGTTTATTACTTGGCTTTGCAGAGTTAGAGTCAGTTATATTATTCAAATCAAAATCCTTGTCTTTATATTCTAAAAGTAGGTGTTTATTAGTAAAGGTTAAGCGTTATTTTTGAGATAGTTATCAATTTCGTTTAAATATTTATTTCGTTGTTCATCGCCTAGAAATGATCCGGTAAAACTATTTTTGATCAAGGTAACGATTTGCTCTTTGGTTAAATTTAAAGCCTCTTGAATAGCAAAATAATTATCATTTAAATAACCGCCAAAGTAAGATGGATCATCAGAGTTTACTGTGGCTAAAAGTCCCTGATCTAACATTGACTTCAGTGGATGGCTTTTAAGATCCGCCACTACACCTAGTTTCAAATTTGATAGCGGGCAAACCGTTAAGGCAATTTGTCTGGTTTTTAATTCTTCGATTAGCGATTCAGACTCCATGGCTCTATTACCATGATCTAGCCTGTCGATGTTTAACAAAAATAAAGCCTCTTCTACATAGGAGGGTGGACCTTCCTCTCCAGCATGGGCCACTAATTTCAGACCCATTTCCCTAGCAGAAGCAAAAACATTTTTAAATTTAGAAGGTGGGTTACCTACTTCAGATGAATCCAACCCCACACCATCAATTAATGGAAGAAAATCCTTCGCTTCATTGAGTGTAATGAGTGCATCTTCTTCTGATAAATGTCGCAAGAAACACATAATCGTTTTGGAACTAATTCCAAATTCACTAAAGCCCTTTTTAAGAGCCTTATCGATACCAAAGAGTGCTGTTGAAAAGGCCACACCTCTCGTTGTATGTCCTTGGGGATCGAAAAATATTTCCACATGCTTGATATTTTGTTCATGACATTTTATAAGGTAGGCCCAGGTCAGATCATAAAAGTCTTGCTCATTAATAAGTACGCTCATGCCTGCATAATAAATATCTAAAAAGTCTTGTAAGTTTTCAAACTGATAAGCCTGATGTATTTCTTCTATCGTTGAATAGGCTATAGATATACCATTTCTTTTCGCTAAGGCAAACATTAGCTCAGGCTCAAGGGAGCCTTCTATATGCAGGTGTAGTTCTGCCTTGGGTAACGCTTCTATTAGCTTTTTAATCTCTGACATTATTTTACTATTTACATTCTATGGTGAATTCGGGCGTATCGACTTTATAGAATTAACAATCCTGACTGATTAGTCAACATATTTTGACCTGTGATGCTCAGTTTAATACTATAAAGTTGATATCTACTGTTTAGCAATCGATATAAGCAGCTTAAATTGTTAAAAAGTGATAATTAATGTAAGCGGTTTCAGTTATTAATGATAGAATGCGCCCACTTTTAAAACTGAACACCTTTTCACGGGTCTCAATTCAACTATGAATGTCGTTATTGGTCAACGTTGGGTCAGTCATACTGAGTCAAATCTAGGCTTGGGGATAATAACCCAAGTCTCAGGTCGTATTATCACTGTTAGTTTTCCCGCCATCGCTGAAATACGTAATTATGCTAGAGATAACGCACCTCTAAGCCGTATACGCTATGCCGTAGGCGATACAATATCCAATATGGACGAGGAACAATTTAAGGTCTCTGAGGTGCTAGAAGAGAGAGGTCTATTAGGATATTTATGCCTTGATGATCAGGCAGGTGAAATCGTTGTACCTGAGATTGATCTTAACTGCTTTGTACAATTATCAACTCCCCGTCAACGTCTACTCAGCGGTCAATTTGGTGGAAATAGTGAGTTTCGTCTAAGAATAGAAACGCTAAATCATCTCAACCGATTAGAAGGCTCTAAGGTCAACGGCTTACAAGGTGCCCGTGTTGAGTTACTACCCCATCAGATTTACATCGCCAATGAAGTAGCCAAACGTCATGCGCCTCGCGTGTTACTAGCCGATGAGGTGGGTCTGGGCAAAACCATTGAAGCCGGTATGATACTCCACCGACAGATTCAGACGGGTCAAGCTCAAAGAATATTAATTCTTCTACCAGATAGCCTGTTACATCAATGGCTTGTTGAAATGCTACGCCGCTTTAATCTAGCATTTTCATTATTCGATAAAGCTAGACTCGATGCCATCATGGAATTTTACGAAACTGACACTGAAACTGAGACAGTTGAGGAGGAAGACAAAGACAACCCCTTTGATACTGAACAACGGATTTTATGCAGTCTTAATGTGATGGTTTCAAACCCACTTTATCAACAACAGATATTAGACACTCATTGGGATCTAGTTATTGTTGATGAAGCACATCATTTACACTGGAACGAGAAATCCAGCAGTCCTGAGTATGATTTTGTAGAAAAATTAGCCCAGAAATGCGATGGATTATTATTACTGAC
This sequence comes from Gammaproteobacteria bacterium, assembly GCA_002746155.1. Taxonomy (GTDB): domain Bacteria; phylum Pseudomonadota; class Gammaproteobacteria; order Enterobacterales. Next base: position 113,173 of record NVWF01000010.1, on the reverse strand, counting down.
TGCTACCCCTGAACAGGCTGGAATTGAAAGTCATTTTGCACGCTTAAGGCTACTTGATGCTGACAGGTTTTATGATTTAGAAAAATTTAAAGCTGAAGAAGCAAATTATCTAAGACTGAACAAGGTCGTTGAGGGTATTCAGCTTATACAAGGTAATCTTGAAAAAGCCTTAGACACCCCTCAATCCACCCTAGACGAAATCCAAAGTCAATTGCCGAGTAACTTACAAGAAACTTTTCTAAAGGGCATGGATAATGATGAACAGTTACAACTACTGATTGGCAAGCTACTCGACCAACATGGCACAGGTAGAGTGTTATTTAGAAATACTCGCTCAGCAATAAAAGGCTTCCCAGAAAGGCAATTACACGCCTACCCCCTTGCTTGCCCTGAGCTTTATGAGAAGTTAGACACAGATGAGATCCCAGAATTATTACATCCTGAAAGTCAATTTCCTGAGCAAGACTGGATAGATAACGATTCGAGGGTTGCGTGGTTACAAGGCCTGCTCAAATCACTCAAAATGAAAAAAGTACTGGTGATTTGTCATCATTCAGCAACAGCTAAAGCCCTCGATAAATATCTTAATTTAAAAGCAGGTATTCGATGTACCTCTTTTTATCCAGGGCTTAGTATCATTGAACGAGATCGCGCTGCAGCTTATTTTGCAGAGCAGGATGCAGGCGCTCAGGTACTTATTTGTTCAGAAATTGGTAGTGAAGGACGTAACTTTCAATTTGCCCATCATTTAGTTTTATTCGATTTACCACTTAACCCTGATCTGATTGAACAGCGAATCGGTCGTCTTGATCGGATTGGACAACACCATGCTATTCAGATCCACGTGCCTTATTTACGATCAACTGCACAAGAAGTTATCTTTAATTGGTATCATCAAGGACTAAACTTATTTCAGAAAAGTTGTAGTACTGGCTTTTCTATCTTTGAAAAATTTCAAAGGCCACTCCTAAAACAACTAAGACAATCCGATGAAGATTTAGAAGCCTTAATATCTGACACAGCTCTGCATGCACAACAATTAAATCTGCAAATGCAAGAGGGACGAGATCGTCTACTTGAATTAAATTCCTGTAATCCCGTTGTAGCCAACAGCCTCATAAAACAAATTGAGCAGGAAGAACAATTGGGTGAACTCTCTAATTATATGAAAAGAGTATTTGATGAGTTTGGTGTGGATCACGATTATCACTCGGAACATGCTCTCGTTATCAAACCCACAGATCATATGCTAAGTGAACATTTCCCTGGGCTTAATGAAGAGGGTAATACTATCGTCTTTGACCGTATCAAGGCCTTGAGTCGGGAAGATATGGAATACATGAGCTGGGAACATCCCATGGTGGTTGAAATCATGGAAGCTATTAGTAGCACTGAAATAGGCAATGCTTCCGTAGCAAGTATTTCAATCAAAGGACTGAAGCCAGGAACATTATTGTTAGAAAGTTGTTTCACTGTGGCAAAAATGGCACCGAAGGATTTACAACTTGAGCGCTACCTACCCATTCAGCCCATGAGGTTTCTTTTTGACATCAATGGCAAAGAGCTTACAAAAATTGTCAATCATGAAAATCTCAATAAAATGGCTGTAAAACTAAAAATGCGTATCGCAAGACCTGTGGTTGAACAGGTCAGAGATGAAATCGATAAAATGATTAGTTTTTCACAAGCGGCTGCTGAAGCTCATCTACCTGAAATTATTAACAAGGCTGAACAAGCTATGCAACTTAATCTTGGCTTAGAATTGCAGAGATTAACGTCTTTAAAAGAGGTTAATCCTAATATCCGGGACTTGGAAATAAAGTTTTTACAACACCAAATTGATGAGTCAGCAATTTACATAAAAAGAGCAAAATTACAGACACAGGCTATACGCTTAATTATTAACAGTTAACACACTAAATTGTTGATTAATATGATGTTTTTTGGTTCTTTCTTTCAATGTAATTGCTTAGCTAATAAGAATCTGTAAATTTGTGCACTATTTATGCACTATTTATGCAGGTACAGAGTAACGCTTTGCTTCAAACTAGTGTATGATGCGCGCCTATTATTCGCTAGCAATAGTAGATATGCCCCGATTTTGTATCAATTTTAATTAATATTTTAACTAGACAAAGAGTAATGAAATGGTCGATTTAACGAAATACAGGAACATTGGTATTTTTGCCCACGTAGACGCGGGTAAAACAACTACAACTGAGAGAATTCTTAAGCTTACTGGTAAAATTCATAAGACAGGTGAAGTGCATGACGGTGCTGCAACTACTGACTTTATGGAGCAGGAGCAGGAACGTGGTATTACCATTCAATCAGCTGCAACTACGTGTGAATGGGATGGTCATAGATTAAACATCATCGACACACCTGGTCACGTAGACTTTACTGTAGAAGTTTATCGTTCATTAAAAGTACTTGATGGCGGTGTTGGTGTATTTTGTGCTGGTGGTGGTGTTGAACCTCAGTCTGAAACTAACTGGCGTTACGCTAACGAATCTAAAGTTGCTCGTATCATCTTCGTAAATAAGATGGACCGTATCGGCGCTGATTATATGCGCGTTATTGGACAGATTGAAGATGTTCTAGCGGCTAACCCTCTAGTATTGAACTTACCTATTGGTGTTGAGGATGATTTCGTTGGAGTGGTTGACCTCCTTACTCGTAAAGCTTACATCTGGGATGACTCAGGCGAACCTGAAAACTTCTCAGTTGAAGATGTTCCAGCTGATATGGTTGATGACGTTGAAAAATGGCGTGGGATTCTTATAGAAACAGCAGTAGAGCAAGATGATGATTTGATGGAAATATATTTAGAGGGTGAAGAGCCTTCTATTGAAGACCTCAAGCGTTGTATCCGCACAGGAACTAGAAAATTAGACTTCTTCCCAACACTATGTGGTTCTGCCTTTAAGAACAAAGGTGTTCAACAAGTAATGGACGCAGTTGTTGATTATCTTCCTGATCCCGTTGAAGTTAACCCTCAGCCGCTTACAGATGACGAAGGTGAGCTAACCGGTGAATTTGCTCTAGTTGATGTTGATGAACCATTTCGTGCTCTTGCGTTTAAAATTATGGATGACCGCTTTGGTGCCCTGACTTTCGTCAGAATCTACTCAGGTAAATTATCTAAAGGCACGACCATCATGAACTCTTACACGGGTAAGACTGAAAGAGTCGGTCGTATGGTTGAAATGCACGCTGACTCTCGTGAAGAGATTAACGATGCACAAGCCGGTGACATTATTGCTATTGTTGGTATGAAGAATGTGCAAACTGGTCATACTTTATGTGATCCAAATCATCCTTCAATTTTAGAACCTATGATTTTCCCTGAGCCAGTAATTTCAATTGCTGTATCTCCAAAGGACAAGGGTTCTGTTGAGAAGATGGGTATTGCCATCGGTAAAATGATTGCAGAGGATCCTTCCTTTAAGGTTGAAACTGATGAAGATTCAGGTGAAACAATTATTAAAGGTATGGGTGAGCTTCACTTGGATATTAAAGTTGATATTCTTAAGCGTACCTATGGTGTTGATCTCACAGTTGGAAAACCTCAAGTTGCATACCGTGAAACGATTACTCAAAAAATCGAAGATAGCTACACTCATAAGAAACAGTCTGGTGGTTCTGGACAGTTTGGTAAGATTGATTACATCATCGAGCCTTCAGAGCAAAACGAAGGTTTTGTATTCGAATCTAAAGTAGTAGGTGGTAATGTTCCTAAGGAATTCATGCCTGCCATCGAGAAGGGCTTCAAAGTAATGATGGCCGAAGGTGTCCTTGCAGGATACCCGGTACTTGATGTAAAAATAACGGTACATGATGGTGCTTTCCACGCAGTGGATTCATCGGCAATTGCATTTGAACTAGCGGCTAAAGGTGCTTACCGTCAGTCAATGACTAAGGCATCTCCTCAAATTCTTGAGCCAGTGATGAACGTTGATGTATTTACGCCAGATGACCATGTAGGTGATGTTATTGGTGACCTTAACCGTCGTCGTGGCATGATTAAATCTCAAGATGCTGGGCCTACTGGGGTTCGTATCAAAGCAGATGTGCCTCTATCTGAAATGTTTGGTTATATCGGATCACTACGTACAATGACATCTGGGCGTGGTCAGTTCTCTATGGAATTTGCTCACTATAGCCCTTGTCCCAACAGTGTTGCAGAAACTGTAATCGCTGAAGCACGTGAGCGCAAAGCTAATAAGTAATTTCAACCGTTGAAATTCTTAGCTAGAAGCTAAATAAAAACCTCGAAGAGTCTAGCTCCTCGGGGTTTTTTATTATCATATAGATAACATTCAAGCTATTTTCTGCGTTAAACTTGTTATTCTGACAAAGTTGGGACGGTAAACTACTATGCTACCTAGAAAGAATAATAAAATCTGTATGCAATGTTTGTTGATGCGCCTGATGATTGTGGTGTTTTGTGTCATTATTATCGCCTTTTTAATCGTCTCCAGTTAATACTTTTCAGTTTATAAAAAAAGTTAATAATCCATGCAAATAAAACCCCTACTTAAATCTCTACAAACTCAACTCCTTGATAACAAATCATTTTTGTTTTTTCTTGTTTTAGGGAGTCTTTCAAGCCTGTTATGGATTATTGGTGATACGAGTTTAAATGCTCTGATGTACAATCGCACTGCTATAGTTGATGGCGAGTATTGGAGAGTGATTACAGGCCATCTGGTGCACAGTAATGGTTGGCATTTGTTACTCAATTTAGCCAGCTTGTTTATGATTGGCCTACTCTTTTCGCAACATTTATCAATCCGATTCTGGCTGATTAGTTTTCTAAGCAGTGCAATGATAATCAGTGGTTGTTATTACTGGATAGCGCCTGAATATCACTATTATGTCGGACTCAGTGCCGTCTTGTACGGAGTCATTATTATAGGTGCCTTGCTGGACTTAAAGCAGCAACCTCTGATTGCCCTGCTCATTCTAGTGGTAGTGACAGGAAGGGTCATTTGGCAGCAGTACAGTGGAAGTATGGATTCTCTTGCAGATCTTATTGAAGACAGGGTTGCCATCGAATCCCATCTATTTGGTATTTGTTCAGGTTATGTAATAGGCCTAGTCTTAGTTGTAAAGCAACGTTACCTAGATTTTCAGCCTGTTAAAGATTGACCTTATAGTACGTTTTCAAACAAGTTTCCAGTGCCTGTTTCCAATCAACTAGTTCGATATCAAAAGTGCTCTTTAACAGACTACAATTTAACACTGAGTAAGCAGGTCTTGTTGCTGGAGTTGGGTATTGTTGCGTAGTAATAGCAGACAATTGTTTAATGGCTAAGGATTCATAGCCCTCGGCAAGTTCAAAGATTTCTTTTGCAAAGCCATGCCAACTGGTCTCGCCAAATGCGGTGAGGTGATAGATGCCTCGCTTAGATTTTACAAATTCCTCGTCATCTTTGTATCTTTCGCACAGTTCAAGTGTGGCCTTTGCAATATCATAACTACAAGTGGGGGAACCAATTTGATCAGAGACTACCGCTAAGGATTCTCGTTCTTTCGCTAGACGAAGCATAGTTAAAAGAAAATTACTTCCCCGTCCTCCATAGACCCAACTGGTTCTTAATATCAGATGGGCACAAGAACTTATTTGGATGGCTTTTTCACCGGCTAATTTACTACGACCATATACACTCAGTGGGTTTGTCCCTGAGGATTCTAGCCAAGGCACATTTTCAGAACCATCAAATACAAAGTCTGTAGAATAGTGAATTAAAAGACAATTGTGTTGGCTACATTGGTCAGCTAGGGCAGCAGGAAGATCAGCATTCAGCTGGAAAGCTAGTTCAATTTCTGACTCAGCATTATCCACTGCAGTGTGCGCTATGGCATTGATGACAATATCAGGCTGAACTTCAGCAAATAGATTGCTTAAGGCCACTCTGTCTAAGGGATCCAGCAGCACATCAGCTTCACGCCTTCCTGCTGTGATTACCTCTGACACATCAATTGCTGATTTTGACAATTGTGATAATTGATAACCAATCTGTCCAGTAGGGCCTAAAATTAAAATGCGCAAATGACTAATTTCCTAGCTTTAGTTAAAGGAAACTAGTCTACACTATTAGAATTATAATTTTTGAGTCTTTATAATTTCAATTTATGTCGATTTTTCTCAACCGTTGCAGGTCCTATCCCCTTAACTTCCAGTAGCTGATCGATGGATTTAAAGGCACCATTTTTATCTCTATACTCAACAATAACCTTGGCTTTATTAATACCAACCCCAGTCATTACATCTGAAATATCTTCAGCCGATGCTTGATTAATATTTACTGTTAATACAGCCAATTGTTGATTCGAGTTTGACTGCTTTTCAGCAGCAACTGCTTGAGCAGAAAAGATGAAGCCCGTTGATAGGGTTAAAAACAATACAAATAATGATTTAATGATTAAACGTGACATCTGAATTTCCTCCATGGAAATGAATAATTGCATCCGTGCAATTGAGATTAGACTAAATGATTAATTAGCATTAGACAACCAGGAAGTTATGGAATCCGAAATGTCGCACATGGCTTTCAGAGGATCACTAGCCTGAGTAATAGGTCGGCCTATCACCAAGTAGTCTGCACCAGCAGCTAAGGCTTTTTCTGGGGTCATTACGCGGTGCTGATCGCCTACATCTGAACCCTGAGGCCTGATGCCAGGTGTCACCAGTAAAAAATCATCACCAATAGCCTGTCTAATAAGTCTGGCTTCATGGGCAGAACAGACCACGCCATCTAGCCCACTTGATTGAGCCAATTGTGCCAACATCAGAACTCTAGCTTCAATAGAACTACTGATACCTGTCTCAAGTAAATCTTCTGTACCCATACTTGTCAACACAGTTACACCAATTAATAGTGGGGCATCAGTGCCAAATTTTTGAAGCTCCTTAACAGACGCCTCCATCATTTTCCGGCCACCGCTTGTATGAACATTAAGCATCCAAACCCCAAGATCTGCAGCAGCTGCACAAGCCTTAGCCACTGTATTAGGAATGTCATGAAACTTTAAATCCAAAAATATTTCAAATCCTTTTGCGTGAAATTGTTTCACTAAATCAGGACCAAACAGGGTATACATTTGCTTACCTACTTTCAAACGACAGGTTTTAGGATCCAGTGTCTCAGCCATTGCAAGAGCTTGATTTTTATCAGAAAAATCCATGGCAATAAGTAGCCGAGAAGAATCTTGTATCATGTGTTATTCGCCTTCAATACCTTGAATAGGTTTTATGGTTCCCCAATCTTTACAACTAGGGCATTGCCAAAATAATGTCTTACCTGAATAGCCACATCCATCACAACGATAAACGGGTTTTTGATCGATTAATTTTATAACCAAAGAATGCAATAGTTGTAAATCATCCCGTGCAGATTCACTGGCGTGATTAACGTGCAGATCGATTAAATGTTCCAATCCTTTTAGGGATGGATTCTCACGAAGATAATTAACAATAACGATAGCCGCTTGTTTATCATCCATGGAAGTTTCTAGCAGTTGTGAAACAGCAAGCAATACAGACACCCCTGCCCCTTGCTCTAAACATTGCTTAAGAAATTTTAGCAATTCAGCTTCGTTACCTATTAGTTGATAACAACTGATTAAGTCATTAATGACTTCAGGCATAAAGGCAATATCTTGATGTCGTATTCTTCGAAAGGAGTTGATGGCTTCTTTACTTTTTCCCGCCTGTTTAAATATTTGTCCTTGCAATATACTGGCTCTAACAGATGTTTTATTGCTTAGTAATGCCGTTTTAAGCGCTTCATGGGCTACTTTTAAATTACCCGCTGTGCGGGCATCTTCTGCTACTTCACAGTGGTAGTGTGCAATTTTAACGGCTTGGGATTGACCTGAAATTTTCTCAATTTGATAGCTGTAATCAATGGCCTGTTGCCAATCTTTGATTTGTTGATAAATTGTCACTAGCTGTTTAAGGCTTACTAGACGATGGGATTTATCCCTTACTAATTCTTTGAATAGACTTTCGGCCCGATCAAAAAGACCAGCAGCCATATAGTCATAGGCTAGTTCAAGTAAGGCTAATTTCCTGATATCACCAGTGAGAGCTGGACGAGCAATTAAATTTTGGTGGATCCTAATCGCTCTATCAACCTCACCCCGTCGACGGAATAAATTTCCTAAGGCAAGATGTGTTTCCACCGTTTCACTATCCACTTGTAATAATTCGATAAAGGCATCGATAGCTTTATCCGGTTGTTCATTTAATAAAAAATTTAACCCCGTAAAATAACCAGGTGCTAATCGTCGTCCTAAGCTTTTACCCTGTAAGGATTTTTTACCAATTCTATAACCAGACCAGACAGAAAATGGCAGAAGTAGCAATAATAATGGAAGTAAAAAATCCAACATTAATAAGGATCCTTCACCGGTAAAGCCCTTAGGTTTGATAATTCTTGACTGTTAAGACTAACGGCTTTATTGAGTTTGCGAACATCTAAACGCAGCTTAAGATAACTTACCGATATTAACAGTAAACTCATTAATCCACCCAAAGCAAAACAGGCTAATAAAAGATAGGTCAGTCGAACATCACTTTTTCCAACAAAGTAATTAATGGTGATAATTCCATCATTGAGGGCAGCAAATGCAGCTGTTAACCCTAAAAATAAAATGACTAAGAAAAACTGAAATAATGCTCTCACGGTTTAACTCCTGTATATCTTCTATATAGGCTGCATAAAAAAAGGTACGCCTGTATAGCGTACCTTTTCAAATATTATTTGTCATTAAACTAGATGAAAATAGACTAGATTTTAATCCTGAGTTTGTTTAATCAAGGCTGCATTGACTCGCTCACGTAACTCTTTACCCGGTTTAAAGTGAGGAACGGATTTACCCTCTAGGGTTACCGATTCTCCTGTTTTAGGGTTACGTCCTACTCTTGGGGCTCGGTAATGCAATGAAAAGCTACCAAAGCCTCTGATTTCAATACGTTCACCCTCAGCAAGGGCTTGAGCCATATGTTCAAGTGTCGTCTTAACTACAAGTTCAACATCTTTAAAGGATAGTTGTGTTTGCTTACTGGCCAAACGTTCTATCAGTTCTGATTTTGTCATTGCCATAAGTTTTCTATTTACCTTAAATAAACGAACTAGCATTACTACAGTCTTATCAAAAAACCGATTAATTTCAACAGTATAGCGAAATTAATCAAAAATGCAAAATATAATGTTCAGTTTTCGACGTAAACAAAACAGCTTCTGCTTCATCACACTGCTTAACACCTAGAGAGATTCTTATCCACTGACAATGGAGAGGTGAATAAAGGCAAAAGGCACATTAAGTAAGTAGAATAAACACTAGGTGAGAGCACCGACTTTCTTCTTTGGCCGCTAAAACAGCTTAATTTTCTCTAGTTGATTCCTTAACCGTTAGTTTTACAGAAGATTAATAGACTTGACGCCAAATTATCACCGGTGGTTTCCCTTGGAAAATACCAAAGGTTACTTGAGCAGTTGCATCATCAGAGCTTCCATCACCATCATAATCATACATCATCCAACCGGGTTCAGGCAGAGTAATAATGAGAGAACCATCATTACCATTACCCGGTGCAGTTAAGGTAATAGGCAGTAGGCCAGAGACCATGGAACCAACGGTCATTGTGGTTTCTCCACTGGTTAAATCGCCGCTATAATTTGAAAGTAACGGATTGATACTAGTGATAGTGCTGGAGCAATTATCATCGGTATTAAGAACAAAGTTTGTACCATCGAAATATTGTGCCTGAGCCGTTACGATTTGCGGCTGTAACTCAGAGCCAAAAGCATTATCGATAAACCACCGACCCCAACGAATATTGGTGCTACCAATGTTAGTGACATCAAAATCATCGATTGCATCATCACGCAGATTATTATTATCCGCATCATAAAACACACCATCAGCATCCGTTAAGCTCTCTGCAGTAAAATTTAACGTCACTTGAGCATCGAAATTTGCATCAGCTGTCGCAACTGGAATTGCAGCACTCTTGCTGTAAGTGAGCAAATCACCTTCAATTGAAAAGCGACTCACACCATCGTAATCGGCAGCATCGAGTGTTGCAATGCTCGAACTGACTAATGAAAAATTAAGACTGCCAGGAAATGCCGCAATTTGATTCAAGTAGCGACGGCTTGATAGAGCCGAGGCATCCAGTTTCCAAAAGTCATTATTAGCAACCCCTGCTCCGCCATAATTGCGGGTTACTGCACCAGCACTATTAAGCGCAGTGATGGTAATGACAGGGTTTTCACTGACACCAAATCCGAATTCTTGATCTTGATAGGTAAAACCACAGCTTGCATCAACAAAGAAAGGCGTATCAGTTGGTGCATCTACCGTGACTGAAAATCGATCAGGAACAAAACGTCCAATCGTAGAACTCGTGGCAGCGGGGATAGTCTGTCCAAAATAAAGCGGAGCAGTGGCGGTAATTGTATAAGCACCAACGTCTGAAAGTGTTTGGTTAACGACTACCGAGCCTGCTGAATTAATATCCACACTGGTAATACCAAGGCTAGCATTTGAACCTCCAGACGGAGCAACCAAATTGCTTGTTAAGGCGATAGAATCCAGTGCGAAATTAGGCGTCACGCTATCATCAGCACAGGCACCACTGATCACAAGGTTAAATTCACTGGCTGCATTGCCAACAGTACCTGCCACCCTAAATACACTGCAGCTTCCAAAGTTCCCCGAACAGGCATTATTCGCATCTGACGTTGCAATCATCAGTTTATCGGGCGTGACAGTGGTATTAACATTCGCAGACGCTAGCCCGTTTGTTCCCCCATCAGCAACCGTGATGGTTAGTTGTCCGGCATCTTGATAGGCGAAATCTAGCGTTGCTGAAGCCGTGACATCGAAATTAATGGTACGATTTTGAACCACCGTTGCAGCCGCCATATTAGCAGAGTCCAGATCAGGAACCCTTGTCCCAGTTATTGGATTAGCATAATTAAAACTGAAATCAACCGACTGATTACCTGAATAGGCTGGCGCACAGCTATTACCTGTCTCGCTTAATTGAACCGCTTGAATATTCAAACTAGCCGTTGAGCAGGAGTTATGATCAGCAAGACTCAGTAGAAACCCTGTATCTGAAAAAGTAATGTCGCAACCAGCGGGGCTACAAACTGTAGGGTTAGTTGATGCTGGAATCGACACCGCACTTAAGGTAATGGTTTCTGCCGTACGGTGGGTCAAGCTAACAGTAACACCCAAACTACTATTGGCTGGAATGATAACTGGATTTTCACTCCAAACTGAAGTGCCAACACCCGTTGTCGAAAGGGTTACACTTACGTCACTCGTGGCAACTATTGAGCAATCTGCGTTGGCACAGGCTGTGAGAGTTATGGTTTCATCAGAGCAGGTTAGCGCTGAGTTGTCATGGGAGATAAGAATGTGATCGATAGCTACCAAAGAGCAAGGTGTAACAGTATTATATAAATCTAGAATATCTTGATCAGTTAATGCACTGGTATATATCCTAACATCATCGATAAGGCCATGAAAATAATAGGTATCTGTGCCAACACGCTTACTGATATTCAAAGGATCGGTTGTTTGAACCAAGGTTGTGGAAGAGAAGCTTGTTGTAGCAACAGGAAGGCCATCTTGATACAAGGTCAAAGAAGTCGCACTAAACACTAAGGCTACTTGTACCCATTCACCCGCTATTGTAGGTAACGGGGCTTGAATTTCACGCCGACCATTAACTGTCTCAGCGCGACCTTTGAATACACCACCTTCAGAAAACAAGCCCATCTGAGCTCGACCAGAACCCCCACCATGGACAGATTTAGCCATGATTTGATCAATACCTGTCCAGCTATCAGGTCGAATGTAGGCAACATAGGTGAGGGCATTACTACCGTTCAAAGCGGCTTGATGAGGTATTTGAACATAATCATCGACACCATCGAATTGACCATAACGACAGCTTGTACCGACAGTATTTGCACCATTAAAAGCTGTTCCGTTGAAACCACTTTCGCTATCGATAACACTACCCCAAAATGCTTCTTCCATCTCGTAATGGGCTACTAAAGTTGGCTCGATGTCAGGTGAGCCACCACACATACCATTGAAATCAGCACCAGTAATTAAGCTAGTCGAGTAGGTTACAGTTACGTCATCACCCAAATCAATTGAATCAGCGTGGATCGCACCTGTAATGTTGCTATCCTCATCTATCTCCACAGAATCTGTTGAGTAGAGCACTCCTTCAAAATTAAAGTCTTCATCAATTTCAAGTTCATCATAAACAACAAAAATGATGTAAGGAGTGCCAACACCAATACTGACATTGCTACCTATACTAGCCTCATTAACAAAGATGCGAACGGTTCCTGGTCCAGCAACAATAATTTCTGCGCCGTCCTCGAGATCTAATTCATTTATGAAATAATCGCCTGGGGCAAAAGTTGCTACCGCATTTTCATCCAACTCCAACTCATCAATCCGATATACGCCACCGATAGTAGTAAAGTTAACCGTACCATCTTCATCAACTTCAATCTGCTCGTATTCTCCAGCCGCCACTGAAAGGGAATCTCCAGATAGCTCAGTATCTGATGAATTATACAAAAATGTAGGTAAGGTCAAGCCTGGAGGGGTTGTTTGAGTGCCACTGCTAAAAACATCCAAGCAAGCTACTACAGGAGGCGGCACCACCACTCCAGTCTCGGTAACAGTAAAATCATCCACATACCACCTGTCAGTATTACCTCCCGAAGTCATATTGAATTGAAATCTCAAGTCATCGTGTAAGGCGCCTGCAGGAAGAGCAATTGTTACATTATAGACAGTGCCACTAGCATCAGCACCAAGATAAGTGCTCAGAAGCACCCAGCTACCGCCGCTATCCATATAATAAAATTCTAAATCTTCACCACTTTCAGGCGCATTTGAGGGAGAACCTTGACGCAGCCAAAAGCTTACCTCAGCACTAGGAACTGCAGCATCGATTAAGTCGCCGTCGCTTATTCCTCCTGATCCATCTCTGATGCGTAAGGAACGAGGACTAGAACTGAAGGTACTGGTATTGGCTTGAAAATCATTTCCGTTGCCCGATGTTCTATCCCAATCGCCATTGACATCACCATTATCACTGAAGGTGTTTTGATACAGAATATCGCCAGGCGCAGCAAATGATTGCAACGAGGTTAATATCAACAGAAGAATGGCGTAATATTTTTTCAAGGAGTTATACCGCGGCTATCTGCTTTTTTATCCAGAAAAACTGAAAAACATAACCTATGATGAATATGACCACAAACAGTAGGTAAAATTTTAGTAACAAGGGATCCTTAAAAGTGCTCAATATCGGATCATTAACCGGAAGGCGCAGTAATCCATCCGTAATGGCGGGGATCATATGGAATAAGAGAGTGCCTGAATAGCAAAATGCCTGAAAATAAGCAGCAATCTTTGAGAAGGCTGGGATTTTGCTCACCAAAAAGCCTGCAACCAATGCCAAGATGGTCAGAACAGCAAGAATGTGGGCTGGACCAAATCCTCCCTGATTATAGATCATCAAGGCTGTCACAGCCGCTATCATGGTACAAACTAAATAGACCTGCCCTGTCCTATTTTCGAGTGAAATAATTTTATAAACAGCTAGGGTGTAAAAACCCGCCAAGAGGGCCACAATAGCAATAATTGTGTGGAACCAGCCGAGTAAAGTGATTTCTGGCACGGTATTTTCCTTTTTATTGTGAGATGATTAAATACTAGATACGCTCATTCTCACTTAGAACAGCCTATAAGTAAAATAAAATTCACAGTCTATTAGGATTTATAATCAACTTAGCCCAATTGAAAGGGGAATCGAGTCCCCTCTCCAAGCCCAATTGTTACTAAGTCCAATGTGAGATGGGGCAGCTGTTCACGTTCACCTGAATACTCATCTCTGACTCAACACTACAACTAACAGGCTCGTGCCCCAGATTACCACAACGACTCATTTTCACTCCTGATAGTGCTTGTTAGTCTTTGCTTTCGCGATTATGTGCGACTCGGTTATGGCTAATCAGATAGCTACGATTAAAAGTAAGTCAATTTATTGAACTTATTTTCAAATCAACCTGGCAGTACCTTTCTAGTTAATATAGCTTCTCTTATTATCAAGCAATAAAAGCATTCTTGATAGTCTGAATTCAAGTGAATGGAATAGTAATATCAATTATTTATAAGGAGATTTTTCAATGAAAAAACTAATTAGTATCGTCTTTATCTTCATTGCACTAGATTACTCAGCAGAAGAACTAGTAAGACTTGGTACAGTGGATGATCCGTACCAATTAGGTTGTGAAATGTATCTTTCAGATTCAAATTTAATGGAACAACAACAGTTTGTTACAGAACGTGTCCTCTAACTGAAGTCTATATAATAATTAACCAAGATCCATAATAGAGTATATAATAATCTCATTTAAATTAAAGTAAGGTAGTGTGCATGCAAAATACATTACCTTATTTTTTAGCGAAGGATTATAAAATGGAAGGTAAGAAACTTGTAAGCTTCTTGGCTTTTCTTACAGTAGTAATTTATTTGACTACAATTAAAAAGTCAGAATCTGGATCAGATTTTATCCAAGATGAAAAACAATCTGATACTAAGACATCTTATATTCAAAACAATAGACAGCCTGTTACCAAGTCTAAAAATGTAACCTACTCCGTTCACAAAAATAGCACGACAAGTAAACTTACTATTGAGGAAAAATTTACCGCCTCTGGTAATCTTTACCTTCTAGCAGAAGAGCTACTTGATAAGGCTAATTCTGGTGACCCAGTTGCACAGTATTATTTAGCTAAAATTTATCAAACTTGCTCTGAAGCAGTTAACTCTCTATTGCTGTCCAGTTTGCATCAAGATAGTGTAATTAAAAATGCTTGGGCCATGCTAGCCTGTGATTTTGGTATGGATTGTTCAGTCAAGTCGACAGAAAAATGGGTATATGGTATGGCTGCCTATTGTAATATAGTTACTAGGGTTATTCCAGAATGTGATAGGGGTCTTGATTTTAAATCATTTCTTAAATACATGTTCTTGGAAGAGGGTTCAGAAGATGAATATAAACAGGTTTTAGCTACCCATTAAAGGTTGTTAAAAATCATTAACTCTAGTGAATATCATTTATTTGAAGAAACAGATATTAGTTGGTGATTTTATAGGGCAGTTAAATTTTTGGGAGACTGTCGTACATTCACTCAATATCACCAGATGGAGTTATTTTACAGATGGAAGAATCTACAACAGTAGTATCAGCAAAGCCTGAGCATGAATTTCAGCCTTGGTCTAAGAGAAATCATCATCTACTGAGCTACATCGTAATTATTGCCTTGGTCGTGTTGTCCTGGAGCGGTATTCTCGATAAATTGTCCTACAAGTCACTGGATGATTCTTTTATTAGTGCCGTTCAAGGTTATGCCACTGCCCGGGTCATTAATGCCGGAATATCCGTTGCCCAAACCTCGACCTTGAGCGTGGGTTTTGCTTCCATCACGCCGGGTGAATGGCTTGACCCGTTCAATGACATGATTGAACGATTTGCTGATTTGATTACCCTTGCCGTGGGTTCAATAGTAGCGCAAAAAATTCTGTTGAATATTGTCTCGTCAATTTTTTTCAAGGCTATGTTAACCCTCTCGGCAGTTGCTCTAATCAGTAGTAGCTTGATGAAAGGAGCACCCTATTTTAAATTATTTAGCCGTGCCTTTATATTTATTGTGTTTTTGCGTCTGTCGATCAGTGTGATGGCTTTGTTGAATTATACTGTCGATCAATTCTTCATCAAAGATATGCAGCAAAGCAATCAACAACAAATAGATACGCTATCCGTTGAACTGTCAGAGTTGACTAGTCTCAAAGGAAAAAGTGAAAGCAATGAGGAGACTGAAACCGATGGTTTCTTTGCTGAACTCCGTGACAGTATTTCGTCATCGGTTCCATCAATCGATGTTGATAAAATTAAAGCAACCACCGAGTCGATGGTGATCAATTACCTGAATTTAATGATTATCTGGCTGCTGAAAACAGTGGGCTTTCCACTGTTATTTTTATATTTTTGGTTAAAAGTTTTTAAGCAAATCTGGGCGGTGGACTTTAGGGACTTTGTACTATCTAGATACAAACGTTAAATAACGTTCCCTTGCTTTTTGAATGACGCCATAATTACCATTCTTCTGCATGGGAACGAGCGTTCAATTAATCACCCAGCTTGGTCGGCAATGGTGGCGCATGATCCAACTTGATCGGTTTAAAACTTTTAAGTTGGCTAAGTAGCTCTTTTATACCCGCTTCCAGTTGAGTGTCTCTGCCTTTATTCACCAGTACTGGATCAAGTACCACATCCATATCCGGTGAAACTCCTTCGTTCTCAATGCCTATTAAGCCACCCCAGGTGGTTTTTCCAATCAACTTGCCGATGCCCATCCTACGAAAACTATAAGGTAAAAAGTCGCCGCCGGAGCCAGCATCTTGATCAATTAACATGACTTTAGGACCATACACAGCAGCACCAGGAGTATCAAAGATCATGCCGTCTCGATCTTTCCAGCTGCCTAGATAGTGGTGAGATAAAATATCAGTAATGTAATTATCCGCTTGGCCACCATTATTTTTCCGCTCATCAATGATCATCGCTTTTTTATCGGTTTGAGCAAATAGACATAACCTACTTTACCTTTTGAGGCTTTTTCCACAGCTTTGCGATTGCCTTCGACCCATGACCAGAATCGTAAATTACGCTCGTTGCTAATCGGCTCTACAATGACTTTTTTGGCGTCTTTCTTTTTGCCGGTACAACTCACCATCAACGTCACTTGTTTGCCAACGGTATTTAATGCTTTAGCTTCCATTTTTTCAGCAATTTCAGCAGTCTTTAAAGTGCCTTCCTCGGAGATTGTCAAAATCACTTTGCCATCGGCGGAAAGATTAAATCCAGCGATTTCTTTTAAGACTTCTTCAGCCTTTTTTTCTTTAAAGTCAAAACGGATAAGTTCGCTCATATTGGTCGGTTGACCATTAGCCTCTATACTGCTTCCTGGTTGGTTCCATTGGATATAATAGAGGCTTTCATCTTCTGCGACTTGCAGTCCTGAATAAGATTTTTGAGCAACGGGTAAGGCAACGATCCGATCAGAGATCCCTTTGATATCAATCTTAACAATTACCTTTTTCTTTTCCAACTGCTTGCAAATAAATTTCTATAGTCTTGGTTTCAGTACGCGATATCACGGACGGATTCTTCTAATTTCTTGCGACCATTTTGATTGAGTTAGGCTTCTTGAGGTATCATATTCGACATGAGAAGACTTTTATCTCTTAATGCTGGTGTTTTATCCATTACGGCTCGTGGTGCCATATGACCGCGATTATAACCTGAGTTTTCAGCCCAGGTAAATTCTACTGGTGCGGGACTCCTGAAAGGACGTTGGGAGATTGTTTTACCCGGTGATGTGGAGCCAGCTCTTTTCGATTTATTATCAGAAGCAAGCCTTGCTCCGGAACAGAAAGCCTTACAAAAACGTTACAGATTACTCAGCCGGTTCCAAAACAATTTGGCACCCAACGGTCAAACAGTCATTGAAGGCCCCGATCCTAGGTTATTGCCGACAACAGAAAATCGTGCTTATCGTATTTTACTTAGGATAGAGACAAGTAGTGATGTAGCTGGTTTGGTTTAAGAGACAATAAGGATGTTGCCAGCCATAAAATAGAGCTTTTCGAAAAAAATGTTAGCGTCCTCGATCCTGAAACTATGAGAGTCAAACTATAAGCCAGTAGAGACAGTGTTGAGGAAACTAAATAAACCTTTTATATGGCGAGTTGTGGCGATGAATAAAGAGGGTAAAAATTTATCAACCAGCAAATTGAGGCAATTGAGTGTTATGCAAGAGAATTAATGGCAGCATTGGTGATAAAACCTTACCATGGTAAGGTTTTTAAGATTACTGGATACTTTTCAAAATTTCCAAAACATCCTGATGATGTGATTTAGTTTTAAACTTATCCATTATATGTACAATTTTTCCATTTTTCACTAATGATAAAAGTTGTTCTTTTAATGCCCATGTATTATTGCCCATAAACTTTTTGCGACCCCAGACTTGATATTTATCATCAAAGCGTTTTAAACGCTTGCTTTCATCTGGCCTGGCGCCAATTGCAATAGCATCCACCTGATCAAGTTCATTTTTATAGTCGCTAAGTCCACAGGCCTGAGTTGTGCAACTGGGTGTCATTGCCTTGGGGTAAAAATATAAAACCACTGTTTTGTTTCCTCTAAAATCTTTTAGGGAAATTATTTCATCATGTTGATTGTTAAGTTTGAATGTTGGTGCAATTTTTCCAGGTTCTAACATCAGTATCTCCTTAAAATAGAGGTATTATGTGAACCAGTTCACATTTATTAACATTAATGTTGTTGTATTTAAAAGTATGTATGAGAATGTTGTATTTAAAAGTATGTATGAGAAAATGCCAAACTATTATTAAAGACTCTATTTTCTATTGGATACATTAGATTATTATTTAACAAGTAAGGAATAAAAGTAATGCGTGCCTCTCGCCAATTTATCTCAATAACTATCATTGTAAGTTTATTCTTCCTCACAGGATGCGGTTCTAGTTCTTCAGAACCACCTGAAGTAGCACCACAGCCTATAGTTACCAGTTACTCAGTGATAGGTACTATTATCGGGCTTGGTGATAACAGTGTGCAGGTTAATAACAGTAACTATGATGTTTCAACCTCTTCATTCACACTGGATGGCAATTCTGCAACCTACGGTGAGCTGCGGCTGGGAATGGTTGTCACTATTAAAGGAACCCGTAGTACGACCAATAGTACGACCAATAGTACTGAAACAGCTGATAGTGTTGATTATGAAGATGAACTTGAAGGACCTGTCAGCAGCATTGATTTGGCAGCAGAGACTTTTGTTGTACTGGGGATTTTGGTTCAGGTCGATGGTATGACATTATTTGAAGGTGTGACACTGGATACTCTTGCGGTTGGTAATATCGTTGAAGTCAGTGGTTTTCGGGATAGCACTGATAATTCTATTCTAGCCACTCTGGTTGAACTTGAATCATTGAGCTTCAGTCCTGGTGACGAAATTGAAGTAAAGGGTACCATTGCTGATCTCGATGATGTGGCTCAAACTTTTAATATTGGTTCTCAGTTAGTTGATTATTCTCAAGCTGTTATAAAAGATATACCGAACGATACTCTTGCAGATGGCTTGTCAGTTGAAGTAAAGAGTGACTCAGACTTGGTTGATGATGTTTTGATTGCCAGTGAGATTGAAGGTAAAGATGAAGAGCATGATGGCAACCATGGCGATGAAGTTGAAGTAGAGGGGATTGTTTCTGTTTATATCGATGCAACAGACTTTGAGATCAATGGTCATCCTATAACCACTACTTCCAACACTGTCTATAAAAATGGCAACAGTGATAATATTCAACAGGGTGTAAAGTTGGAAGTAGAAGGCACTTTGAATGCTGACGGAATATTGGTTGCAGAAGAAGTAGAATTTAAAATGTCCTATGACATCAAGATTAGTGCGCCTATCAGTGCAATTGATTCTAATGAAATGACAGTTACAGTCTTAGGCATTGTTGTTTCTATCAATGATTTAACTGTACTCAAGGATGATTTAGATGATGTTCATAGTGGATTGACCTTTGCGGATCTTAATATTGATGATTTTGTAGAAATTAGAGCATCAATTACTGACGACCTAATCATGGCAGGTAAGCTGGAGCGTGAAGATCATCAAAATGAGGTTGAACTGGAAGGAGTTGTTGATTCTTCTTCTCAGCCTGATCTGATGATTTTAGGTGTCAATATTACTACTAATGCGAATACACAGTTTGAAGATGACTCTGATCATTATTTAACTGCGGATACCTTTTTTGCAATAGACCTGGTAGGTGTAATTGTTGAAGTTGAAGGTGTATTTGATGGTAGTGTATTAACCGCATCTTCAGTTGAAATTGAAGATTAATAATTTTTAAAGAAACTGGTAGTTTCATTTTATTGGGAACAGGTGCTCATTGTCAAAATGAGCACCAACCAATTCAGGAATATTGCTGTTTTCATGATATTCCCCATTTTTTGTTTGATTTTTAACCATCATACGCAAGTTTCAGTATTCACCAGGGATTTTTCTTCAGTTGATTTAGCAATACCTCAAATTCAATGTAATTATCGCAGTTAAATTTGTTTATCTATAAAATCATCACTACTGTATAATTTCCCAGAGTCCTGAAAGTACAAGAAATAATCCATGAGTAAATTCCATCCAGATAAAGATCACCCAAACAACGTGAAGCAGAGCGTTATGAAAACCCAATTCCCAGTCGAGAATATATTCTCAGCTTCCTTGAAAAGCAGAAAGCATCAGGGAATATCAATTCAATTAAAAAAGCTCTGAAGATAAAAGGTGAATCAGCTGATGAAGCATAAAATCGCCGTCTCTTTGCTATGGAGAGAGATGGTCAATTGATGCGTGATCGGCTCATCAATCATCTTGATTTAAAACGAGGCATGGTTGAAGGACATCGTGATGGTTTTGGCTTTGTTATTTTTGATGATAAAACTGAAAACTGGTTTCTTTCATCAAGACAGATGCGCAATACTTTACATCGGGACGAAGTATTGGTCAGGCTCAAGGATGATAGCTGGAAAGGTAAAACTGAAGCGTCTATCGTTAAGGCTCTAAAGCCGGGAATAGAAAGAGTCGTTGATCTTCGCAAGCTGCCACTACTCACTATTGATGGCAGTGATGCAAGGGACTTTGATGATGCAGTGCACTGTGTCAAAGAGAATAACCAGTGGCGTTTATGGGTTGCCATTGCTGAAGTGAGCCACTATGTACAACCGGAGAGTACCTTGGATCAGGAAGCCATTAAAAGAGGAAACTCCGTTTATTTCCCCGGTCATGTTGTACCCATGTTGCCAGAAATTCTTTCCAATGGTCTTTGCTCATTAAACCCTGATGCCGACCGATTATGCATGGTTTGTGAGATGACGATCAGTGAACAGGGAAAGCTTAAAGGTTATAAATTCTACCCAGCACAGATGCGCTCCCATGGACGCCTGACCAATAGTAAGGTTAATGCAGTACTCCAGGATGAGACCAATATTAGAAAACAGATGTCACCATTAGTGGGTCATCTTGAAGAATTATATGCTCTCTACAAAGCACTGCTTAAAACCAGAAAAAAACGAGGAGCCATTGATTTTGATACGGTTGAGACACGTATAGAATTTACGCATATAAGTAGAATAATGACTATATTTCCCCTGTTCAAGAAATAGAAACATTTTCAATAGTCAGTAAAGACATCCAACATAGACTGAAAGCAACCTCTTTTTGACCATTGCTCTACAATAATTTGTTCCTCAGTTACTGTTTTTCGGAAAGTAGGCACAATCAATCATGCCAGAAAATAGCATTTGATTAATCTTGAAAATTAATAATCCCGACAGCTCTCAGGATAGCAAACTATCTGATGGTGAAGCTCTTTCATCGGGCAATATTGAAAACACATTTTAGTCATTGTGACCAAGTCATTACTACACGGCATACATCAGGTAATTTACAAATTTGGGTGATTTTGTAATCGAATTGGACAGTTTTTGGTTGTGAGTAATCAGCTTGAATGTGTTTGAGAGTAACCAGATACAAAACAGCCGACATAAAGCCGGCTGTTTCTGAACAATTTGAAAAACGAGTTATTAAATAACTTATTCTTCAGAAGAGTTCATTTTTTGCTTAAGTAAGTCACCTAAAGTCGAAGGGCCAGCTTCAGGCTCAGCACTCTGACTGAAATCAGCCATAGCTTCTGCTTCTTCTGCTACAAAGCGAGCTTTGATTGATAGGCTGATGACGCGATTCTTACGGTCTAAAGAATTTCTTCTGCCATACCATCAGAAAAATATTCTTGGTCGCCATTTTTTGATAGATCAGTAAAAGGCAAAACAGCGATTGATGCATCTAGTATTTCTGTTTCTTTTGCTATTTTAAGGGGTGCTTTTTTATCAATAGAGGGTACTGTTTCAGTTGCTTTAACTTGAGTAACAACCGGCTTGGTCATTTGTTGCCAAAGTCCCAAAGCAAGAATCAAAATAATACCAACAATAATCACGCTATCCATCTTTTTTGATGACGACGTTGTGTTCGCGTCACCTTCTATGGTTCCCGTTGGTTTAACACCCTCAGGCGTCATTTCAAAAGCCCAAGCTAATAATAAGGCGATAGGAAAACCAATTAATAGCCCTGCGGTGATTACGCTATCAAACCATGCCGGTAAGTTTAGAGATTCCTCTAACGTGCCAGCCACTTGCATCAAGATCCAACCGACAACGGCATAGATACCTGCTATTCTGAATACGTTTCTTCTTTTTGCATTAAGTCCATATATATTTTGATTCTAGATCAACGACGCTTCAATTCGTTATCTATTACCTTAATTGCCTTCATCGCGTCCAAATTTTGATCATCAAAACTTGATGGAATTGTGACCAGATGGCCCGCCCACTGGGTTAAATGAAGTTTGATATCTGGATTATTGGCAATGTTACTAACTATTTGTGCGGCCAATATATTACTTTTGCCTTCTATGCAGTTTAATAAATAGGTTTCAACACCACCGGAAAATGTATAACAGTTTAACCAATAAAATTCTTGGACAGTCAAAAGGTATCAATTGTCGAATTTTAGCGCGGTAAATAGGCTTGTCATCAAAAATTATTGCATTGCCTTCATTTTGGGCGAGGATAACTTCGATGCTGTCAATAATCGATCGATTACTTGGTAAACCAAGTCGGCGTAATTCATCATAAATCGAACGGTCTACTCTGACACTAACCCATTGCGATGCATGCATAAAATCTACAAGAATCCGCCAGCATTCGGCTTTGCAACCCTCTTCATTCGATATAGCGACTAATGATCTTTTTGCGGCCGCTAATACTTGTCTATAGTTATCAGCCTTTTGACTAGTTGTATTAATACCCGCTTCTATTTCTCTTTTTAACTCAATCAGTAGCTTTGTTTCTCTATCATTAAATGCTTGAGCTTCGTTCCAGTTGGCTACCTGAATACCAATAAAAACACCAACCACTACAATAATAAAAATCGACAAAAACCGCAAACCAATTTTGGTCTTTAACGTGTTTTGTTACGCTACGAAGTCGCATATATATTCCTTTCTTATTGTCATTGCGAGGGAGGCACGACCGCGGCAATCTGTTTGGAATTTCGTTTACGTTTAGAGATTGCCACGTCGCTACGCTTCTCGCGATGACTAATTCCTCTGTTATTTATTTTAATCACATTCAAAATCATCGTCACTGACAGCATGACATTGCGGTGGAAATTCATTTTCTCGCCAATATTGATAAATCCCAGCCTCCCGGATTAGTCGTTTTCTATGAGGAGAGCGTAAAAATTCTTTATCGTATTGATTCCACCATGGGATACGGTAATTATTGACAGTCATGTCTTGATATCTTTTAAATAAATACAATGTGAAACTACCCGTTTTTACTTCTTGACCATTCTTCGCTTTAAATTTTGTTTGATACTCTTTAAATTCATTGTCGAAATCAAAATTTTCATCCGTTAATAATCTGTAGCGCAAATCTGTGTCTACATTATCAAGATTCCAACCGTGGGCATCCAAAGCCAATATGTGGCGAACAGCTGGTTTATTGTTATGCATTGCATATTGAACACTTAAAACTTCCAACATAGCGTAACTACCGGCAGTGATGGCTTTATCAAATATCTCAAAGGCGACTTTATCCCTTCCTTGGTAAAAATAAGTTTTGCCTAGCCATACTATGCAAATTGTCTTTTTAGGTTCTAACTCAATACACCGAAGCAAATCCTTTTCGGCTTTTTCAAAAAAACCAAGATTCAGGTAATTTTCTGCACGCCACAGATAAACATCCGCATTATAAGGGTCTCTTTCCAACGCTTTTTCATAATTAGTAAAGGCTTCAGAGAAACGTCCTGGCTGCATTGTCGCTAAATTTGTCCCGCGAATTGCATAGGGTAAAGCTAGAGCCTGGTTAAGTTGAATTGCCTTCATTGCCGCCTCATTTGATAGCTTAACGTATTCTCTATCAATAACCAGCCAAGAAGGTGCAACACCATAACTTACAGCCAACATCGACCAGCCTTTTGCAAATTTCGGGTCAATTTCAACCGCTTTTTCTAACTTACTAATAGCAAGATGTATATTGTCTGCATTACGAATTTTAAGTAACGCGCTGCCTTCCAAATACAATTCATAAGCATCGAGATTTTCAGTACTCATATCGATGTTCTGAGTTAAAACTGAACTGTTAGTATCAAGCACTATACCTAGTTGTTTTACGATGGCTTTTGAAATTTCATCCTGAATGGTAAAAATATTTTTAGTGGTTAGAGTTCTATCAAAAGTTTGTGACCACAAATGTTGATCTGTTTGAGCATCAATGAGCTGGGCGGTAATACGAATCATATCGCCCGCCTTTCGAACGGAACCTTCTAATACATGACGCACCTTCAGTCTTTTTGCTATCAGTGGTATTCCGAGTGCTTCCTGCCCTTTATAACCAAAGGAAGAGGTTCTTGAGGCTACTTTTAGTCCATCGACCTGAACTAATACATTAAGAATTTCTTCTGAAATGCCATCGGAAAAATACTCTTGATCACCAGCTTGAGACAAATCAACAAAAGGTAAAACAGCAATTGATGCGTCAACAATTTCTATTTCTTTTGCTATTTTAATAGGCGCTTTTTTATCAGAAGAGGACTCGGCTTTAGTTTGAGTCATAACTGGTTTGCTCATTTGCTGCCAAAGCCCCAAAGCAAGAATCAAAATAATGCCAACAATAATCACGCTATCCATCTTTTTTGATGACGACGTTGTGTTCGCGTCACCTTCTATGGTTTCCATCGGTTTAACACCCTCCGGCGTCATTTCAAAGGCCCAAGCTAATAATAAGGCTATAGGGAAACCAATTAATAATCCTGCCGTGATGACACTATCAAACCATGCAGGTAAGTTTAGGGATTCTTCTAACGTTCCAGCCACTTGCATGAGTATCCAACCGACTACGGCATAAATACCGGAAATTCTGAATACATTGCGGCGTTTTAGCTCAGTGAATAAGCTCATTGAGAGTTTCCCTTTTTTTATTATTCATGTTCTCGTCCATTTGATTTGGTAAGCCTTTCGACTAAAAATAAAGACCCATTCAAAACAGCAGACCATCTTCCTTAAGAAAGTATACTTATGACTAGAATTCAAGGAATTCAAGACTCGATAACATTCTAATAATAACAGAATTACAGGCAAATGTTCAGAACTGCGTAATATCCGCTCCACGATCATTCATAGATATTTGTTCCGCTAATTTGGGTGAATTATTGAGTTTTTTGGTGTATAATTAGATTAATTATGGAGCTCTCGATGTTATCAACGAAGCAAAAAATAGCGAAATTTAAGCAAAAATCTAGGGAGAACTATCTTGCTAGTTTAAGCTTGGAAGGGATTGCTGTAAAAAAGCACATCTCAAGCAATAATATTGGCGATCTTAAAGAAAAGTATGCCCGATAAGTACGGCGTTCAACAGGATATTTACTGCTATTCAGGTACATCAATACTTAAAAACAAATTTAATATTCAGTCCAGCGAAATGCTTGAGAACGCTGAAACAGAGTTTACATTAGTCAGAGCGGAAGAATATAAACCTAGTTTTACTCAGTTTAATCTAGAACACCTCAAATCAATTCATTTTCACTTATTTCAAGATATTTATGATTGGGCTGGTGAATTACGACAGGTCGATATTAGTAAGTCGGAAAGTCGATTTTGCACGGTGAGCAGAATTGTGCATGAAACAATTAACTTACTAACTAAGCTCAATAATGAAAATAATTTGACTGAATTATCGCGGAATGACTTTGTTGAATCGAGCGCAGATTTCTACTGTGAACTTAACGTAATACACCCTTTTAGAGACGGTAATGGCAGAGCGCAGCGAATATTTTTTGAAGAGTTAGCGGTAAATGCCGGTTTCGAGTTTGCTTGGTCACAAGTGCAAAGAGCTGATTGGTTGAATGCTAACATCGCAGGGTTTAACACTAATTTAGTCCCGCTGATCAGTCTATTTAATCAAATAATATCCCCGATATAAAAAATCTTGTTACTTGATGGTGCCTACGCGGTAGATGATTATGGGAAAATGCGGTGCGTATAAGTCGAATAAACACTATATCTATCCATGCATGTAACCAAATATAACTTATTGCCATCGTATTTTCCTATAGTCATGCCCTGAAAATAAACTATTTTTCACAAAATCTCTACAATATTCGTTCTTCTATCGCCATTTTCAGAAATTAGACACACACAGCCCTACCACTAAATAGTATCTGAATAATTTCAAGTATACCTAAGGAAACAAACTATCAAAGGGAGGTGCTCTTTCATCGGGTAGTAGTGAAATCTTTGATTTGTTTGAATGTGAATTCTCGCCTGAGTCCTGTCTTTTGAGGTAGCTCAGTATTTTCTGTATTACTGCAGGCTCTTCAATACAGGCAATAACTTTTACCGCTCCTCCACATTCATGACAAGTCTCAATGTACCCCAGGGCACCCTCTCTTGATGCTGTGCATCAATTCACCTTGTCAATATTGAATACACGTTTTAGACGTCCCCTCATGGGGCCTACTTTTGGTGTGCCCAGGTTATTGCTACATGGCGTTTAGCAGGTGATTTATCAGAGCTCTCTTCTTCTGGTAGTTTTTTAGTTTTTCCCCGCTTTGCTGGTGTAACCTGCCCTCTCCATTTACTATTAGGTGCAAACACACCATGAAAGCGAGTTAAATTGACCCTTGGCTTGGGAATTAACGCTGCAAGTTTCGCAATGACGTGCATGGATGCACTAATGCCGTGGGCGCATGGATGCGCAGGAACGGTAAAGTCAAGTGGCTCAAAGATGACGTGAGTAGTACCATCACGGTAAGGTGTTTTAAGTTGGTATCGTATATTGCCATTACTAAGAGCTGACAAACGAGTTTCTGATACAGCAGAACGTGAAATATATCGACACAATCTCTCAAGCTTATCTCGCTGATATGACTCAGTAGCAACACCTGCATGCAAACTAAAACCGGCTGTATTTGCAACTCGGGTTGAAGAAGATGGCTCTGTATTACTAGGTGGAATGGTTTGTAAGGTAAAGACTTTTCGTCCTTGCTGTGGACCCAAGGCAATTCGATAAGTGATGGGCCGTTCCTGCGCATCCATGCGCCCACGGCATTAGTGCATCCATGCACGTCACGTACCATGCAGTTGTTGCATCGGCTCGTCATCCAGACAATCAAGGGTTAAATAACTGTCTTCGTCATCACTTTCAAGTAAACCTCTTCTCTTGCAACTAAAGGCAACCAGTTTCTCATCATGACACTGCTCACATTTTACGCGCAAGAAACCATATTCAAGCCGCCCACATCTTAAATATTCATCAAATTCCTTTTGCACATATTTTGGTAATGGTCTATTTTGAGCCTCCATAAGTGTCTGAAATTCAGGGTAGTGATGTTCAATAATTTGATAGAGAAGCGTTTGTTCTGGTTTATGTCGTTGATAACCTGGAGTAAAACCCTTTTCAGCAGTCCTTGCCAAAAGCATCGAGCAATCCTTTGTATAATTTCCTTATAGTTACAATTTATCAATTTGGGTGATTTTGCAATCGAATTGGACAGTTTTTGGTTGTGAGTAATCAGCTGAATGTGTTTGAGAGTAACCAGATACAAAACAGCCGGCTTAACGCCGGCTGTTTCTGAACAATTTGAAAAACGAGTTATTAAATAACTTATTCTTCAGAAGAGTTCATTTTTTGCTTAAGYAAGTCACCTAAAGTMGAAGGGCCMGCTTCAGGCTCAGCACTCTGACTGAAATCAGCCATAGCTTCTGCTTCYTCTGCTACAAAGCGAGCTTTGATTGATAGGCTGATGACGCGGTTCTTACGGTCTATGCCTATTAATTTAGCTTCTACTTCTTCACCTTCTTTCAATGAATTACGTGCATCATCTACACGGTCAACACTGATTTCAGCTACACGCAAGTAACCTTCAATGTTATCAGCAAGAGTAATTACAGCACCCTTAGCGTCAACTTCTTTGACTGTTCCTTTAATGATAGTACCCTTAGGATTAGCTTCAAGGTAATCAGACATTGGATCAGCATCAACCTGCTTGATACCCAGTGAAATCCTTTCACGTTCAGCGTCAACAGATAGTACAACGGCTTCTACTTCATCACCCTTCTTGTGATCACGTACGGCATCTTCGCCAGTAGCATTCCAAGAAATATCAGAGAGATGAACCAAACCATCAATTCCACCGTCAAGACCGATAAAGATACCGAAGTCAGTGATTGATTTGATCTTACCAGTAACCTTGTCGCCCTTGTTACACGTTGCAGCAAATTCATTCCAAGGGTTAGGCACACACTGCTTAACTCCTAGAGAGATACGACGACGTTCTTCATCGATATCAAGAACCATAACTTCAACTTCATCACCTAGGCCAACTACTTTGCTTGGGTGAATATTCTTGTTAGTCCAATCCATTTCAGAAACGTGTACTAGTCCTTCAACACCTTCTTGAATTTCAACGAAACAACCGTAATCGGTTAGATTTGTTACACGACCTGTTAGACGACTGCCTTCAGGATGACGATTGGCTATTGCTACCCAAGGATCTTCACCAAGTTGCTTAAGACCTAGTGATACACGTGTGCGCTCACGATCGAACTTAAGTACTTTAACGGTGATTTCGTCACCAACTTGTACAATATCAGAAGGATGCTTAACACGCTTCCAAGCCATATCAGTAATATGCAGTAGACCATCAACACCACCAAGGTCAACGAATGCACCGTAGTCAGTAAGGTTCTTAACGATACCTTTGGTTTCCATGCCTTCTTGCATATTTTCCAGTAGCTCATCACGCTCTGCACTGTTTTCATTTTCGATAACACTACGACGTGAAACAACAACGTTGTTACGTTTCTGGTCAAGTTTGATGACTTTAAATTCTAAATCAACACCTTCAAGGTGAGTTGTATCACGAACTGGACGAACATCAACTAGTGAGCCAGGTAGGAATGCACGAATAGTCAGTACATCTACAGTGAAACCGCCTTTAACCTTACCAGTAATAATACCAGTAACCGTTTCAGTTGCTTCATAAGCTTCTTCTAGTCTGATCCAAGCTTCAGCACGCTTAGCCTTGTCACGTGATAATTTAGTTTCACCTGAACCATCTTCAACGGCATCAAGTGCAACTTTAACAACATCACCAACCTTAATATTAAGATCCCCATTATCAAGACGGAATTGAACTAGAGGGATAACACCTTCAGATTTCAAACCAGCATTAACAATAACGTTCTCATTATCGATGGCCATAATAGTACCGTCGATAATTGAACCAGGTGACATTTGAATTTCTTTTAAGGACTCTTCAAAGAGTTCCGCGAATGATTCGCTCATTTATTTTTCCTATGCGGCCTTAGAGGTGGACCCTAAATGCCTGTTTACGCCACAATTTACTCCGTAAAATTGCGGATTACTTATAAAGTTTCAGATTCATCCTTGCTGAAACAGCTATTTTTTGATTTTGTTGTCTTAACTTAAGCAACTTAACTTAAGACAATGAACAGGATTCAGGAAATCTTTGTTCAACTAAAATCATTACTTTTTCTACTACTTCCCGAATACCGAGGGAGGTAGTATCAATTTCTATGGCATCATCTGCCATTATCAAAGGAGATGTACTGCGACGACGATCTCTCTCGTCCCGCTCCTCTATAGCCTTTGAAAGGGTCGCGATACTAACACTGTTTCCCATGTCTTTCAACTGCTTATGGCGCCGTCCAGCTCTTTCTACTGCTGAGGCTGTTAAAAATATTTTTAATCCAGCATTGGGGAACACCTTAGTGCCCATGTCTCGGCCATCTGCCACTAGTCCTGGCTCTTGAAGAAAGGCTTGCTGGCGTTTCAATAACGCCTGCCTAACATCGGGTAAAGCAGCCACTTTAGAAGCAGCTGTACCCGTTTCTTCTGTGCGCAGTTGTTCACTGACATCTTCACCTTCAAGAATAACTCTTGAACCCTTGTCTTGTTCAAAGGTAAATTGTACATCCAAATGAGCGGCTAATAGGGTGATAGCAGCTTCATTATCAAGTTCAACGCCGTGGTGAATGGCGGCTATTGCTAGAACACGATATAAAGCCCCACTATCAAGGATATGCCAACCTAATTTTTCGGCAACAAATCGGGAGATGGTTCCTTTGCCAGAACCTCCCGGGCCATCAATACAGACAACTAAGTCCATGTTCAGTTATTTGTCCTCTGAATCATCAGCATCATCAGCATCATCAGCATCATTAGTATCATTAGTATCTTCAGCATCGTTAACATCATCAGCTATAGATTCACTAGACTCTGAAACGGTACCGTCAGTGGGTATTATCTCTTCATCATCGTCTTCATCGCCAACAATTTCATCTACACGTTGCAGAGCAACCAAGCTTTCGCCTTTGGTTAAACGGATCAGACGAACCCCTTGAGTATTTCTACCCATGATTCTAGTTTCAGTTACCCGAGTACGTACCAGTGTACCTCGGTCAGTTATTAACATTATTTCATCATCTTCAATCACTGATACAGCGTTGATAACCTGACCATTTCGTTCACTGACTGAAATTGAAATAACGCCCTGTCCACCACGACCCCTAACAGGATAATCGTTGATATCCGTTCGCTTACCAAAACCATTAACCGTAGCGGTTAGGATTTGACCTTCTTCTGGCGCCACCACCATGCCAATCATTTTCTGAGCATCTTTCAGACGTATTCCACGAACACCTCTAGCTGTTCTACCCATGGAACGAACGTGGTTTTCATTAAATCTGATAACTTTACCTGCATCACTAAATAACATGATGTCACTATTACCATCGGTAATATCTACACCTACTAGATGGTCGTCATCAGCAAGTGCCAAGGCAATTAAACCCGTGGAACGCTGTCTTGCAAAGCTTGAAAGAGCCGTCTTTTTAACTGTTCCGCTTGATGTGGCCATGAAGATAAACATTTCTTCTTCATAGCTTCTAAGGGGTAGGATAGCGGTAATGGTTTCGTTATCTTCTAAGGGTAATAAATTAACGATTGGTTTACCCCGAGCATTACGTCCAGCTTCGGGTAATTCAAAAACTTTCAACCAGTACACCTTGCCGCGACTTGAGAAGCACATGATGGTGTCATGGGTGCTGGTGACCAATAATTTTCGGATAAAGTCTTCTTCTTTCATTTTGGCAGAAGCCTTGCCACGACCACCTCGACGTTGTGACTTGTACAATTCAAGAGGTTGATATTTCACATAACCTTCATTGGATAAGGTCACTACTACATCGGTTTCAGTGATCAGATCTTCAATACTAAGATCAAGCTTCCGATCATAAATTTCTGTCCTGCGAGCATCACCAAAGTTTTCTTTAATTTCTTCTAATTCTTCTCTAATCACTTCCATTAAACGAACTTTACTAGCAAGAATAAATAACAGTTCCTCTATTAATACTAATAACTCTTGGTATTCGTTTAGAATTTTATCGTGCTCAAGTCCCGTTAGCTTTTGTAAACGCATATCAAGAATAGATTGAGCTTGTTCAGGTGAAAGATAATATAGATTATCTCTGATACCCATTTCATCAGGTAAACCATCTGGACGAGCTGCATCCGAACCAGCTTTTTCCAACATGGAAGCAACATGACCCAACTCCCAGCCTCTCGCAAGCAGACCTTCACGAGCTTCTACGGGCGTGTTAGAAGCTCTAATTAACGCAATAACAGGCTCAATATTGGCGAGAGCAATAGCTTGGCCTTCTAAGATATGAGCTTTTTCACGGGCTTTTCTTAAATCATAGATAGTTCGACGAGTAACAACTTCTTGTCGATGCTGAATAAAGGCTTCCAGAGTCTCTTTGAGATTGAACAAACGTGGACGACGATTTTGTAGGGCAACCATGTTAATACCAAAAACCGTCTGCATTTGTGTCTGGGCAAAGAGATTGTTCAAAATAACCTCTGGAACTTCACCACGACGTAATTCAACCACCATACGCATACCGTCTTTATCAGACTCATCACGTAGACCGGTGATACCCTCAATTTTTTTATCTTTAACCAGATCAGCAATTTTTTCGATTAAACGCGCTTTATTCACCTGATAAGGAAGCTCAGTGACAACAATACTTTGTTTGCCATTAGACTCATTAGTCTCAACATGGCTAACTGATCGCATATAAATTCGACCACGGCCAGTCTTATAAGCTTCAACAATACCTGCACGACCATTAATAATTGCTGCCGTGGGAAAATCAGGACCAGGGATATGTTCCATCAAGCCTTCAACATCTATCTCAGGGTTGTCCATAACAGCCATGCAGCCATTAATCACCTCAGTGAGGTTGTGGGGTGGGAAATTAGTCGCCATGCCCACAGCGATACCAGAGGAGCCATTAACTAATAAGGTCGGAACACGGGTTGGCATAACCGAAGGTTCAGATTCAGTACCGTCATAGTTTTCATCAAAATCAACGGTTTCTTTCTCTAAATCGGATAAAAGCTCATGGGCCAGTTTCGACATGCGTACTTCTGTATAACGCATAGCCGCTGGTGAATCACCGTCAACCGAACCAAAGTTACCCTGACCGTCCACCAGCATATAACGCATTGAGAAGGGCTGAGCCATTCTAACAATGGTGTCATAAACAGCTGTATCACCATGGGGGTGATATTTACCAATAACATCACCGACGATACGTGCGGACTTTTTGTAAGGTTTATTCCAGGAATTACCCAACACTGACATGGCATAGAGAGAGCGTCTATGCACAGGCTTTAAGCCGTCACGTACATCGGGTAAGGCTCTCCCAACAATAACGCTCATGGCGTAATCAAGGTAGGAAGTTTTCAGTTCGTCTTCAATATTAATGGGAAGAATTTCTTTCGCAAGATCAACCATAGAAGTTAATAGATCCTTGTTTTTTTGTAATTATTTAAGGTTAGAAATGGTTCGTTATAAACGCGCCGAATTGTAGCATAAATTAACAGTAAAAAAGCGAGTTTTTTCAATAGATTTACAACTATTTTCACTGTAGTTTTTCCTGTAAGTTTTACTGTAAGTAATCATCCCCACTAAAGGATAAATAATTAAGTGCAGAAAGTTAATATCCTAATGTATTCCTGATGTATTCCTGATGTATAATACCATCCATCAATCATTGATTTAAAACTAGATTTCAATCAAAAAAAGTTAGTCAAGAACAAGCACTTTAAACAATTGGAGTAGACAGTGGAGACAGTAGATAGCCTAATCCATGGAAAATGGATAGCCCCCGTTGTACCCTCTGGGCAAATACTTGAAAATCACACCCTAGTAATCAATGGTTCAAAAATTCGAGAGATCATCCCCACTAACGAAGTAATCGGACGATATCAGGCTCACCAACAATCTAATCTCAATGATCATCTCCTGTTACCCGGATTTATCAATGCCCATAGCCACAGCGCCATGAGCTTGTTTAGAGGCATCGCAGATGACATGCCTTTAAAATCTTGGCTAGAAAAACATATTTGGCCACTAGAAAAACAACATGTGAATGAAAGCTTTGTGGCAGATGGAACAAGATTAGCCATTTGTGAAATGCTTAGAAGTGGTACCACTTGTTTTGCAGACATGTATTTTTTCCCGGAAAGTGCTGCAGAGGCAGTGACTGAATCTGGTATCAGAACAAGATTGGGCATAGTTATTAGTGACAATGAAACAGCCTATGCCGCTGATACGGATGAGTATTTTACTAAGGGCTTAGAGTTTGCTGATAATTATAAACATCACCCCTTAATTAACACTCAGTTTGCCCCCTATACTCCCAACACAGTTTCAGATGCTGCTCTTACTAGAACACTCATGCTCAGTACTGAACTTAGTATCCCAATTCAAATGCATATTCATGAAACAGAATCTGAGGTTTCTGAAGCAGTTGCCTCCACGGGCAAACGTCCGCTAAAGCGTTTGCAGGAACTAGGGCTACTAACACCGGATTTGCAAGCCGTACATATGACTGATCTGTTAGATGACGAGGTAGAGTTACTTGCCTCCTGTGGAGTGCATGTCATACATTGTCCAGAATCAAATATGAAACTCGCCAGTGGCATTTGCCCAGTGGAAAAGTTATTACAAGCTGGTGTCAATGTAGCTTTAGGTACAGACGGGGCTGCCAGTAACAATGATTTAAATATGTTAGGTGAAATGAGGACAACCGCCCTGTTGGCAAAAGTTGCCTCTAAGAATGCCTCAGCAGTGAGTGCTAAAACAGTGCTTGAAATGGCAACCATTAATGGCGCCAAAGCCCTAGGACTTGAGGATCAAATTGGTTCCCTCGAAATTGGAAAGCAGGCGGATATCATAGCCGTTGATATGAGTGCTATTGAGCAACAACCGCTTTATAATCCAATTTCACAGTTGGTTTATACCTCCAATCCTAATCAGATTACCGATCTATGGGTTGCTGGCAGACATCTGATGAAAGGCAGGCAGCTGACAACACTCAATGTGCAAACTATTGTTGAAAATGCAAAGCAATGGCAGCGAAGTTTACTTGTTAAAAAGAACTAGGATAAGAAATAATGACAGCTCAGGTTAATGTGGATGAAGCAGAAATTGATAAGTTTGCCGCCATGGCATCCAGATGGTGGGATCCCACTAGTGAATTTAAGCCTTTACACGATATCAACCCCCTAAGACTCGATTACATCATAAAACATTGTGATGGCTTAAAGGGCAAAAAAATTCTCGATATTGGTTGTGGTGGAGGCATTCTCAGTGAAAGTATGGCTGTTGAAGGAGCGGTTGTTACTGGTAGTGATTTGGGTGAAGCTCAGATTAAGGTAGCTCGACTACATGCCTTGGAAACAGGTACGTGTGTTGACTATGTTCAACAGTCCGCTGAACAACTCGCCGAGCAACAGCCAGAAACTTATGATGTGGTTACTTGCCTTGAAATGCTTGAGCATGTTCCTGATCCCGCCTCCATCGTACACGCCTGTACTCAATTGGTTAAACCCGGTGGGCAGGTATTCTTCTCAACCCTTAATAGAAACCCGAAATCTTGGCTTTTAGCCATAGCCGGAGCCGAGTATATTTTGAATATGCTGCCAAAAGGCACCCATGATTATAAGCGCTTTATCAAGCCATCTGAACTGAGTAACTGGATCAGACAGTCGGGACTTCAAGCTATGGATATAACAGGAATGCACTTCAATCCTTTGACCGATACTTACCGTCTAGGTAACGGAGTCGATGTGAACTATTTAATGTGGACACAAAAACCTGAGGCATAAGCTAAAATTATGATCCAAAAAATTCAGTCCGTACTATTTGATTTGGATGGAACACTGCTCGATTCTGCACCGGATATGTACGCTGCCTTAGAGCTTTTATGTCTCCATGAGAATACTCAAACCCCTGATTATCTAGCAGCCCAAAATAGAATTTCTCAAGGGGTGGCTGGCCTACTAGATCTTACCTTTAGGCTTGCTCCTGATGATCAGCAATTTAATGATAAAAAAGAGCGTTATCTCAATTACTACAGCCAAGTTTTAGGAAAATAATCATGACTAATTTCATATCAACAAAAACAACGCCCTTCCTTACCTCTGAAGATTTAAATGAGAATTTAAACAAGAACTCAATCAAGGATACCAGTCAGGCCATTAATATTCAGGCGCTAGGCTCTGTTGATTTTGATGATTGGTTTAAAAACTTACCGAAGAGTCAGGCGCAATGGGTTACTGAGAATAACTTCACAGCCGCTAAGGATCAAACACTCAAACTACAAGATAGTGAGGGTAAAGTTACAAACATTATATTGGGTCTAGGAGCCTGCCCTTCTGCATCAGGAATATCAGCCTATGCCAAACTCGCAAAATCCTTATCTCCCGGACATTATCAAATTACTCAAGATAACCAGACTGAACTTAGCAGTATCGGCTGGGCAATTTCCCAATATGAATTCGATCACTATAAAGCTGACAAAAATGCCCATGGGGCTGTGCTTGTACTTAAAGAACATCAACAGTTAAAACAACTAACTCCGATCATAAATGGCATTTGTCTTGTAAGAGATCTGATCAATACACCGGCCTGCGATATGGGACCAAGTCATTTATCAGAAGTTATGAAAAATTTAGCTGAGCAGTACAGTGCAGACTTTTCAGAAATAGTGGGTGACGATCTTTTAAGCAAAGGCCTTAATACAATTCATGCCGTGGGTCGCGCTGCGAAGAATAAACCTCGCCTTTTAGAAATGTTTTGGGGAGATAAGCATGCGCCAAAATTAACCCTAATAGGCAAAGGAGTTTGCTTCGATACTGGAGGGCTGGATCTCAAAGGCAGTGCAGGTATGAGGATGATGAAAAAAGATATGGGGGGAGCCGCCAATACCCTTGGCCTAGCCCAAATGATTATGGGTTCTCACCTAAAAGTTCGATTAAGGTTATTGATTCCTGCCGTAGAAAATAATATATCTGAAGATGCTTTCAGACCGGGTGATATCATCACGACTTACAAGGGAACAACCGTAGAAGTTGAAAATACGGATGCCGAAGGTCGTCTTGTTTTATGTGATGCCCTAGCCCTAGCTAGCGAGGAAGATCCAGAATTAATGATTAATTTTGCCACCCTAACAGGTGCAGCAAGGGTTGCCATGGGAACAGAGGTAGTACCCTATTTTACTGATAATGATGAAATAGCAAATGCGCTCCATAAACACTCTCAACAAGAGAATGATCCGACCTGGAGAATGCCCCTCTACACTCCTTATGAGGAGCAACTAAAATCCAGTTTTGCCGATCTGCGTAATATGGGCACTGGACCCTTCGGTGGTGCTATTGTAGCGGCTTTGTATTTAAAACACTTTGTGACTAAGCCAATTAACTGGGTTCATTTTGATATGTATGCTTGGAACAACGCTGATAGGGCCATCTGCCCTGAAGGTGGTGAAGCCATGGCTATCCGCTCTGTGCTCGCTTATCTTAAAGAGCGATTTGGTCAAGCTTAACTGTCTAGATCGACCTTTAAGACCACATCACTAGGTGCCATATTGGTAAATAGTGCGATGGCACTATCACAAATTTCTTCCACCTGACTAGTGTGAGTATAAATACCATCGATGAGTAACTTAGCGATGCCATGAACTGTTCCCCAAATAACTTGAGCGAGCCTGAGGGTGTTTTCATCAGATTTTATTAAACCATTCTGCTGCCAATTTTTAGTCAATTCTAGCTGATATTGAAAACAGGGATAAGCCACATCTCTCAAAGCTTGGGTAGAGTTTTGCTGCTTCCAAATAGCGCGACCAAACATCAGCTCATAGAGCTCTTGATTTTCATAGGCAAAGCGTACGTAATCATGAACAAAGAAATGGAATTGTTCCCGCGCCGACAGAGAATCATTATTCAAATTCATCAGAGCAGTTTTAATTCTTAATTTATAGCCATTTTCAGCAATGGCACAGAGTAGATCATTCTTATCTTTAAAATAATGATAAGACGCAGTCCGTGATACCCCAACTCTTGTCGCCAACTTCCTCAAAGACAGTCCTTCAATTCCGCCCTCTTCTATCATTAAAGTAGCTTTATTGAGCAACTGTTGGTGTAAATCACCATGATGATAATTAGATTTAGTCGAGTTAGTAGAATTACTCACTGAGTTCTTTATAGGATTACTAGTCATTTTGATTTCAAGTTCCTATTTTCTATTTTCTATGATTGGGCTACATATTTAATAGCTAATCAATGGTTTTATCCACCAGTATAACAGCTAATCTTGACAGTGGTTAGATGTAAGGTTATCCTTTCAACTTGACAGCGTCAAGTTTAACAAGGAACTTCATGACAAATGCTCATTATCCAAAGCTAATGGAACCGCTTGATCTTGGTTTTACTCAGCTTAAAAATCGTGTATTGATGGGATCAATGCATACAGGTCTTGAAGAAGCGCCGGATGGTATTGAGCGCATGACTGCTTATTTTGAAGAGCGTGCCCGAGGTGGTGTGGGTTTAATCGTCACCGGAGGATTTGCGCCTAATAACCGCAGCGCTACCCATGAACGCACCCATCTTATTAAGACTGCTGAAGATATTGATGGACATAAAAAAATAACTGCTGCCGTTCATAAACATGATTGTAAGATTTGCCTACAAATTCTTCATACTGGCCGTTATGCKKATRMYRAGAMKSYYRWAGMWSCTKMWRMWRWWCWRRMWCCGATTAATCCCCGTAAACCATCTGCTGCAACCCTTGAGGAAATTGAAGAACAAATCAATGACTTTGTAAGTCTTGCCCTAGCCGCTCAGAAAGCTAATTACGATGGCGTTGAGATCATGGGTTCTGAGGGATATTTTTTAAATCAGTTTCTTGCTGTTCGTACTAATCAACGAGATGATGATTGGGGCGGTAGTTATAATAATCGCATGAGATTGCCCCTTGAGGTTGTAAGGCGTGTACGTGAGGCCGTTGGTGAGAAGTTTATTATAATCTTCAGACTTTCCATGCTTGATCTGGTTGAAGGTGGTAGTAGTTTTGATGAAGTTGTTAAACTTGGCCAAGGGATTGAAAAAGCCGGAGCTAGCATTATAAATACCGGTATAGGTTGGCATGAAGCTCGCATTCCTACTATCGCTACCAAGGTACCTCGAGCAGCTTTTACTTGGGTTACTGCTAAGTATCGTGAGCATTTTACCATTCCTGTGATTACTTCAAATAGAATAAATACACCTGAAAAGGCAGAGCAGGTTTTAGCTCGTGGTGATGCTGACATGGTGTCAATGGCTCGCCCTTTCCTGGCTGATGCCGATTTTGTCAATAAGGCTGCGGCTGGTTTAGCAGATGAAATTAATACCTGTATTGGTTGTAATCAAGCCTGCCTCGACCATGTCTTTGGCGGCAAGATGACTAGCTGCTTAGTTAATCCTCGAGCCTGTCACGAGACTAAAATCAATCTTCGTCCAACTACGCATAAAAAGAAATTAGCTGTAATTGGTGCAGGTCCTGCGGGTCTAGCAGCTGCAACAACCGCAGCAAAAAGTGGTCATGATGTGACACTATTTGATGGTGCTAATGAAATTGGCGGGCAGTTTAATATAGCCAAACAAATCCCTGGTAAAGAAGAGTTCTTTGAAACCATTCGTTATTATAAAAAGCTATTGGAACTCACTGGAGTTACCCTTAAGCTTAACACTCTGATTAATACAGAAACCTTAAATGCCAGTGACTTTGATGAAGTTATCATTGCCACGGGAATTTTACCTGTTAGTCCAAAGATTGAAGGTATCAATCATGCAAAGGTCTTAAACTATCTTGATGTTCTAAGAGATAAAAAGTTCGTGGGTAAAAAGGTAGCCATTATTGGAGCTGGCGGAATTGGTTTTGATGTTGCTGAATATTTAGCGCATTCGGGATCTTCAACAAGTCAGTCCATTACTGCCTTTATGGATCAGTGGGGAATTGACATGAGTTTAACATCTCGAGCGGGTGTTGAAGGTGTCAATGCAAATGAACAACCATCAAGCAGGCAGATTTATTTACTACAAAGAAAAGCCAGTAAAGTGGGTGCTGGTCTTGGAAAAACCACCGGTTGGATCCATCGAACTGAATTAAAGAATAAGGGAGTTGAGATGCACTCCTCCTGTGAATATCATAAAATAGATGATGTAGGGCTACACTTAACCATCAAGGGAGTGGCTCATGTATTAGATGTTGATCAGGTGGTCATCTGTGCAGGACAAAACTCACTAAATGAATTAGCCAAAGGCCTCACTAAACCCTATCATCTAATTGGTGGTGCTGATGTGGCAGCTGAACTCGATGCTAAACGGGCGATTAAACAAGCAACGCTACTTGCCATAACAATCTAGGCAATAGAACTATATAAAAGCTAGAATTAATTTAAAGCTAAAAAGGATAAAAAAATGAGTGTTACCTATAAAGCCCCTCTTCGAGATATGGAATTCGTTTATTATGAATTACTAGGCGGCCAAGACATTAATCAATTGCCAGGTTACGAAGATGCTGAGCCTGATACTATCAAGGCAATTTTAGAAGAAGCAGCAAAATTTGCTGAGACTGTATTTCTTCCCTTAAATCAATCCGGTGATGAACAGGCTTGTCAGTTAAATGATTGTGTGGTCACGGTACCTGATGGCTTTAAAGATGCCTATGATCAATTCTGTGAAGGTGGCTGGACTGCCCTCACTGAAGATCCTATCTATGGAGGTATGGGACTGCCCTACTCGGTAAGTGTCATGATGTCAGAAATGTTATCGGCAACCAATCAATCCCTGGCCATGTACGCGGGTTTAACTCATGGCGCTGCTAAAGCTATTCATGCTTGTGGTAGTGATGAACAACGTAAAACTTATTTACCAAAATTCGCCGATGGTTCCTGGAGTGGCACCATGTGTCTTACCGAAGCCCAGTGCGGTACTGATTTAGGTTTGATTCAAACCAAGGCGATTCCCAACGAGAAGGGTAGTCACAACCTTACAGGTACCAAAATATTCATCTCAGCAGGCGAGCATGAATTAACCGATAACATTATCCACCTAGTACTAGCACGTCTTCCCGATGCACCTCCTGGAATTAAAGGTATCAGCCTATTTTTAGTCCCCAAGTATTTGTTTGACGCTGATTGTAATATTGGCGATCGAAACCCTGTTACCTGTGGCGCCATCGAACACAAGATGGGCATTAAAGGCAGTGCCACCTGTGTCATTAATATGGATGATGCCGAAGGTTATATGATTGGTACTGAACATAAAGGTATGCAAGCTATGTTCGTGATGATGAATTCAGCAAGACTTGGAACAGGTATCCAGGGTTTGGCAGCAGGAGAACAGGCTTATCAGGGCGCGGTGGAATATGCCCGTGACCGAGTTCAAATGCGCTCCTTAACGGGTGTGAAATATCCAGATAAGAAAGCTGACCCCATTATTGTTCATCCTGATGTTCGCCGCATGCTATTAACTATTCGAGCCTATACAGAAGGCTGTCGCGCCATGACCTATTGGATAGCTCAAGAATTGGATCAATTTGCTAAAAATCCCGATGCAGACAGACGTGAAGAAGCAGATGATTTCGCATCTCTATTAACGCCTGTGATAAAAGCTTTTTGTAGCGATACTGGGTTTGACTCAACAAATTTAGGCGTTCAAGTATATGGTGGCCACGGTTATATCTCTGAACATGGTATGGAGCAATTTGTACGTGACGCTCGAATTGCTCAGCTTTATGAAGGAACCAATGGCATTCAAGCCTTAGATTTAGTGGGAAGAAAAATGGCCATGCATAATGGTCGTTTGGTAAAACGCTTCTTCACAAAAATTGGTGAGTTTATAGCCCAGGAAAATCAGAATGAGAGCTTAGCAGAGTTCATTAAACCACTTGTAAATTCTTTCTCACATTTACAACAGGCCACTGGATGGATTGCAAAGCATGCAGCTAAGAATCCCGATCATGCTGGCGGTGCTTCTGTTGATTTTCTAAGAATATTTGGTTTAGTAACCGTGGGCTATATGTGGGTGCGAATGGTAAAGATTGCCCAAGAAAATCAGCAAGGCAGTGATGCTCACTTTTATAAAGCTAAGATAAAAACTGGCCGATTTTACATGCAGAAGTTACTTCCCCAGACTAGCTCTTTATTAGCATCTATTGAAGCAGGTAGTGATAGTCTGATGGAGTTTGATGAAGCTTATTTCTAGAGATATAAAGGGGGTTGTTATTGCCAGTGGCTGATTGAATTAGCGTAGTATTTAAGATTTGTTTCAGCTCCCTTCACGAGTTTATAGAGGTTATCTTTTTCTTCAACAAACCTTCTTCCAACCAACATAGTTAAGGCTGAAGATAATACCTGTTCAAAAGCACTCTCCGATAAATCAATCGGAGCACCGAGTAGTTTAAGTTGCTTAATTCGTTGCATTGCTGAAGCTTTTAATTGCAACTCACTTTTCCATTGCATATCCTGTGCTAGAAAAATCTCTGACATCAATACAACGGGTAGGATAGGAACCACCTCTTCAATCCCTTGCATTAGCTCATCTGCTAATTGTTTAATTTGTTCAAATCTCTCTGTTGATTCTAGTTCACTAAAATCAATTTGATGCTGTTCACAATAGTGTTTTGCTGATAAGGGTTTACCAAAGTTAACACCGGCATATCCAAATCGACTCCATCTGGCTTTGCGTTTTTTAGTCAAGGTTTTGTAAAAAAACTTCAGAGCAGTTTTCAATACATACCAACTACTTCTCTTTTGAGCATTTTTATCAAGGTGACGAATTAAGCTTTTATCTTCTAGTACTCGATCATAATTGATACCTATGGGTATAAATACGATATCTCGATCAATACTTGGATGATATTCCCTAAGCATATAATCCATAAATCCTAACCTTGGCTCACGCATTTTGCCATCGATGGTCAAACCACCTTCTAAAAAGACTGCCTGACAAACTCCCGCACGAGTAGCTAAATTGACATAACGTTCTAGAACTCGGCGATACAGTGTATTGCGAGAACTACGGCGCACAAAAAAGGCTCCCATGGACTTAATCAAGGTTTGTAATGGCCATATTCTTGCCCATTCTCCAACGGCGTAGGAGAGGGCAACTTTATCACCGATTAAGAAGGATACTAATACATAATCCATGTTACTACGATGATTCATAACTAATACAACCGTAGATCCTTTCTCTATTTTTTTAATTTGATCGTCGTCATAAACTCCTACCCTGACACGGTAGATAAGGCGACTTACTTTTTTGGCTAACCAATAGCCAAATCTAAAATAGACATAGGCATTAAACGTGGGGGTTATTTCATTAGCGTAACTCTGGGCCTTAGCTTGGGCAATTTCTAAAGGTAGATCCTGTTCTTGGGCATAATCTTTAATGGCTTCAATGACCTTTTCATCAAACAATAATTGATCAACAAGGACTTGTTTTTTAGTTAGTTGAAATGGGCGAATTTCAATATCGAGGCGAGTGTTTACTTCTTTTATTATTCGATTAACCCGACGCTTTAAGTACCAACGCACACTTGGAAATAATACCCTATCAAGTATTAACAAGAGGGTAAAAAGGGCTAACAGGATGAAAAGCCAATAGGGCAAGGTTATTGTTTGATCCATGAAGGTAATTAGTACCGTAATTACCTGTTCACTGCAACTATTTTCTCAATTAGGCAGGGAGCTAGGTGAACAAGCCGGCTTCGATATCTTTAAAGCCTTTAAACTCTAGAGCATTGCCCGATGGGTCAACAAAAAATAACGTGCCCTGTTCTCCTTCTTCTCCAGAAAAACGAACGTAGGGTTCAATAATAAAGTTGTCGATTAGGCCAGTTAATTTATTTGCAAATTCCTGCCACTGTTCAAACTCAAGTACTACGCCAAAATGAGGTACAGGCACGGCATGTCCATCAACAGGATTGGTTATTTGAGGTATCTTTCCTGTGCTACCAATAAATTCATTGAGATGTACAACAAGCTGATGACCAAACATATCAAAATCAACCCATTTTTCAGTACTTCGGCCTTCACCAAAGCCTAATTTTGAACCGTAGAATTGTCTCGCTTCTTCGATATTTCTAACTTGAATCGCTAAATGAAAAGGTGTTAAATTCATACATATCCTTACTGTTCACTGACTAGTTGAAACCCTAAATTCAGGAACGAGGTACAAAGGGTATCTTCAAAGTAAAACACACCCCGTTATTATGGTTGTTAGCGCTGACTTCACCCCCATGGAATTCAGCAATCAATCGAACAATATGTAATCCTAAACCCAAATGAGGTTGTTGTTCTTTACTGTTCTTTTGTCTGATAGATACCATGGATTGGAACAGTTGTTGTTCCATACCTTTTGGTAATGAAGGTCCTTGATTATAAATGCTTAGCTGCCAATATTTTTTACTGGAAGTGAGCTCTACTTCTATTGGCGCTCCTGGATCACAGAAGCTAACAGCATTACTAATCAGTTTATCTAATGCTTGTGCAATGAGATCTTTCGAAGCTCTTATTATTACACTCGCACTAGTTAAACTAAAGATGTTTTCTGGATAAACTACTTTGTAACCTTCAACCAAGTTGTTTAAAAATTCATCCACTTTAAAACTCTCAAGTTGAGTATCATCAATGGATTGTTCCAAGCGACTTGCCTCCCCCATTCGGTTTAAAATAGTTTGCAGACGAAGTATCCCCGTGTCTGCCCTATGTAATATTTTAAGATTCTCACCAGAAATTTCATTGAGGTTAATGTTCTCAAGTGAAGAACGAACCACGGCCACTGGAGTTCGTAATTCATGGGAAAGCCGCGAAGCTAATTTTTCCAAATAATCATGATAACTCTTAAGTCGACTCAGCAT
The DNA here is from genome assembly GCA_002746155.1 of Gammaproteobacteria bacterium. Classification (GTDB taxonomy): domain Bacteria; phylum Pseudomonadota; class Gammaproteobacteria; order Enterobacterales. The sequence continues at coordinate 68,566 of NVWF01000010.1, read as the reverse complement.
ATCATTAACATGAGAGGCTAAATCATCCAGTTCATCTCCCTTTTTACTCTCAGGTATTTCCCCTATTACTCGACCATGCTTGTCAATGGACTGATCAGTGATATCTCTCAGTCGCTTAATCCTTGTTGCTAAGCGACCGGCAAAACCAATTAGGGTGACACTAAGTAGTAGAAAAACAAATAAGCTCAAATTTAATAATTCTGAAAGGGCTGAGCGTTGCATAATTTGTATAGCGGCAGTAGATTCTTCTATTAATAAAACTGCTATGGTTTGTTGATCAACTTTAATTGGCCAAGCCGATGAGAGAATAACATTCTCACCATCCGCTCCCGCTAGTCTTCTGTTATCGCTTTTACCTGCCAAGGCTGTCTGGATATCATCACGCTCAAAACGTGTTTTGCCACGCCAAGGATCTGAAATCAACTGGGGTGCAAGTAACCAAGCAAAGAGTGGATTAACCGGTGATAATCTCGTTTCAGTAGTCAAACTACCGCTTTTTACCAACACTCGCCCATCATTATCCAACAGCCAAATACGTCTTCCAGGTATGGTTCCAAATTGCATAACTTTAGTGGTAAGTTCTTTTGGAGAACTTAATAATGGAACGGTGGAACTGCTTGACAAACGATATGTTTTCGTTTCAGCTTCTTGTGCATTCGTACTGCTGATGTTGTGTACAATTAAATTGAGGCCTTTAGATGCATAACTAAAAGGAATTTTTAACTCCAATTGATATCCATGGCCATTATCTTGTTCAAGCCAAATGCCCTTAATTCTAGATTCCCACTCGGCCGTAGTAGAGTCCAAGGCATTTATTGAACCCGGTGCTGCGGTTTGTATAATCAAGTTTCTTAACTGGCTTGCTGATTTCAAAACAAGTTGAATGGTATCAGCCTGAGTCAGTGATATTTTATCCACAGCTGATTGGAAATCCTGTTCAATATAAAGGATATTTTGATCATCCACTGTTAGGTGCAAATACAGACTATCTTCATAGACTCCTGTTAACAGAACTGGCTCAGAGCTTTGTTTGTTCTTCTGGTTGTTATGATGATTGTTATGTTGATCGCTTTGCTGGCTTGTTAAGCTTTGACCATAGGCAAAATAGTCTAGCCAATCATCATCATAACCATCAAGTTGAGGTTGTTTTTGTAAGGGTAAGGCGAAGACAGCTTCTCCAGCAGGATACTCAGCAATGAGATGGGCTTGCTGGCTTAAACCCGATGCAACTGATTGGGTGTAGTGTGAAAGGTTTTCCAATAGGGATTGTTGCAGATAGTTCTCAATAGCCTGTATATATCGGATCCCTACCCAAGGTACAAGTAGAATAAGCAATGAAACAAAAAGCAGTTTTTTTCGTAAGCTGAATTGAAACATCTTAACCTAGTGACTGTGTATTTTGGGCTGAGTGGCTTTCAAGATTCCATCGATATCCCATGCCATAAACGGTATCAATCCCATCAAAACTATCATCAAACTCCACAAACTTTTTTCTAATACGTTTGATGTGTGAAGTCACCGTACTGTCATCGACTATGGCCTTAGCATCCTGCATTAGCTGATCGCGATCTTTCACATGACCAGGTTTATCTGCTAAGGCATAAACCATCCAAAATTCAGTTAAGGTAAGAGGGATTAGATTATCACCCCAATGGCAAGTAAGACGGTGACAATCTATTTTTAATTGACCTCTTTGAATAATTTTTTCTTGCTCAGGTGGAACGGTCAAGGCTTCATTTCTTCTAAAAAGTGCTGCGATTCTTGCCATCAAATATTGTAAACTGACGTCTTTGGTTAGATAGTCATCTGCATCCAATCGAATGCCTGAAATCTTATCCAATTCACTATCAAGGGCCGTTAGAAAGATTATCGGCAAGGTAGTTGATCGGGATCGTAAACTTCTACACAGTTCAAATCCACCCTCGGGATCATCCTTAAGACTGACATCTAAAATGACTAGATCAGGTAACCGTACAGAAAGAATCGACATGGCAGTTGCTCTATCAGCAACAGCAGTAACCTCGTAACCATACTTTCGAATAGCTTGGGTATAATTTTCTCTAATAAGAGGCTCATCCTCAACGATTAGAATTCTTTTTGCCATGGATAATATCTTCCAAATGTTTATAGCCTAGCCTAATGCTAGCTGTTTTAGCACTGAAACTAAAGCACCTGAAGCAACTAAAGCCATCTTGACATAATTTGAACATAATCGGTCAGCAGTTTGTCCTATTTACTCCCTTTTAATGACAAAAAATTTCGTTTTAATAGCCTCAGTGAAATCAAATGTTCAATTAAATATTCATTTAGGCTTATTTAAGCACTTTTTCAAACACTTTTACAAACAACAATATTGGAGTACTAATCATGAAAAAATTACTATTAATCACTGCCTTAGGTTTAGGCACAGCCATTTCATCTACAAGCCTTCAAGCTGAAGATAAAACCGAACAGAATATTGGTTTTGCTAGCGGCTTAATTATTGGAGCCATTACAGGAGGTCCGGTTGGTGCAATTATTGGTGCTGTTTCAGGAGTAATCATAGGAGAACAAGTCAATGAAGCTGGGAAGGTTGGTCCTTTAACAGAGCAGATTGCTGAAAACAAAATTCATCTTGATAGTCTGCAAACTAGCTTGGCACAAAAGGATGATTTGCTTGATCAGTTCACCGTTCAACTTCTTCATCAAGACGCTATTCAAATGAAAGTTGCTCGCAATAAAGAATTAATAGCAGGCTTGCAAGTCGATCTAATGTTTAGAACAAACTCCGATCAATTAGAGACAGGAGCAATCCAAAAAATAACGCCACTAGTATTAATGCTAGAACAATTTCCACAGCTTGAGTTGCAACTTACGGGTCATGGAGATGTATTAGGAACAGCTGAAGGGAATGAAATTGTGGCTCATCAAAGAATTCTGAGCGTTAAACGAGTTTTCGCTGATGCTGGCATTTCACAAAACAGAATACATTTAATTAACTCGGGGAAAAAATTAGCTGAAGCAACACTAGAAGATGTTGACGGAAGAGCCCTTGAACGTCGAGTTCAAATAACCTTTATGCAATCTATTGCTAAGAAAAAACTTGCGCTTAAATAGATGATTAATTCAATCTCTATTCTTTTACCGGTGCTGCATATACATGCAGTACCGGTTTTTTAGATCAGATATTATTTTTTTGTCCAGCCCTCACCAGTACGCATTATATAGTTACCTCTTTTGGTTTTAGCAATAGTTTGGGCGCCACCAATTTTGGTTACTTCAGACAAGGGAAGTTTTTTTCCCTTAGCGATTTCCATATAGCGCGCTTTACGTTTAGCATTAACCGATTTAACCAAAGACTTGATATCACCGGACACGCTAGTCACAAATCCAATATAACCATTGGCCTGCTCACCGATTAGACCAGAATCTTTAGCCGATGATAGTTCAGAGGCAAACAATTGTGACGAAAATAAAAATGCTATAACGATAAATATTTTTGATATGTTTTTCATAATATTTGCTCCAAACTTAAAATAATCCTTCATCATCTTCAAACATTTCGCTAACTTCTTTCTCTACAACAATGCGAATTTCATGTTTTATGGTGATATTAGCCTCAATCCTAATAGGTTCCTTAGGTGCCTCTAGTTTTACCGTGGGGCTACAAGCTGTAGTTATTAGTAGCCCTGAAAATAACAGCATCAATTTTCTCATAATGTTTCCTTTTAAAGAGTTCAAACGAGTATAGTTGACCTTAGCTGAACAATAGATGAATAGAACTTTTATAGAGAATAGATTGTGCGATTGAGTTGGTCAAGACTCTTATGACAGATCATTGTTCAAGTTGGGAGGCCTTAACCTGTTCCATAATAGCCTCTTCAAAACTACCCGTTAAAAACAAAGAGCGAAACACGCCTGATAGTTCGCCATTCAAATTTAATATAAAGTCTACTGGGTAGCCATCATAGAGTTCTGGGTTGGATCCTAACAGATGTAGTTTTATATGATACAGACCCTGTTCATTATAAGAAAATGTTCCGTCTAAGGAATCATAATGAAAATTTCGTAAAGCTTTAAGGGCTATATTTTCATCTTCTTCAGGCTCTGAATCTGTATAATTATATTTTATAATTCCCTTATCAAGGGCTTTAAAAGTCCCATCTGTCACAGTGACAACTCCACCTTTGAGCGTAATGGGCAATGAAAAATTCATTGTCCCATCACCATATAAGCCTGGCACTTCAAAAAAATAGATTAGATCCGTTAATGATATCTTCTGTAGCTCAAGCGTTGACTTTTCAATACCATCGGCATTGAATTTTATGGCTTTGGAAAATAATTTTCCCCCCAGTAGTTCTCCACTGAAGGTGGTTGTTTCAAATGAATCCTTATGGACTTTTTCAATGGTTGCAATAAGATTGGTTATTTCAATACCGCTGGAAAAATTTATACTTTCTATTGTTAAATTTGAATGTAATTTTAAGGGAGAAATAGAGGTTAGTTTTTGTGATAAATTTAAGCCGTAAATATTGTTTTTCCCAAAATTAAAGGACATATCTTTTATATTAAAAATACTTTCTACAATAACGTCTTTTGATAAAACAACTTCAGCAGAATGCACCACCTCGCCTTCAGTAATTTCTATGGGAATATTGCTATCTTTGGAAAAAGGCTTTAAGAAATAGTTAATGAGCTGAATGGCTAATTTGTTTCTTTGTAATCTGATGGATAAATCAGAAAGGATTTTATCAAAGGTAAAGGAAAATGGAGCCAGTAGTTGTTGATTAATTAATATTTGTCCTTGGCCAGTCACATTTTCTTTCGATAAATTTTCGGCTGACAAACTAAAGTCAGAAATCTTTCCAATGACATTGAGTGTGTCTGCTTGTAAATTTAATGACTTATCATTTTCTGTAAAATGTATTTTCTCTAGCAGAAAATCAAATTGCTGTTCTGAAAGTGAAAAGTCTGCTGCATTAACGTTCAGGCTGTTGAGTTTGAGCAAAAAATTACTATTAAGTTTGAGGGCTGAAAATTCTGCCACTACGGAACCTAATCTAAAGCTGGTGATATCTTCTCCGATTATGTTTATATCTGCCTTCACAGCTAAGGGGAAGTTATTAGAGTCACTCGTCAGTGATACCTTTACCTCTAGAGGACTTGCTGTAGTGTTATCTAACCTAGCCACGTTTAATCCGCTCGACATTAATAGTTGCAGTTTATTATCAATATGATTTTGTACCCATTGTAAAGATAGTGGACCACTGGGCTCTAGGGGGATTTTTAAAGCAACTTGGGGAAATAATGACTTCAAATTTTGATAATTAATGGTAGAAAATAGCGTCACTTGTTGAGTATTTAATTGATAATCTAGGGATAGTAATGGTTGTTCATGTTTATTCTGAAAGCGGGTTATATCTAACTTGTATTGATTATCAATTACCTCAAAATTTATACTGCCTTTTAAGAGTAAAAAGGCAGGCGCATTATCCTTATAAATATTCAGTTCACTGAAAACTAATCGATACTTATTAGTGTTTTGTAGTTCAGGGTTCTTGGTAAATACAACATCATTAACATTTATTCGATTGGCCTGTCTCTCAAACTGCAGTTTTTTAATGGATACTTTATTGAAGTTTTCTAGAAACTCTAGATCATCATTTTCGATGATGGGTAGGCGTAATTGAAAAGCACTGTCAGAGTCTTGCCTTGTCTCTATAATCATCTTACCCATGTCTAGAACCTTTAAGCCATAATCTAGCTTTACATCTTCTAGTTGTAGATTAAATCCATTAATGCTAATACTTAGTTTTGGCACAACAACATCATTCATTCTTGGATAATTAATTTCATAACTATTGAGGATCATATCTTCGGGTAATTGGCTTGTTATCACAAAACCAATCCAATGTGGGAATAAAGCATAAATACTCAAAATTCCAGCCAGTAGAAAACCCGACACTTTTAAAAGCTTTTTAGAAGTTGTTTTCAAGATAATTCCATCACTACACTATCCATAGCTTCAGATAAATCCTCGAGTAAAAAATCCACCTGCTCGATATGTGTTCTAAAAGATAAGATGCAATTTCTGAGTACAAAATATCCGTCAACCTTAGTTCCAGATATATTCACTCTAAATTTTGCATTTACATGATTTAATATTTTATTATTAATTATATTTAATTCTTGCATAGTTTTCTTTTTATCATCATATCTAAAAACGGTAATAGATAACTCTGGCTCAGCAATGATTTTCCAAGCCTCATTTTCTTTAAGTTTAGTATGAAAATAATTAGCCAGTTGAATTTTCTCACTAAGCGCATTTCTAAAAGCATCGGCACCTAACATTTTAAATGGCAGCCAAATACCCAAACCTCGAAAGGGTCTGGTAAGTTCTAAAGACATGCCAGAAAAATCCCAAATATCTATATCTGAATTATCCTCTGGAATATAATCGGCAGAATGCTTAAAGACCTGCTCTAATTTTTTTCGGTCTTTTACAATGATAGCGCCTGTTCCATAGGGTAGAAATAATCCCTTGTGGGGATCAAGTGTAATTGAATCGGCTAGCTCAATTCCTTTTAAACGGCTTTTCATAGAATCAACTAGAGTAAAGAATCCACCATAAGCAGCGTCAATATGATACCAAGCAGAAAATTGTTTACTGAGCAGAGCTATCTCTTCCAGTTGATCAACAGTACCCGTATTGGTGCTACCTGCCGTGGCAACTATCATCAGAGGAGTAAGCCCTCTATTAACATCATCTTGAAGCTGTGCCTTTAAACACTTAACATCCAATCTAAATTTATCATCAACAGGAATTTTACGAATATTCTTGGCAGCAATACCAGCTGCCTGAAAAGCTTTCCAATTAGAATGATGGGAATAGTTGCTGGCGTAAACAATACCTTTTGAAAAATCATCACCGAGACAATAAGTTCGAGCACAAATTACAGCTGTTAAATTAGCAATCGAACCACCTGATGTTAAGGTGCCAGCAGATGCATCTGAATAACCAATTAATTTACAGAACCATTTAATGATATCGATTTCGATTTGAACAAGAAAAGGCGCTGTAAAATCTTTACCAACATAACGATTAGCAATCTTGGCGATTAACTCTGCTAAGGCTGAATGGAATAACCCACCTCCCGGTATATAAGCCATAAAACCTGGATGAGCAGTTTGCAAGGAGTTAGGTATTTTATTATCAAATAAATCATCAAGAATTTCTTTAAAAGGTGTTTCGAACTCAGGTAAAGCTTCTGCTTGATGATAGGCATCAGCTCTAACTTGATTGATATCAACTTCCACAGGGTCAGCGATCTTGTCGAGGAAAGACACTATCCTACTGGTGGTCAAGTCCATGATCTGCTTTATTTCATCTGAGCTTGGTTCAAGTTTGTATGTCATATTCACGTTCCGCCTCAAGGTGCATATTTCTCAAGTTGTTACTCTTCTGGAGATATTCAACTTAGAATGTAATACAATGGCAAAGAGATCTCAATGCTTGCTGACTAGGATTAGAAAATGCAACTTGATGGATGATATGAGTAAGAGGAAACGATGAATTTTTCAGATTTTGATCAAAAATCCTATAAACCCCAGACTGAGTTGTTGAAAGACAAAGTTATTCTCGTCACAGGGGCAGGAGATGGCATCGGACGGGCTGCTGCGAAAGCTTATGCTCATCATGGTGCAACACTAATTTTACTTGGCAAGACCACGGGTAAACTAGAACAAACCTATGATGCTATTGAAAAGGCTGGAGGTGCAATTCCGGCTATCTATCCTATGGATTTACAGGGAGCCACGCCAAAAGACTATCAAAAACTTGCTGAAGTGTTGACTAGGGAATTTGGACGACTTGATGGACTGCTGCATAATGCCAGTTATCTAGGCACACTCTCTCCAATAGAAAATCAAGACATAGAAACCTGGTACAAGGTACAACAGGTAAATGTCAACGCCAGTTTTATGCTGACCCAAAGCTGCTTACCCTTGTTAAAAGCTGCCGACTCAGCTAGCGTTATTTTCACATCATCAGCAGTTGGCAGGAAAGCTCGCGCCTACTGGGGTGCTTATGCTGTTTCAAAATTTGCCACTGAAGGATTAATGCAAGTATTAGCAGATGAACTTGAGTCTAATACCAAGGTTCGTTCAAACTCTATCAATCCAGGTGCAACGAGAACTTCCATGCGTGCAGATGCTTATCCTGCAGAAGATCCTTCAAGCCTTAAAACACCAGAACAGATTATGCCCGTCTATCTATATCTAATGGGTGCAGACAGTTGCAATGTTAACGGTCAAGCCTTAAATGCACAGTGATTTTCTGCTGATTCTACCTTTTAACTCGTTTAACACTCTCAAAGCGGCAATAAGTTGCCGCTTTTTTGACAACATCTCAAATTAACCTTAAAAACAAGGTTTTATACGCCATTTTTTTGACTTCATCGATAGAAATGCTCCGTCAATAGTCTGTAACTCGTTGTTTATATTAATAATTTCTTCTATATAAGAACACTGGCATAGTTCTGGCATCAGTTACACCTAAATCCTGAGAAGAAGTTGAATTTAGATGCAATATTTTAATAGCGAACGCTCACTTAACACCAATGTGCAACTTGAAAGTTTACGCAGAAAAGTCGATGGCATTGCCCAAGTCACCAGTCGTAATAATACTCGCCAGGAAGAAATAGAACATGCAGCACTTCGCTTATCTCAACGATTACAACGTACACTAGATATTCAGGCACTGTTACAATTTTTTTGTCAAGAAATAGCAAGTCTCGTACCCTGTGACTCTACTTCTTATCAAAATTTAGAACAAAACCTCGGTTATAGTTATGGTTCAATTGGCACACACATCTGCCAGTACAAGCTAGAACTTGAAGGCCAATACCTTGGTGATTTAGTTTGTACACGTAACAAACCCTTTGGCGATCAAGATTTATTAATTATAGAAAGCCTTACTGGTGCGCTTATTTATCCCTTAAGAAATTCATTAATGTACCAACAGGCCGTTAATATGGCCTTATTAGATCCACTTACTGGAGCTGGCAATCGTAAAGCCCTGGAAAATGCAGTTCTTCGTGAACAGAATATTATCGAGCGATATGACACGCCATTTTCTATGTTAATGATTGATATTGATTATTTCAAAAAGATAAATGATCAGTATGGTCATAGTGCTGGGGATAAAACTTTACAGTCAGTTAGCGCCACAATAAAAAATATCATTCGTCAGTCAGATGAGCTATTTCGCTTCGGTGGAGAAGAATTTGTTGTGCTACTTAACAATAGTGATGTGAACAGCGCCACATTTATGGCAGAACGTATTCGATTAGCTATTGAGCAAGTAGAAACCCTGTGTGAAAATGAGTCTATTAAGGTAACTGTCAGTATTGGCGTGGCACATTTCAATAAAACAGAATGTATGGAGCATTTATTTAACCGTGCCGATCGAGCTCTATATTCAGCTAAAAATAATGGACGCAACCAGGTCAAAGTTGCAGCATAAAATTGCTGTAAATGTTTTCGATTTGTAAAATATCCAAGGAAGAATAAAATGCTAAATTCTATTTACCCTGATAAAACATTCCATATGTTTGATAAGTTGTTGGAGCAACCCGGTTGTTTATGCAAGATAGAAACTACAACTCCCGAAAAAATCTATCAGCGATTAGATCGCTATCAAGATTACACCGGTAAGGCTTTTTACTTTTGGAAAGAAGGCCAAGGATTATATCGAACAGACATTCCAAACATCTTTGCTCCCAATACAGCTAGTTTTGAAAATGCCTTACGCCATATTTCCTTGAGCATTCATTTTGGTATGTATTTGTTTATTGATGTTGGAAATGCCCTTCAGTCACCTTTAGTCGTTAAATTACTTGAGAAAATTATCCGCAATCAATCGGAAAATGATCGATTGTTGATTTTTGCTGGAACAGAAATAGAATTGCCAGACCAGTTAAGTAATTATATAACTCTCATCAAACATAAAGTTGCGGACAAAAGGAACACTAGTCCCGAACAACTTATGGCTGGTTAATGAGGCTTACGCTGTGCCCGCTTTCGTCTGGTTGCCATTCTAGTTTGCCGAGGGTTGCGCTGATGAACTTTCTTTCTAGCTGGTGTCTTTGGTTTTAGATCAACAGTAGCAGCTAGAGAGTTGATGTCTCCATCTTCCATGTCAATCCAAGTACCACGGTGTAAACTTCTAGGTAGTTCAACTTTACCGTAACGCACTCTGATAAGTCTTGAAACCTCAACATCCTGAGACTCCCAAAGTCGCCTTACTTCACGATTTCGTCCTTCTCTAAGAGTGACATGAAACCATTGATTTGTTCCTTCACCACCCGCAGCTTTAATGCTGTTAAAAGCAGCTTTACCATCATCAAGTATCACACCATCTGTTAATCTTTTTACCATGGCATCATTCACTTCACCATGAATTCGAACTGCATATTCCCGTTCGATTTCAGATGATGGATGCATCATCAAATTAGCCATTTCACCATCGTTGGTGAACAAGAGTAAGCCACAAGTATTATAATCAAGGCGACCAATTGCAACCCAGCGTCCCTGTTTTAAATTAGGTAAACGCTCAAAGACAGTGGGACGACCTTTTGGATCTTTTCGAGTGCAAAGTTCTCCAACAGGTTTATTATAAATAAGTACTCTGCGACGAATCTCTGATTCTTTTTTAAGTTTGAGAAGGATCCCATCAACCCGAATTTTAGCCTCTTCAGTAACCCTGTCACCAAGGATTGCAATCTTTCCATCAACACTGACTCTTTTGGCACTAATCCAACCTTCAAGTTCTCTTCTGGAACCTAAACCAGCTCGCGCTAAGACTTTTTGTAATTTCTCTGACATCAGGTACTACTCTTCCGTTGTTATATATTGGTTACTCGTTCCTAAATCAAGTTCAGGATCTAATTTTGATAGATCTTTAAGCTCAGACAAACTTGGTAATTCATCAAGACTTTTCATATTGAAATAGTCGAGAAATTGTCTTGTTGTTGCAAATAAAGCCGGGCGACCAGGAACGTCACGATGACCTACAATGCGAACCCATTCTCTTTCCAGTAGTGTTCTTATAATAGAGCTGGAAACTCCAACACCCCTCACATCTTCAATATCTGAGCGTGTAACCGGTTGACGATAAGCTACTAAGGCAAGTGTTTCAAGAAGCGCTCTAGAATAGCGTTGGGGTTTTTCTTCCCACAACTTACTCACCCAAATTCCATATTCATCACGAGCTTGATAACGAAAGCCTGAGGAAACTTCTTTTAATTCAATTCCCCTACCCTCACACTCACCTTGTAATTCCTTGATTTGGGCTTTTAGCTTTGTGATGGAAGGTCGGGGATCCTCTTCATCAAAATGTTGCAGCAATTTATCCGCAGCAATCGGTTTACCTGCTGACATCAAAATCGCTTCAAGAATATTTTTTAATTTTTTAGTATCCATAGTTAATCTTCAACCTGATTAGTGATATCCAAAGCATCATTGTTGTTAGACTTAGAATTGCTAGACTTTGAGCCAGCTGCTTTCACATGAATTGGGCCGTATGGTTCTTGCTGAATGATTTCTATCAAGGATTCTTTAATCAGTTCCATGACACCCATAAAGGTGATAACTATACCCATTCGTCCTTCAGTAACATCAAACAAGTTTATAAAATCAGTAAAAGAATCTCTATTCACTTGGCTGAGGATCATCACCATTTTTTCTCTAACTGACAGAACATCCTTCTGAATGTGGTGGCTGGTAAACATTTCAGCTCGGCTTAACACCTCGGTCAAGGCAATCATCAATTCTTTCATATCCACAGGAACTTCAGGTTTTACAATTTCAAATTCAGGTGCTTCCACTGCACTTTGAAATATATTACGATCTACTCTAGGCAGTTCATCTATATCCGCTGCAGCCTGTTTGAACTGTTCATATTCCCGTAAACGACGAATAAGTTCTGCTCTAGGATCGCCTTCATCTTCATCTGCCGAAGGAGGTCTAGGCAGTAAAACTCTGGACTTAATTTCAGCAAGCATAGCTGCCATTACAAGATACTCTGCAGCTAATTCAAGGTGTAGATCCTTCATTAGTTCAACATATTCCATATACTGAGCAGTAATATCTGCCAGTGGAATATCAACAATATCAATATTTTGACGTCTTATGAGATAVAGCARTAAATCTAGTGGVCCTTCDAADACHTCCAAAATNACTTCHAAGGCATCAGGTGGAATATACAGATCTTTAGGAACAGCGGACACAGCCTCACCCTTAACGATGGCAAAAGGCATTTCCTCTTGTACATGATGAGAAGTATGAACCGCTTTTTCCGCTGTTTCAGTCATATAAATACGTTATGTAAGTTATCTTTAAATGGTTAGCTGCTTCAGGTTTGATGGTTTAGCGCAACAATTATACGGCAAGTTTGTTAGTTTTAGAAGAAGAAAAAAGGTCACTCAAAAGCAGAGACATCACCTTGACCAACTCTAATAACCTCAGGAGAACCCGAGGTTAAATCAATCATGGAAGTCGCTTCATCTCCACAATAACCTCCATCGATGATCAAGTCCACCTTGCCTTCCAATTCAATTCGAATATCATAAGGATCGGTCATAATATTCTGTTCATCGGGTAGAATTAACGTTGTACTCATCATGGGTTCACCCAGAGCTTCTAATAAAGCCAAGGCAATTTTGTTATCTGGAACTCTTAAGCCGATGGTCTTTTTCTTCGGGTGCTGTAATCTTCTAGGTACCTCAGATGTGGCCCTTAGAATAAAGGTATAGCTACCCGGCGTGTGGTTTTTAATTAAACGGTAGGCTGAATTATCCACTCGAGCATAATTGGCAAGTTCTGAGAGATCCCGACAAATAAGGGTCATATGATGATTCGGTTCAAGACGTCTTATGGCTTTAATTCTATTTAAGGCAGTTTTATCTCCCAACTGACAGCCAAGAGCATATCCAGAATCCGTAGGATAAACAATTACACCGCCCTTATGAATTATATTCACCGCTTGATTGGCCAAACGATGTTGGGGGTTTTCAGCATGTATTTGAAAAAATTGAGTCATTAAATAGCGCTTCCGATTAACATATACCCATCATCAGGGATTATCCTCTAAGTTGAGCTAATGACAAGTACTAATGATAACTATTAACAATAGTTATCCGATCAAGCTCGAATATTAAAATGTTGCCAAACAACCTTAAAAGATTCAGGGTTAACGCCAAAAGCACCCAACTCGGTCCAGCTAGTTTTAGGATGATGAAAATCAGATCCTTGAGATACGGCTAGGTCATGCTTTTCTACCTGCCGAATTAACATAGCTCTGTCTGATGGGCTTAATCCGGGATAGGCTATTTCAATTGCCTCACCTCCCGCTGTGACAAATGCATCAATAATCAAGCCTAGTCTGGTTGGCGATAATTTATACTTAGTTGGATGGGCAAGAATTGCCACTCCGCCAGCATTTTTAATGGTACGAATGACTTTTGCCACATCCTGCCACTGAACTGCGACCCAAGCCTTACCTTTTTTTCCAAGGTATTTTTTAAATGCTCTCTGAAAATCTTTTACGATGCCTTGGCTACATAATAGCTGAGCTAGATGACTACGGCAGATTACTGTTCCGGTAACAATTTTTTTCAAGGCTAGTGTTAAGTCCTCAAGACCTGATTTTTGTAATTTTTCTAGTATTTTTACTGAACGCTCCTTCCTAATCGAACGGTTTTTTTTCAATAACAATTGTAGATCATGATTATTTACATCAACACCAAGTGCAACAATATGCAGTTCCTGATTATCACAAACTGTTGAAATCTCAACACCTTTTAAAATTTCTATCGGTAGAAGTTTTGCAATTTTAGCAGCTTCTTCATGGGCTGATGTAGTATCGTGATCGGTAATAGCTAGAATATTTACACCCTTTTCAACGGCCCTTTCAATCAATTCCAGACAGCTAAGGCTGCCGTCTGAATGTTGAGTATGACAATGTAAATCGACTTTTAACGTCATTTTTATTTGATTACCTATAAAGAAAAGTTAAACTACAGCCATGAACTGATTCATGCAATTGCTTATTTTATACTAAATTTTAAAATGAATTCTACCTTGGAAAACAATTGTAACTTTAAAACCAACATTGCGAAGAAATATGATGAATAATGAACAAAGAATAATTCAGATGAAAAATCAATTAGAAGCTGAACTAGCACCCTCTCAACTAGACATAGTTGATGAGTCTCATTTGCATGCCGGTCATGCAGGAGCAAAAAGCGGTAAAGGGCATTTTCGATTAATCATTTGTTCCGATAAATTTCTAGGCTTAAGGCCTCTACAAAAACATCGACTTATTTATGGTGCCCTGGGTGAGATGATGGAAACAGAAATACATGCCCTAACAATTTCTATCCCTGCTTAAGTTAAAGCTTCAGTTTAGGTTTAAGTTAAAGCAGATTATTATTTAAATAATAAATTTAGTGAAAGGCCTTGGCGAGTTAGTATTTCTTTGAGTCGTTTTAAGGCCTCAACTTGAATTTGTCTTACTCTTTCTCGTGTCAGCCCGATTTCTTCTCCAACATGCTCTAAAGTATCAGGGTGAAAGCCAAGTAATCCAAAACGACGAGCAAGCACTTCACATTGTCTATCCGATAACTGCAATAACCATTTCTCTATCTTAGATTTTACCTTGCTAATTTGTAATTTCTCAGAGGGATCTAAAGTTTGCTCATCGGAAATAGTATCCTGAAGACTTGATCCCTTATCACCAGAAAAGGGAACATCCATGGAGGTGACGCGATTATTCAGTCCAAGCAAACGATTCACAGCCTTAACATCCACTTGAACTTTTTCAGCAATTTCATCCGCCGATGGGAAATGGTCAAGCTCTTGAGCTAACTGACGTGATGCACGTAAATAGATATTCAGCTCTTTAACAATATGTATAGGCAGTCGAATTGTTCTTGTCTGATTCATTATTGCCCGTTCAATAGTTTGTCTTATCCACCAAGTAGCATAGGTTGAAAACCTGAATCCTCTCTCGGGATCAAATTTTTCCACCGCTCTTATGAGACCTAGATTACCTTCTTCGATGAGATCAAGTAAGGCAAGACCACGATTAAGGTATCGTCTTGAAATTTTGACAACTAGGCGTAAATTACTTTCAATCATACGCTGTCTTGATGGTAGGTGACCTTTTTGAACTTTTCTTGAAAAATAAACTTCTTCTTCGGCCGTAAGTAGTGGTGCAGCACCTATTTCCTTTAGGTAAAGCCTTGTAGCATCGTTTGCAGAGGCAGCTTGTTTTGTTTTTACTGTTTTACAGTTTTGCATGATTTAGCTCTCCGTCATTGATTGTTAACTATCTCAACTGACATGGATTGCTAGACTAAGTCGTTTAGCCTCTATTTTTCCGCCTTGCTTCAACTCTATGGTTTAATAGCATTAATTAATTAGCGGTAAAAATTTCAGAGGATTAACGGGTCTACCTTGAAAACGGATCTCAAAATGTAGCTGAGTCTGACCCGTATCATTTTTACCCATCTTGGCAATAAGCTGACCCGCCCTCACTAGTTCGTTTTCATTAACGATAAGTGATTCATTATGGGCATAAGCACTTAGAAATGATGCATTGTGCTTAATAATAATCAGATTACCATAACCAACAAGGCCGTTACCACTGTATACCACTCTACCATCTGCAGCAGCCTTAATGGCTTCACCGAAACGGCCAGGGATTTCAATTCCTTGATTAGTATCTTTCCCAAAAGAATTTTTCTTCCAGTGCTTATTTTTAACAGGCCACTGCCAGCCTGTCACTTTTYTCGTACTGTCAAAATGTAAACTCTTCAGCATCCCTTTAGATTTACTCTTATCAACCTGTTTGGGCATTATTTTATTTTGTTGCTTTGCAACATTTAGATTCTTATTCCCTAGCTTGCTTACCTGTGTATTCTTGGTTTTAGAGGCTATAGCAGTTGTTTTTGACGAAGATGCTACATTTTTGTTAAATCGTAGTTTTATAACTTGACCAGGATAAATGGTATAGGGACGTTTTATTTTATTGATCTGTGCCAGTTGTTGAAAATCAATACCAAATCGAAATGCAATGGAATAGAGGGTGTCAGTTTTTCTTACTTGATACTGCCCTGTTTTCAATATTTTTCGCGATTCAGGTTCTATGGACAGATTTCTTACTGGGGCCGGACCATGGTAATTTACACAGGAGGTAAGACAAAGTAACAGCACGAGTAACTTCACCAATCGCCATGCAAGTTGGAAAGATTTGTTGCTTATTTTATCTAGCAGGGACATTAGGGCATTAAGCGTATATCAGATATAAGATTACCACCAACGATACCACAGCCCAACCAAGTATATCGATGTACTGACGAAGTTTGCGCTCCATGGTTTCTCCACCCCAATAAATTAATCCCGCCACTAGAAAAAATCGTGCTGAACGACCTATGGTCGAAGCTAATATAAAAGGTAGAATTGCCATATGCAGAACACCTGCAGATACGGTAAATATTTTATAGGGAATAGGGCTAAAGCCTGCTAGAAATACCACCCAAAAACCATAGTCTTTAAACCATTCAATCACTTCAAGATATCTTTGGGTATAGCCTGCTGCTTGAATCATCGGTTCAACGATACTTTCAAAGGCAAAGTAGCCAAGTAAATAGCCAAAAATGCCTCCTGTTACTGAAGCAAGAGTGGTTATGGCGGCATAGTACCAGGCTTTTTCTGGTTTTGACAAGACCATGGGTGCCAACATGACATCCACAGGAATCGGGAAAAAAATCGATTCACAAAAACTCATTATAGTTAGGTAGCGTGCTGCATACTTATGGCGAGACCAGATTAAAACCTTATCATATAGTAGGGTAAAAATTTTCATTCTAAAGCGCCACCTAATAAAGGTACAAACCTAACAGCTTCTAGAATATGCTTTTCAAATTCATCGCCCACTCGCTGAATTAAACATAAATGCTGTTCACCATCCATTGCTCCTACTGGCACTATCATTCTTCCACCATCTTTCAATTGCTGCATTAGTTCACGTGGCAAAACTGCAGGGGCAGCGGTTACAATGATGCCATCAAAGGGTCCTTTTTCTATCCAGCCTTCTCCACCATCACCATATCGATATTCAACATTCATTAACCTTAAAACGGCAAGGTGTTTTCTAGCTTTATCTTGTAGAGCTTTAATGCGTTCAATTGAGAAAACTTTACCCATCAACTGAGCCAAAATTGCGGTCTGAAAACCTGAACCTGTACCAATCTCTAGAACCCTTTCACAGGGACCTGATTCCAATAAAATCTCTGTCATTCGAGCAACAATGTAGGGTTGAGAGATAGTTTGACCGCGACCAATGGGTAGAGAAATATCATCATAAGCTTTATGGGATAAGGCTTCATCAATAAAAATGTGTCTAGGTGTACTGGCCATAATGTTCAGTACATCTTGATTTCGGATGCCTTCCTCTTCTAATCGCTGGACTAGTCTTCTACGTGTTCTTTGAGATGTCATGCCAATCCCATGTATTTTTATTGAATTCATAAAGACAACTCCGACACCCAAGATGATACTTGGTCAAATGCCTGATAGGCAGTTAAATCAACATGCAAAGGTGTAATTGATACAAAATTATGTTCTATGGCATGAAAATCTGTTCCCTCACCGGCATCTTTTCCAGTTGCTGGAGGTGCTAGCCAATAAATCGGCTTGTTTCTTGAGTCCCTAGCAGGAACAACAACATTATCCCGATTTCTATGGCCCTGCCTTGTTACTTTAAACCCCCTTAACTCATCAAGTGCAATATCAGGCACATTCACATTAAGGATTCTATCTTTACCTAGATCTTCTCGAAGTAGCTGCTCGGTTAATTGCTTTGCTACCATGCCAGCAGTTTCAAGATGGTTACACTGCCTACTAGCCATGGACATGGCTAAGGCTGGTACACCTAAAAAACGACCTTCTATTGCTGCAGCTACCGTTCCAGAATAAATTACATCATCACCTAAATTTGCTCCCATATTGATACCAGAAACCACGATATCAGGTAGTTCGCCCTTTAAAACAGAGTGATGAGCAATCAAAATACAATCTGCTGGAGTGCCCGAAACAGCAAAGTAACCCAAGGAAGACTTAGTGACTCTTAGGGGAACATCTATGGTTAAAGAGCTACTGGCGGCACTTCGATTTCTATCAGGAGCCACTACGATTACTTCACCAACTTCGGCTAAAGCATCAGCAAGGACTTTTAAGCCAGGTGCAGCAACTCCATCATCATTACTGATTAGAATTTTCATGATTTTTTTTTATTATATTCATTATTATTACTATCTATTCTAACGGAATGTTTGGTTGCTGACGATGTTTATACTGAAATTAATTTTATTCAAAGCCTTCTTGTTTACGCCACTGCTCACTGACAAACTTGCTAAGATAATTACGAATGCCGTCTGCAAGAATAATCACACAATTTTGACCAGCTTTTAATGATTGAGCTTCCTTCAAAGCTGCCATCATGGTTGATCCAGATGAACCTCCCACCAACAAACCTTCATCCCGCATTAAAGCACGTGCAAGTCTGAAAGAATCGGCATCATTAGTTTTTACCCAACGATCTACAAGGCTTCTGTCCAGAACATCAGGGATAAAGTCATAACCGATACCTTCAACATGGTAGGGCTTAATCTCTTCAGGTCCTGCTAGTAGTGAGCCTACGGGGTCTGCTCCTACTATTAACGCTTCTGGATAGGATTTTTTAATAACTTTAGCTATGCCAGTCAAAGTGCCACCCGTTCCAACACCAATAACAACCATGTCTACGGAGCCATCAATGTCATCGATTATTTCCTGGCCTGTGCCCATATAGTGGGCGTTTGGATTAGATTCATTTCCATATTGATCAAGGATATGGGCATTAGGACGCTCTTGTTGAATCTTTTTAGCAATACTTATGTGAGACTCTGGATCATCCCAAGCAGCTTCTGTTGGTGTACGGATAATTTCAGCGCCAAGCGCTTCCAGTACCACTTGCTTTTCCTGACTCATTTTTTCAGGCAGTGTTATGACAATTTTATAACCCAGTGCTGCGCCAGCTAATGCCATTCCTATACCTGTATTACCACTTGTTGCTTCTATAAGCGTATCGCCTTTTTTGATACGACCCGATTTTTCAGCATCAACAATCATCTGTTTTGCAATGCGATCTTTTGTTGAACCACCTGGATTCATGAATTCACATTTAACTAATAAATTGCAATCAACTTGATCAGAAAATGAATGGAGTTTTACAAGGGGTGTTTTACCAATGGTATCTACAATATTATTATAAATCATTTAACCTTACCTTCTGTACTTTTAAGATGAAAAATATTCTTTGGTGCCATGGGCTTCAATAGCCGAGCCAATTCGTTTAAATGCTAATTTGTAGGCAGCATCCCGGAGACTGATCCCTTCACTTTTAGACAGATCCCAGACTTCATTAAAGCCACGAGTCATTTTTTCGCCTAGTCTTTCATGGACCTCACTCAGTGTCCAAGTATAACCCTGTCTATTTTGGACCCATTCAAAATAACTCACAATAACACCACCAGCATTGGCAAGTACATCAGGTACAACATGAACCTTTCTTTTGAATAACTCATCATCAACTTCCGCTAATATTGGACCATTAGCAACTTCGACAATATAACGGGCTTTGATGTTATGGACATTATTTTTAGTAATAACACCTTCGAGAGCTGCTGGAATTAAAATATCCACCTCGAGGGCTAATAGATCTTCATTTGTGATCACATCGTGATCAACCAACTCGCAAACTGATTGATTACAATAAACAGCCTTTAGTTTATTAAAACGTTGTTTTTCTTCATAGAGGCTCTGAACATCAAACCCCTTTGCTGAATAGATAGCGCCTTTTGAATCAGAAACAGCAACGATATTATAACCATCATTACGTAATAGTCGAACAGCATGATATCCCCCATTACCAAATCCTTGAACCGCTACGGTGATATCACTTGGTTGCCAGCCATTTTTACGCTGCAGTTCTTTGATGCACAAATAAGCACCCCTACCTGTTGCATCATCACGACCCAGTGAGCCGCCTAGACTAATTGGCTTTCCTGTTATAACACCCGGTGCTCTTACCCGTTTAATGGATTCATACTCATCTAACATCCAACCCATGATCCTAGCGTTGGTGTAGACATCTGGAGCTGGGATATCTACCTCGGGTCCAATAAAGTCTGCCATAGCGCGCACATAAGCACGGGATAATCGTTCAAGTTCCATAGCCGATAGCGCTTTTGGATTAACAGTGATACCCCCTTTGCCGCCACCATAAGGCAGATCAACTACGGCACACTTAATGGTCATCCAAAGGGCTAGCGCTAAAACTTCTTCTCGTGTAACGTCTGGATGATATCTTATACCACCTTTAGTGGGTCCAAGCGCTGTGTTATATCGACATCGGTATCCGGTGAAAAATTCTGTTGAGCCGTTATCCATCCTCACTGGAAGTGAAGCTGTCATTAATGATTTAGGATGACATAATGCATTAATAATTTCGGGACTTATTCCTGCTTTATGACCGATTTCTTTGACTCTGGTTAAAGCACTTTCATAAATATTCTCTACTGACATAATTTTGTCCTTTTTCCATCACCACATTAACAATTATCTTAACAACCCATTAACAATTACCTTAACAGCCACATTAACATGCATCTAATATTAATAAATTCTAATGTTGCTAGTTTGATAATCAGCATAATACATCAAAGTAGCTGTCTGACCAAAGTTTAATCATTGTTAATTATCAGCAATTCTCTAAGTAAACTGGTGGCATAGGCACCGCTTTGCAGTGAGAAATTTATCTCAACACCCTGACTACTTTTCTCACAGCTTAGTTTCTCTGGCATGGCTCTTAAAGAACGTCTTTGCCAAGCTATTCGGCTATTTGCTATTCCCGTATATAGGTTTTTATTTTTCTCTAGAACAGCAGATTCAAGTTCAAGGCAAGCACCCAAAGCAGAGTTCTCACCATCTCCTGCCATGGCACCCGATATGCTCAACTCGCCTTGTCCAAGTCTTAAATATTGATCGCCACTTATGGGAGTTAACCAACAATCACTTTCAAGTCGTTTAGACAGTATTTTATTAAATAAATAAGAACGAGCTGCTGAGAGGTAAATACTACGCTTATTTCTGTCCTTTACTCTAAGTTTGCCAGATAACATTGCCTCAGCTTGAATGATATTATCTCCCCCATGACCAAAACGCTGGGGGCCAAAGTAATTTGGAAAACCCGACTGAGCAACCTCATGGCACCTAATTTTGAATTGTTCAAATGACCCATCAAATTCAGTGAGTTGTAATTTAAAACGGTTATGGGCAATTTGACCTTTACGCAACTTTTTAATGTGGCGACTGTGCTTAAGAAGTTTATAATCTTCACCTTCAAACAGCTTTAATGATATTTTTTTTGAAGGCGGTAAGTGTAAACTAAACCACTGAGAAGTAACTGCGTGACGATCTTTACGGCCTGCATAGCCGACATCAGCAGGATTTAAATTAGCTTTTCGTGCCAGTTCTCGCGCTAACCAATCGGTATTAGTATTGCGTTTTTCAAGATAGAGATAGAGATGATCACCCTGCCCTTGAGGCGTAAAATCCAGCGTTTCATAAACTTGGAAGTGCTCAGGCTGTTGTCTGTATAAAGCTCTGTTGACCGCTGTTGGATAAGCTAGGGCTAAATTATCTAGATAGTCCATTAATTATTGGCTCACTTAATGAGTAAAACCACAGCATGGACAGCGATACCTTCTTTACGCCCGATATAACCCATTTTTTCTGTTGTTGTAGCCTTAACATTGATTTGATTGATTTCAGTACAAGTGTCTAGGGCGATATGTCTTTTCATGTCATCGATATGAGGTGCAATTTTTGGTATTTGAGCAATTACGGTAATATCAAGATTAGCAATTTGATAGTCAAGTTGATGGATTTTCTCCATCACTTGTCTTAGTAACTTTCGGCTGTCTACATCTAGCCATTGATCATCGGTATCAGGAAAATATTTACCTATGTCTCCCAATCCAGCAGCGCCTAAAATAGCGTCACACAGGGCATGTAAAAGAACATCTCCATCAGAATGGGCTTGAAGTTTATTTGCCTGATCAATGGTGACTCCACCTAAAATTAAATCTCCCTCAGTGGAAAATTTATGAGCATCAAAACCATGTCCTATTCGCATTACTGCATTCCTTTTTTTGCATTAGTTGCATTAGTTGTTTGAGCCTTGAGGATATAAGATGCCAAGAGTAAATCATCTGCTTTCGTTATCTTAATGTTATCACTGCGCCCCTGAATTAATAACGGATTCAATCCCATGGCTTCTACAGCAGAAGATTCATCAGTGATTGCCATCATACTTTGCTTTGCTGAGTTGGCATAGGCAGCGCTAAGCGCTTTGATCAGTAGATCCAAAGAAAATACTTGAGGCGTTAAGGCTCTCCATAAGCCTTCCCTAGGAACTGTTTTTGTAACTTCTAATGAGTCATCAGCAAGTTTGATGGTATCAGCTAGTTTATCTGCTAGAAGTAATCCTGCTTTTGCAGTCGGCATTTCCAGCCTTATCAACGCCAGATCATCGCTAGTCAAACAAGGTCTAGCTGCATCATGGACAAGTACATATTGTTTCTGAGAAGAACCTTCAACGGAAGATTCAGTGTGCTGACCAATGTAACTCAAAGCATTGATTACTGAGTCTGGCCTTTCCTTGCCACCTAACACGGTAATTATTCGAGGATCTTTACTGATTGATAATTCTTTCCAATGTTGGTCAAATTCTGATATTGCTACAACAATGTTACTTATCCAATCTGTTGCCAGCAAAGTCCTGAGACTATGTTCTATGACTGGTATGCCATTTAACGTTAAATATTGTTTTGGAATGCTACTGCCCACTCTACTGCCTACACCAGCTGCAGGTACGATGGCCCAGCAGTTGCTCTCAGTAGTAGAGTTTAATTTTAGGTTGTTGGTATTCATTGTTATTAGGATAATTGTTATGATGAATAATGTTATGAATATTAGAAATTAGTTTTTAACTACACGGTAGAAGACTTCACCGGGATGGATCATTCCAAGCTCATGGCGAGCTCGTTCTTCTATGGCTTCTGAACCAGTCCTCAAGTCAGTTATTTCAGCAAAAAGGATAGTATTTCTTGCTTGGTTACGTTGATTTTCTGCACTTTGCTCCTTGACCTGTTCAGTCAACTCAGCTTGTCTAGAAAAACTGGCATTACCCACCCAAAGGCGAAACTGAAGCATCAGTAATAGTGCGAGTAGAATAGCTGTTAAAGGTTTTAGCATATTTGGCCAGTTTTTTTAGTCAACATTATTATGAATCAGCATTATTATTGACCAACATTATTATTGACCAACATTATTACAAATATAAGACCAAATAACATCTATCTAGGGTTAATTTGTTAAGAGAGATTTATCAATGCTTAAATTTCGCCTTCAGCTTCGACCAGTTGATAACAGCGATAAAGATTCGTAAACCAAGCTAATCCTACGGCCACAACTATGTCATTATTGGCTTTACTGGGAGACTGCTCCTTAAGGCTTCGATTAGCTTCATCTATATCATCAATAAAACGGTAATAGAGATTCTCACAAACATCACGGTTCTTTAAATTTTCTGGCATCCAACGATTATGAAAGGCATAGCGCACAGCATCCGCAGTACTAGCCCCACTCTGGCATAAGTGTTCATTGATATTATCAAGTAAATAGGCGCCGAACTCTGTTTCCATCGGTCGCAAAGTCTCGGTTACATTGGAAACGATGGACGTCTCTTGGGTTGAAGTTTCAGCAGCACTTACAACATCAGCTTGCAGAGTTTCTTGATTGGCTAGATCAGATGACACCTGGTGTCTAGCTGCAAGTCCAGACAAACTTTGCTTGTCTTGATCAGAGAGCCCATCAAGGTTTCCGTCTAGTTCAACAAGCCTAGACAGTAAATCTTCAAAGACTGGCCTTTCCTCGTCGGATAATTCTGCAATTAATGTCTCGTAAAAAGTATTTTCCATGGTTCTAATCTTCACCTATAAAATTCTAATATTCACCTATAACGTTTCGCGTACAGTATACTCGAGCTAGTTGTTTTCAAACAACAATTCTTTACTCAACTTACCAATCAAGGCAATAGCCTGTTCAACTTCCTGACTCCAAGGCATGCCAAAGCTTATCCTTATGCAACGTCTATATTTGTTACCCGCAGAAAAAATAGCGCCTGGGGCGATACTCACATTATGCTCAATAACTCGATGAAAAAGCTCTGTTGTATCGACTCCTTGGGGAAATTCGACCCAAAAGACGGTACCACCTTGGGGATCGGACAAGCGAGTTTCACTGGGAAACTCTTTTAACATCACCGCCGCCATTCTTTCTTTATTACAACGTAATACTTTCCTCAGTTGACTTACGTTTCTATCATATTCACCACTTCGTGCAAATTCAGCAAGCGTCCATTGATTTAAAAGAGAGGATGAACAACTGAAGGCCCTCTTTAATAATCTTGCCTTGTCTTGAAAACGCTCACTAATCAGCCAGCCAACGCGGTAACTCGGCGCAGCTGTTTTGGAAAAAGAACCGCAGGTAAGAACTAGCCCTTTTTTAGACCAGGTTTGGGCTGGAATGGGTCTGGAATTTGAAAAATGTAAATCACCGTATACATCATCTTCAATCAGTGGGATATCCGCTTCTTCTAAAAGCTCAACCATCCTCTGACGTTTTTTATCGGGCATTAAAGATCCCAGTGGATTATTAATCGCTGAAGCAAACATACAGGCCTTAATGGGATGTTGCTCAATGGCTTGCTGCAAATCATCAAGACAAATACCGTCATCGGCACAGGCGGGAAGTTCTAACGCCAACATACCAAGGCTTTCAATTAATTCAAATAGCCCAAAATAAGTGGGAGATTCAACGGCTATTACATCACCGGGTTTTGCCACACATTGTAGGGCTATGGCTAATGCTTCCTGAGCTCCGTTTGTGATAAGCACAGAATCAGCTTCTAGATGTAAACCGTAATCCAAATGCCGATAAGCGATTTGTCGCTTAAGTGGCATATAGCCCGAAACTGAACCATAGGTATTGGCCTTATGTCCAGCTTGGGCAATGACTCTTCTCATTATCCTACCAAGCGTTTTGTCCGATGGATAAGCATAGGCTGGATTTGCAATGCCTAAAGGTAAGGTATCTGCTTCGTGRACAGCTTCATAAACCTGTTCAATCAAAGAGCGGCACCTTACATTTTGCGGTTTGGCAGCTAAACGCCTTTTTTTAGGCTTCTCCAGATGAAGCCTCTGAGCCTTTAGAAAATAACCTGATTTAGGTCTGGCTGTGATCACATCTAAGCGTTCGAGTTCCACATAAGCCTGTTTAACAGTGGGAATGCTGATGTTAAGTTTCTGACTTAGGTTACGTAATGAGGGCAACTTATCACCCGCTCTCAAGGCTTCTTGTTTTTTCATAGACTGGATAAGAGTTACCACTTGCTGATAGAGAAACTCATCCGAATTTTTTTGCACTGCTACTGACATTAATCACCTGTAAAGGTTTCCTATTAAGGAAAATACTTTCATAAATCAGCACAAAATCTGTATAGGTTGCTTTTCATGCTTTCTGTATATGTTAAGTATACAGAATTGACGTATTATATCTATCAAGTTAGAGAARATAGTCTGCAAGAGGTCAAGAAAATGAAAAATACACTTTTATATATCGTCACGGTATTAATATGGGGATCTACCTGGATCGCCATAGAGTTTCAGATAGATGAAGCACCCGTAGTAATCACTTTATTTTATCGCTTTGCCTTTGCCTTCCTACTGATGCTGATTTTTGCTCTCTGGAGAAAACTACCCTTAAGCTTTAAAGCAAAAGATCATGGTTTCTTCTTCCTCTTGGCATTAATGAATTTCAGTATGAACTACTTTATTCTTTATGAAGCTCAAAAATATCTAAATTCAGCCATGACATCCATTGCCTTCTCCACCATGTTATTGATCAATATTATCAATACCCGAATATTTTTTGGAGTGCGTATAAAACCAAAGGTTTATCTAGGTGCAGTGGTTGGGTTAGCCGGTATTTTTCTATTGTTCTATCCAACAATTGCCGCTCAAAACTTTGATCGCTCTTCTCTCATTGGCCTAGTCTTAGTGCTAGCAGGAACACTAGTTGCTTCTTTAGGTAATATGGTCAGCGTTAGAAACTCCAGAAATGGCTTACCTATCTTATCCGCAAACACCTGGGGTATGTTTTACGGATCTGCGATCTTGTTAGCCGTGATCATGATAAGAGATGTTAGTTTTGTTTTCCCAGCTACAACTAGTTATTGGATTTCACTATCCTATGTGACAATTTTTGGAACGGTTATAGCCTTTGCTAGTTACTTTATGTTGCTAAGAAATCTTGGGCCAGAACGAGCAAGTTATGTCATCGTGCTATTTCCAGTAGTGGCAATAATCATCAGTATATTTGTTGAAGATTTTCAGATAACACCTTATGTGTTAGGTGGAATATTGTTAGTGGCTTTGGGGAATATCATTGTATTAACACCCCTTGAAAAACTACCCTTTTTCAAATCTAAGAGAGTTAGAAAGCCCATAACTGCTGGATTTGTTTCAATACCAAAATGATTAAAGGAGTGATAAAAACCTCTGTTTCTGACTATTGATTGCCTACTTTTGATTGATAGGGTGGTAATCAGCAATCAGAAACATTAGGTTTATTCTTAGGACTCGTCTTTATATCGACGAATGTAAACAGCTGCTGCTACCATTAATCCCGCAAGTACTAAACCATACCAAAAATTAGGTAACGACAGTAAGGTGTGTGCTCTTCCATAAACCAGTTCCTGGCTAATTAGCAACTCTCCATCACCTAGGTGTCTGGCAGTTGAAGTGTCAATGGGTACAACCCATCCAACAACTCTTTCTTTCACAGTCGCGATAAAATATGACGTTCTGTTGTAGTAGGCTTCCATGAAAGATATTACACCAATTGGGATAAAAGCTATTAGGATTGGCTTACGCTTTGTCCAGGAAGAAACCAGTAATAGCCAAGCCAAAAAGGGTGCGGCCCATAAGCTATGAATGACATAGGAAATATAAAGCTGAATAGGTGCTATTATTGGCGCTGGATACCAAATGGATTGCCAAACATTACCTCCCGCAAACAAGGTTATAACTGAAGCAATAATCATCATGATGAGAAAACTAATCGTGGTGATCGCTACATAGATGGCCGGTATAACAAATAGCACTGCAACAATTTTGCTGGTAACCGTTGTTAAATCTGAAACAGGTAATGATTTCCAAAATAAGATGCTTCTATCTTTTCTGTCGTCATACAAGGAGCCTAGTAAGTAAATCGCACTGATAATCACCATTACAAGGGTAAAAGTGAAACTATAGCCAAAAAAAGCTTTATCCCAAATTTGCTGACGAATACTGATATCTAGATGAGAAAATGTCTTGGTAGCCAAGTCCGTTAAGAAATTTAAGTCTCCAACATTTATACCAAAAACATTGACATTTACCAGACCTGAGGTGTGCACTTCAAAAAGATGCTCAGTGTTAAATAGAGTAATTAATATTAGTGCTAAATAGAAGCCTCCAATAGCTAGTGGAGTGTAAAGAAAGCTGCTTCGATTTTCCCAATATTCACGTTTTAAAAGAGTGACCATGGTTTTCATGCTGCTGCTCCCGTCATTTTTGCCACAAATAAATCGGTGACCTTGGGTACATGTACTTCACCCAATGCATCTAGCACTTCACGGTCTACATTTTCAAATAAAAATATAAAACGACCAAATACTTCCCTCTCTGTAATAGGTTTAAGGTCTCGTGCTGCTGCTACCTGATCCTGAGCTACCATAACTTCAAGATAGGTTTCTTGTATCTCATCCATGGCGATATCCAGAACAATTTTTCCATCATTGATGAACAACAAATCCGTTAACAAATATTCAATTTCATCAACCTGATGAGTAGTGATAATAATAGTTCTATCTTCACTGAAATAGTCATTTAATAGATGATCATAAAATGCTTTGCGATATAAAATATCTAATCCTAAGGTGGGTTCATCAAGCACTAGAATTTTAGCGTCAATTGCAAGCACAAGGGCTAAGTGCAATTGAGTTACCATGCCTTTAGATAATTGCTTCACCTTCTTCTTCATAGGGATTTTAGTTAAAGCTAACATCTCCATGGCCTTGTCTCGATTAAAAGCTGGGTGAACACCTTCAACAAATTCGATGGCTTCACAAACTTTCATCCAACCTGGTAGCACTGCAACATCGGCAATGAAGGAAACTTCCTGCATCAGTTTATGACGATCAGTACGGGGGTCAATTCCACAAACTTTTAAATCACCATCAAAGTTAGTTAATCCAAGTAGAGCCTTGAGAGCGGTAGTTTTACCAGCACCGTTAGGGCCAATAAGACCGACTATTTGTCCACTGTTAATGGTAAAATCAACAGCATCTAAGGCTTGGAATTTGCCGTATTTTTTACTTAAGTTACGTGCCTCAATTATACTAGTCATTAGCCATCTCCCTTCGAAGATTTTGTAGCGAGTAACTCTTCTGCTGATAAACCAAGTCGCTTTATGCGAGACATGACTTCTGGCCAGTCACGTTCCAAAAACTTCTTAATTTCTGACTTAAGCAGTAAATTTTTTGCATCCGATTTTACAAACATTCCTAGACCCCTCTTCTTTTCAACCAATCCATCATCAACCAAAGTTTGATAAGCCTTTGACACCGTAATAGGATTTACCCGATATTCCGATGAAACATTGCGTACCGAAGGTAGAGCATCACCTTCATTTAGGACACCGTCTAAGATCAGTGCAATGACTTTCTCTCTGAGTTGAATATAAATTGGCTGATTGTCATTCCAATTTGTCTGCATAGTAACAATCACCCGTTTCGTTAATCTAAGGCAAGAAGACATCTCATTGCCGACATAGTGTTATACTTTACTACAACACATAGTTAGCTGTCAAGACATTATTGAGTAGTAATAGTAGTAATAATGAATCGCTGAATTGAATTTAAGTAACCCAGTTAAATATAGGCGATAGGTGTATATACTACTAGCTTATCAAGCACAGATAGCTAATAATTCAAGTTACTTAAGATAAAGAAAATGAAAGTCGTCAATAGGATTGGTAAATTATTAAATGACTATGAAAAGCGATCTATGCTTTGCGTCTGCGGACTTTGATAGGCAGGCGTTAAAACGCTCTGATGGAAACTGGATTTCTAATCGACTTGGTCATGAAGACTCACTGTTTTTAATTTATTGGGATAATAAGTTTCTTACTGAAGTAGATTCGTCACTTAAATTTTTGGATAAAACCGAGGCAGCTCAATTTGACAAGAGCCCTATTAATTGGAGTTATCTTGGAGAATTAGCTGAAGGAAAATCTGTATTTGCTACAGAAATTTTTCAAGCAACTGAAGTCTGTACTCATGCCAGCTGGAAATCTCTACGATCTCTAGGCTTATTCATGTCTGCGGAAATTGCAAACCTTCTCGCCCTAGCCCAAGGTTTATTAATTTGGCAAAGCCATAATAACTATTGCAGCCTCTGTGCTTTTAAGCTTGAGAGTCGGCAAGCTGGTCACGCTCTAGTCTGTAGCAATCCAGACTGTGCTAAGGAAATTTTTCCCCGCACAGATCCTGCTATCATAGTACTTATCTACCATCAAGATGCTTGTCTTTTAGGTCGATCGGCAATCTGGCCTGAAAAAATGTATTCCTGCTTGGCGGGTTTTGTTGAAACAGGTGAAAGTTTTGATGGGGCTGTACGTAGAGAAGTTTTTGAAGAATCCGGATTAGCTGTTAAAAATATAGAGTACCGAGCTTCTCAACCCTGGCCTTTACCACAGTCTTTAATGATTGGTTTTCACGCAGAAGCCAAGTCAAGGGAACTAACCTTCCATGATGGAGAAATCCATGATGCACGTTGGTTAACCAGACAAGGTTTATTGGATGCCCTTGAAAAGGGTGAAATACTTCTCTCATCATCCCTATCAATTTCTTATCACTTAATTGAAGACTGGTTTAATCAACTTAGCGACCAACCTCTTTCTGATCTAGTTAAAAAGTATCGTCATGACTAAAGAGTCACCCCTCATTAATCAAGCTAAACAAATTAAACAAGCTAAAATACTCTCAATCATTCGAGCTGTGCCGAAGGGTTCAGTAGCAAGCTATGGTCAGATAGCAAATATTGCAGGTATTATCAGAGGCCATAGATTAGTAGCGAAAGCTTTACGGGATAGCAATATTAAGGACTTACCCTGGTATAGAATTATAAGAGCTGATGGTAAATGTGGTATGGATGAAGGTTCAGAGGGTTACATCAAACRATTTTCACTGTTAAAATCTGAGGGTGTTATTGCAAGAAATGGACAAATTGATATGAAGCGCTATGGGTGGTCACCTGATCTCGATTTTTTATTATTTCGACCAACTGATTTATAACATGGATATTAAATGAAAAAATTACGTTTTTGGTTAATCCTGGCTGCACAAATTAGCTTTGCCATTCTGATTTTTATGGGGGCAAGCTATTGGCAAGAAAAAGACATGCTAAATGTTGATTCAACTATTCCTGTGTTAAGTGCTGTGGCTCTCGATGGCAAAACCTATCAAATACCAGCCTCAACCTCCATCATCAGCAGGTTTACAGAGACAGCAGATAAAAAAACCTTAATCTACTTTTTTGCCCCCTGGTGTACTGTCTGCCATCTGAGTATAGGTAACTTGAATATCCTAAGAGGTCAGTTGGATGAATCAGAATTGGACATTATCATCGTTGCACTTGATTGGAAATCAAAACAAGAAGTTGAACAATTTATCAGTGAACATGAATTAGATTTTCCTGTTTTATTAGGGGATATTCAGTGGCAGCAGCAGTATAAAATTAAAGGCTTTCCAAGTTATTACGTGATTGATCATAATGGCAAGGTGTTATCCCATTCAATGGGATACAGCAGTAGTGTAGGCATGCTGAGAAGAACCTTATTTAACTAAGTCATTTAACTAAACCCTTTGACAAACATTTATAACCTATCCAATAAAAAGCAAGGCAAACCAKGCAATCAACCCTAGTTAGAAAATGGGCTCTATTTTTGGGCCCTTTAATCGCAATTATCACTAGCTTTTCTCTCATTCAGATAGGCTGGCCAACGGACAGAGCCTTGACCTTAGGCATAACCCTACTAACAGCAATTTGGTGGATCTTTGAACCCATCCCAATTCCAGTAACCTCCATGATACCCTTAGCCCTGTTCCCAATACTCGGTATTTTATCGGGTAATCAAATAGGCCAATCTTACGGTAGTCCTTTGATACTTCTTTTACTGGGTGGCTTTGTACTATCAACAGCTCTGGCTAAAAATAATGCCCATTTACGCATTGCTATTGGAATGGTGAGACTTTTTGGACAAAATTCAAAACGAGGCTTAGTCTTTGGATTTATGGTTGCTGCCGCGTCCCTAAGCATGTGGATATCCAATACAGCCACAACCCTGATGTTATTACCCGTGGCCATTGCCATCATTGATAGTAGTGGTGACAAGAAACTCATTGTTCCTTTATTACTTGGCATAGCCTACGCCGCTAGTGTTGGTGGTGTGGGAACACCCATAGGTACACCTCCGAATCTAATTTTTATGAAAGTTTACGGTGACGTCATGGGAGAAGAACTTGGATTTACCAGTTGGATGAAATGGGGGATCCCAGTTGTGGTCATTTTTGTGCCTATCATCGCCCTTTGGCTCACTCGCAACCTTGCTGGAAAAGCTACTTATACCCTACCAGAACAATCGGCTTGGAGTACTGCTGAGAAAAGAGTCATGGCAGTATTTCTATTAACAGCCTTAACTTGGATGACCCGTAAGGAACCTTTTGGTGGTTGGTCTGAATTATTCGGTTTTCCTAATGCATCCGATGGCTCAGTGGCTTTACTGGCCGTTGTGCTAGTATTTCTGATACCCAATGGAAAAGGCGGAAAGCTCTTAGATTGGGAAACAGCGAACAAGATACCTTGGGGAGTTCTACTGCTCTTTGCAGGCGGTATATCCATCGCCAAAGCCTTTACCGTAACAGGCCTATCTCAAATCATTGGCGATGCCCTGTCCATGTTTACTTTGATGCCGGTGATCTTATTGATCATGGCACTGGCTCTTTGTGTAACCTTTCTCACTGAGCTCACCTCAAACACTGCTACCACAACACTACTTATGCCAATACTTGCAGCAACAGCCCTTAGTGTAAAGATGGATCCATTGATTCTGATGGTACCCGCTGCCTTAAGTGCCAGTTGTGCCTTTATGCTACCCGTGGCCACTGCGCCGAATGCAGTTATCTTTGGTAGTGATCGCATAACAATCGACCGGATGATCAAGGAAGGCTTTGCGCTAAACTTAATCGGTACTCTGATTATAACCGGTGTTTGTTATGTGCTTCTTACTTAGCCTTAGCCAGAAATGCTTTGAAGGCTTTTTTAGCATCATCTGATTTAAGAAGCTTCTCAAAATGAATAAATTCTTTCAAAATTCGTTGTTCAACAGTATCACCCGTGCTCTTTAATAGCGCTTTGGTGACCTCAAGTGAAGTCACCGGCAAAGCCGCTAATTTTTGGCAAAGGGCTAAGGCTTGAAGCTTAACTTCCTTCACTTCAACAATTCGGTTTATTATGCCTAATTTATCTGCTTTTTCGACATTAAATGCCTCACCCAGTAATAAAATTTCAGCGGCCTGTTGATGACCAGCCATTTTTGGCAATAACAAACTTGATGCCGCTTCAGCACATAATCCCAAGGGTACAAAAGGCATGGCAAATATAGCGTTTTTTGCCGCCACTACCAAGTCACAATGTAACAGCATAGTCGTACCTATTCCCACAGCATTACCATGTACAGCTGCTACTAATGGTTTTTTAAAAGCCGATAATAGTTTAACGGTTTTGCCAACTTCAGATCCATTTGCAGAGATTTCATTGTTAAGGAAATCCTTAATATCATTGCCTGCGGTAAAGCAGTCACCATTACCACTGAATAATACAACTCTTATCTGCTCATCTGTCTCAGCTTGTCTCAAAGCATCATTAATAGACTTATACATAGCATTGGTTAAGGCATTTTTTTTATCCGGCCGATTAAAGGTAATGGACATTATCCCTTGTTCAGTTGATACCTGTATTTCATTATTATCGGTCATGGTCAGAGCCTTTTTGTATATACCCATCATCATTAATTCTATCGTTTTAATATTATGTCATACTGTACATCAAAATAAGAGTGTAAGAACTCCAGGAGAGAAAAATGTCAGATATTTATTCATATAATTGGAATAGTCCAGATGGAACAGAGCATTCAATGGCTGATTACAAAGATCAGGTACTGTTGATAGTCAATACAGCAAGCAAATGTGGGTTAACTCCCCAGTATAAAGAGCTTCAACAACTCCATGACCAATTCGCTGACAAGGGATTAACGATACTAGGCTTCCCTTGTAATCAGTTTTTGAGTCAAGAATCAGGAACTGATGAACAGATCAGTGCTTTTTGTGAACTTAACTATGGGGTGACTTTTCCACTCTCCACTAAAATTGAAGTGAATGGAAAGAATACGCATCCTCTGTTCGGCTTTCTTAAAGAACAGGCTCCTGGCCTGCTTGGAACTAAAAAGATCAAATGGAATTTTAATAAGTTTTTAATCTCTAGAGATGGCACAAATATCACACGTTTTTCACCAAAAACAACTCCGGCTTCCATGACTGATGAAATCACTGCGTTACTGGATTAATGATGCCTGCTATGATTATTAATGAACTTATCGAAAAAATTGAAACATTAGAGACTCGCCAGGCTTTTCAAGAGGATACTATCGAGTCTTTGAATAGTGTTATTATTCAACTTAACAAGGACGTTGAAATGTTGCAATTTAAGTTTGATGTAATCCAAGAAAAAGTCAAACAATCCTCAGATAATCTTACCGGTACTGAAACGGAAGAGCCGCCTCCTCCGCATTATTGAGCAAATTGATAAAGTCAAATTGATAAAGTGACCATGAATAATTAAGCAAATCGGCCGGAACGATAATCAGAGAACGCCTGATTTATTTCTTCTCTGGTATTCATAACAAAGGGGCCGCCTCTGGCAACGGGTTCATTGAGCGGCTTACCTGCAATTAATAATAACCGTGAGTCAGAAATTGACTTTATCTTCACCTGATTTCCATCATCTAGAACAGCCAATTTACCTTTGCTTATATTCGCTTCTGAAATTTCTATTTCTCCCTCAATAACATGAACAAAAGCGTTGTATCCTTCTGGAATTATATCAACAAACTCATTTTTACCCGGCATAGAGATATCCCAGTAAATCGGGTCAATTAATGCATTTTCTACCACACCAATAGTTCCGTTGATTGTTTTACCTGCGATAATTTTTAGTTGTACACCACTGCTTGAATTAACATTATCTCGATATTCAATTGGAATATCCTCGGCAGACTTTTCCTGATATTTAGGCTCAACCATTTTTTCAGATGCAGGTAAATTCACCCACAGTTGAAAGCCTGATAAAAGACCATTTTCTTGTTCTGGCATTTCCGAATGAATAATACCTTTTCCAGCTGTCATCCATTGAACCCCGCCGGCTTCAATAATACCCTCGTTACCAACACTGTCTTTATGACGCATTTTTCCTGCCAGCATATAACTCACCGTTTCAAAACCACGGTGGGGGTGAGCAGGAAATCCACCAATATAATCTTGGGGTTTATCTGAACCGAAAGCATCGAAAAGCAAAAATGGGTCAAGCATTTCTAAATAGGCTGAACCAATTAGTCGAGTTAATTGAACGCCATCACCATCAGATGACGGTATACCATTAATGACTTGTTTTATTTGTCTAAATTTATTCACAGTAATTTCCTTATGCTTAAATCATTTCAGCTACTTGTTTCTCTGCTGAGTCTTGTTGTTTATCATTATTTAAATTAACGTTTGATGCGTCGATAATAGTCACATCACTAATGCCTATAAATCCAAGTACTTGTTTCAAATAGGGGGTTGCAAAATCCATAGCGCTACCGATAGGAACACCGCCCGCTGCTACAACAATATAGGCTTTTTTATCTTTAAGTAATCCTTCCGGACCATTTTCAGTATATCGAAAGGTACGTTGTGCTCTTGCCACTAAATCGATCCAGGCTTTTAATACAGCTGGAATACTAAAGTTATATATTGGCGATGCGATTACGATAGTACTTGCCTGTTCTAACTCCACAACTAATTGATCAGAGAACTCTAGTGATTCTTTATGAGTCTCAGTTCTTTGCTCCACAGGCGTAAAAGTAGCACCTATCCATTGTTCGTCTATAAATGGAAGTCCAGTCACTAAGTCTCTCGTAACGATACTAAGGTCTGGTTGATTCACCTTTAACGCTTGCACAACCAGATCTGATAATTGTCTAGTAGATGAGCCCTGTAATCGACCACTTGAGTTTATTTGTAATATTGTTTGCTGATTCATTGCTTTCTTCCGTCTGATTTGAATAGTGTTATTTTACAGTTCATATAAAATAGATAAACACTTACTATTCGAATATACTGTTCTAATATTTAGCACAATGACTGTTGTTGAAAGCACAGGTTACAGAGGAAGGATAATGAATCAACTTGAAGATATGCAAACATTTGTCCGTATCGTCGAGGCTGGCAGTATCACTAAAGCGGCAGAGCAATTGGATACTGTAAAATCTGCTGTGAGCCGTCGATTGTCTGAACTTGAAAAGCGATTAGGTGTTAGCTTATTGACTCGTACTACTAGGACTCAAACTTTGACCACAACTGGTGAAAGTTATTATCAACAGTGTTTGCGACTGATTGATGATTTCGCTGAAGTAGAATCATCCATCAAAAACGAACATTGTTCTTTGGTGGGTCGAATCAAGATTGCAGCACCCTTGTCCTTTGGTATCGCTCATTTGGGTCCTGCGTTACGCCAATTTAATGAAATAAATCCAGAAATTCGTTTCGATGTTGATTTTAATGACCGCAAAATTGACCTCATAGAAGAAGGTTTTGATGTCGCCATTAGAATTGCTCATCTGGCAGATTCTAGTTTAATTGCCAAACGTTTAACAGACGTAAAACTAGTACTAAGTGCGAGCCCTGGTTATTTGAAAAAGTATGGTAGGCCAAAGACACCCCAAGATTTAAATAAAGGCCATGTAAAACTACAATATAGCGATCAGCCGGACTCCTGGCATTTTACAGCTTCCCAAGGAAAAGATAGCAAAGGAAAAAGCTTCAATATCAAAATACCTGCTGTGTTAAAAGCAAACAATGGCGAGTTTTTGTGCCAAGCAGCTATTGACGGAATAGGACTCATTTATACACCAGATTTTATTTGCTATAAGGCGATTAGGCTAGGACAGTTAGAGCCAATATTATGCGAATTTATTGCAGACAATAGAATCAACGCTTATGCTGTATATCCGCAAACACGGCACCTGTCAAAACGAGTAAGAAGCCTAATTGATTATCTTACGCTCTATTTTGGTGACGAGCCTTATTGGCGAATATCCTAGTAACGTCCGAATATTAAGGTAGCATTAGTGCCACCAAAACCAAAACTATTGGACATGACCGTATCAATTTTCGCATCATCAACTCGTTTCGTTGCTATGTTCAAATCCTTAGCAGCTTCATCTAGATTATCCACATTAGCACTGGCTGCTATGAAATTATTTTCCATCATCAATAGACTGTAGATAGCTTCCTGAACGCTGGTTGCGCCAAGTGAGTGGCCTGTGAGTGACTTGGTTGAGCTAATGTAAGGGACAGCGTCTGGAAAGACTTCTCGCACCGCTTTTAATTCTGCTATGTCACCAACAGGTGTTGAGGTTCCGTGAGCATTAATATAATCGATAGGCTTGTCAATTCCTCTCATAGCTTGTCGCATGCAACGTGCAGCACCTTCTCCTGAAGGAGCCACCATATTGTAGCCATCTGAAGTGGCACCGTAGCCAATCACTTCTGCATAAATTTTGGCACCACGGGCTTTTGCATGTTCAAGTTCTTCTAATACAAGCATTCCGCCACCAGAACCAATTACAAAACCGTCACGTGCAGAATCATAGGCACGGGAGGAGACTTCTGGATTATCATTATATTTAGTGGACAAGGCACCCATTCCATCAAACATGATAGTTAAGATCCAGCTTTCTTCCTCACCGCCACCTGCAAAAATTACATCCTGTTTACCCATGGCGATTAACTCATAAGCATTCCCAATACAGTGAGCACTGGTTGCACAGGCAGAAGTAATTGAGTAATTGACACCTTTAATTTTAAAAGGTGTGGCAAGACAAGCCGAAGTAGTTGAACACATCACTTGAGGAACTCGATAAGGCCCTACTCGTCGAATACCTCGGCTCTCAAATGTTTGAACCGCGTCGTACTGCATCTGGGGACTACCGCCACCAGTACCTACGATTAAGCCTGTCATTTCATTGGACACATCAGACTCTTCAAGACCTGCATCTTCAATTGCCTGCTCCATGGAAAGATAAGCATAGGCTGACGCATCAGCCATAAAACGTCTTACCTTGCGGTCAATCAAGCCTGCTACATCTACATTAGCCTTGCCATAGACATGACTGCGTAATCCGCGTTCAGCATAGTCTTCGCTGAATCTAATGCCTGATTTACTATTTTTAAGTGAGTCTAATACGGTAGCTTTATCATTTCCTATACAAGAAATAATTCCCATGCCAGTAACAACCACTCTTCTCATGCTATTCATCGTCCAAAATTCCTTAAATTACCTATCTTGAGATTAAGCAAATAAACCTACACGTAAATTTTTGGCAGTATAAATTTCACTACCATCAACAGACATACTACCATCGGCTATGATTAACACTAATTTACCCTTCAATACTCTCTTTACATCAATGGAATAGGTTACTAGTTTTGCCGTGGGGAAAACTTGACCCTTAAATTTAACTTCCCCCACTCCAAGTGCCCGACCTTTACCAGGTAGTTTTTGAGTTGCTAGAAAAAAACCACATAACTGCCACAGAGCGTCTAACCCTAGGCAACCAGGCATCACAGGATCGCCAGGGAAATGACAATCAAAAAACCAAAGGTCAGGTTTGATATCAAGTTCAGCAGTAATATGGCCACGGTCATATTCACCACCATCAGATGTCATCTCAGTGATTCGATCCATCATTAACATATTAGGTGCAGGTAATTGAGCAAATTCAGGGCCTAATAATTCCCCTGTGGATGATTGCAATAATTCTTCGTAGCTATAAGGTCTATGGCTCATTCTAAATATTCCAAGTAATAGTTCTGATCTTAAGTGAAGGCCATTATCTCATAGAATTAAAGTTGTTTCACTGAAATCAATGGTGCTGTTTTGCTAGAGTTTAATGGTGTCAGACGAGACTGAATTGAAAGTTCTACATCTCCCACTAACATGCTCTCATCAGACGACAATTGCTGTAATGTCACGGGTAAAATCTGTCTTGTAGCATCACCAGCTAGTTCAACATTTACTCTATGATAATTTGGAGTATAACCCGAATAGTTGAATCGTCCTTGGGACACTTGTTTTACACCTGATTCCCAAAGCACTTCAACTTTCTGACCTATCATTTTCTGTAAAGCTGCGGATTTCATGGTTTTGGCAATAACGGTTAATTCTTTACTGCGCTGTTTTTTAACTGCTGAGCTTAGTTGTTGCTCAAGTTTGGCAGCTCTAGTACCTTCGCGGTGAGAATAACTAAAGATATGAACATGGCCAAAACCGATACGCTGAATAAACTCCAGCGATTCTTGCCACTCGTAATCCGTTTCTCCAGGAAAACCAACGATGATGTCTGTAGTTGCATTAAATCCTGAAACATACTTCCTAGCCTGCTGCATAATAGAAAGAAAACTCTGCTGATTGCATCGTCTGGACATGCGCCTTAACACGGTGTTGCTACCTGATTGAAGAGGTAGGTGCATATGTGGCATCAATCGTTTATTGTCAAAGAGATTAAAGAATCCTTCTGGTAGATCCCAAGGTTCCACTGAGGCAAAACGAACGCGTTTTATATCCGAGTCGAGTAATATTGCTTCAATGAGATCTTTTAAAGTAACACCTAAATCGCTGCCATAACCACCTACATGGACACCTGTTAGAACAACTTCATTTACACCGCTAACACTCAATCCATTTATTTCTTTGACGATATGGCTAATTGTACGGCTTTTTTCAGAGCCTCTAGCTTTGGTAACGATGCAATAACTACACTTATATCGACAACCATCTTGGATCTTAATAAAAGCTCGGTCTCGATTACGAATAAATAAGGCAGCTTCACCGGGCTCGGTGGCAAAGGCAGGCATGGTTGGAAGAAGTTCACCATCTAAGCGAAACTGCTCATTAATTAACTCAACAAGGTGGTCTTTCTTGCTGTTTGGAATAACCAGATCGACACCTAATATCTCAGCAGCTTCTGATTCATCTAAAGATGCATAACAGCCAGTTACTACCAATTTTGCAGAAGTGTTTTCTCGGTGCATCCGTCGAAGAATTTGTCTCGACTTTCTAGCTGCTTCACCTGTTACAGCACAGGTGTTTAGGATCATTACATCAGCCTTGTCTAGCTTATTGGAAATTTCATAGCCAGTATCAATAAACTGCTGACTCCAAGTTTGCAACTCAGCTTCATTAAGTCTGCAACCTAGCGTTCGAAGATAGACTTGCATATTACTTTTTTTCGTTACTTGTTGGCCAATCTTGTCCTAACCATTTTTCATACATTTTCTTTTGCAGATCCGTTGCATCATCGATATAACTAAGCTTAAGTTCTTTAGGGGTATAATTTGTTAACTCCATATTCACTTCCTTAAGAAGATTTCTACGGAAAAATGTCACCTTAACTTCATCATTTATTTTAAAAGCACTGAGCAGGGACTCTAGCTTCTCAGGCTCCACTTTCATACCGTTGATTGCAACTAAGATATCATTGGCACTTAAGCCAGCTTTCCAAGCCGGTGACTCCTTAGGTACAGAAGAAATTTTATTGCCCTTTAACTTTATGCCCGACCAAAGCGTTTGGGGAGTATCCTCTTTTGTATTTTTAGCTTTTTTACTTTTGGCTTTTTTGCTTTTATCTTTATCTGCCGTGGTTAGTTTAAGACCTAATGAATTGAATAAAGCGTCGAAATCAATTTCAGCTGTTGACTCCACGTAATTATTCCAAAACTTATTATAGTTATCACCCGAAATCTCTTCCATTAAATCTTGCATATCTTTTGCAGAAAAGCCTTTTTCAGCAACTGGAAATCTTTGATAGAGAAGTTTGTGTAAGTGAGCATAACCATTTTCTGCTTCAGTGGCCTTGAGCAGGTCTACATCCATCAACAAAGAAAGGATACTACCCTTGGTATAAATATTGACACTGAAGTTATTAGCCCTATCCCCTCCTCCCTCAATCCAGGCATCAAAACTAGACTGTTGAGCTGTCATTACTTTTACGCCAGGCTTTAGTTGATAGGTCTGAACTTTCTTGGCTAGGGCTTTTAAGTAATCTTCAACACTCAAGAGTCCAGCCCGAACTAATAACAATTCACCAAAGTAACTAGTTGAGCCTTCAGAAACCCATAATAAATCAGAGTAGTTTTCACCTGTGTAATTATACTTTTGAATGCCATTAGGTCGATAGGCCTTAACGTTCCAAGTATGCACAAACTCATGGGAACTGATGTAAATAAACCTTTGGTAATCTTTTTCATCGGAAAAACTCAAGGCATCCATTTGGATGATGGTTGAATTTATATGTTCAGTTGCACCTCTTGCACCTGTTGTTGCATGGATAATAAACAGATATTTTGTGAAGGGATAATCACCCCAGAGCTTGCCATGCTCCACAACCATTTTTTTATAATCAGCCTTAATTTTATTACCATCGAAGTTACCTTTTCCCCAAATTACAATTTCATAATCACGATCATCAGCACTAAAACTGAAGTATTGATGGATACCAGATTCAATGGGCGATGAGGCAAGCACATCATAATTTTCAGCACTAAAACTGTGTTTATTAAGTCGCTTCATCCCTGAACGAGAACGCCATTTACTGGGTACGTCTAGAGTAACCGTTAAGGGTAAGTGCATAAATTCTGGTGAGTAGATAAAGCTACCGGCACCATCTAAATAGGCATGAGTATCATCTATGTGCCGAGCACGCGTTTCAAGTTGATTGGCATAGAGCTGATAAGTGACTGCTAGTTTACTCGGCCTATCGAGTATTATCCGCCAGGTATTTTTATCAACTTTTCTAGCGATAAGTTCACGACCTCTTGCATCGGTTACAGTAAATGVTVGMABVHCAHHGBVDAVDTTTHHHWDKHKVKANTTCCCAASHHBCMDVGCAGGCATCACAAAATCAATACTTGAGGCTTCTGTTTTAGGAAACAAAACCGTAACTTCTGCAAGATGATGGGCGGCATCGGTAATCTTAACTGAATATTTCACCTTGCCTGATTCGTCTTTAGCCTGGAGTACATTGAAAAAACCAATAGTCAAAACCATCAACATCGGCAAAAATATTTTATAACCTGTTAACTGCATACTAAACCTTTACCTTTGAACTATGTTAAGAACTGTGTAAGAACAATATTAAGAACTACAGTGTCTTAGTTCTGTACCTTGAGCCGTTGCATAATGTTCAACAGCTTTCCAAACACGCAAGGTGTTACCACCTAATATTTTAGCAATAGACTGCTCATCATAGCCACGTTCGAGTAAACCTTTAATTAAATTTGGGTAGCTTGCAGCATCCTTTAATCCATTAGGTAAGCTGTCACCAACACCATCATAATCTGAACCAATACCAACGTAATCAATACCCGTTAATTTCACAACATGATCGATGTGATCAAGCACATCAGAAGTACTCACCCAAAGTTCAGGATGTTTTGTTTTATATTGAGCTTTAAAGCTATCAATTTTTTCTTTATCGTTAGTCTTATCCAATGCATTGTTCTTGATATAATTAAGCTCGGCTTTACTAAAGGCATCCCAAGCATCTCGTGCTGATTTAGTAACAAATTTTGAGCCGTAATTAATTTGAATCACCCCACCATTTTCAGCAAGCTTAATGATCATCTCATCACTCATGTTACGCTCAAAACCAGGCGTAAAATGTCGAGCAGAGGAATGGGAAGCTATAACAGGCGTTTTGGTACTTTCAATAACTTGATAAAATGCAATGTCAGAGACATGTGAAATATCAATCATAATGCCAAGACGGTTCATTTCAACAACCAGTTTCTTGCCAAATTCACTTAGGCCAAACCATTGTCGATTTTCATCGTAAGAGGAATCACTAATGTGATTGCTTTTAGAATGTGCAAGGGTGATATATCGAATTCCTCGTTCATAAAAATGTTGCAGATTTTTAAAGTCGCCTGCTATTGGAGCGCCATTTTCCAATCCCAGAGGTAAGGCAATTTTATTAACGACTAAACTTTTTTCCACATCTTGAGAACTACAAGCTGCCATAAACTTATTCGGTGATTGCTTGATGATTTTTTCAATGCCATCAATTAACCTATTGGCAAGACTAATAGCCTCAGGTGTTTCTCCTAGAACTGCAGGAATGTATATTGACATAAAGGGTGCATTAAGACCGCCTTTCACAGCGCGAGGATAATCAAACTCCCCCTGCTTTGTAGCCACTGAGATATCTTCATAGTGCTTCACTAATCTATGGGGCACGTCAATATGTGTATCAATGATAATCAAAGATTTGGCAAGCTTTATGGCTTGTTGTTCTATATCCGTATCTGCCAGTACCTGAGTTGACTGAACAAGAGTAATCAGAGTCATTGTAAAAAGCGTTTTCATCATTTTTTCTTTCATTCCCAAACCTCATAATGTAATTACTATTAACTTATTGAAAAATATAGTTTTATAGCTAAACATTCAATAAAAAAAACGCCAGAAGCTTTCTCTTGGCGCCGTGTGGCTATTTATAACAGATTTGAGGCTAGATCGTCAAAATTCAAGGCCCTGAGACAATAATTTTTCCACCTTGTATAACAAACCTATCGCCAGAAGATACTTCCCCGTAAGCTCTTTCATATTTCCTTTACAATTACCTGCTATCACATCAATGAGGATTGCAGTTTTATTATCCTTTAGCTAAAGGATGAATCTGCTAACGACAATTAACTAAAATACGTCCTCTGTGACGTCGCTCTAGAATTTCATTAAAGCAAGGAGCGATATCGTTTAGTGCCACTTCCTTGTCTACAATCGATTGAATATTCTTGGGTATTAGTTGTTTGCCGATTCTTTGCCATACTCTTGAACGTCTCGGCATAGGACAATTAGCTGAGCTAACTCCTAATAGGCTAACACCTCGAAGGATCTGAGGAAACACGGTAGCTTGATAACGATGATCAGCAGCCATACCAATACAGGCTACATTTCCCCAGAGATGGATATGGCGAATTAATCCACTAAGCAGATCACCACCAACATTATCAATAACACCAGCAAAACGTGTACTCTCTAATGGTCGAGAACCGAGTTTAAGTGCCTCAGGACTCAACACCTCTGAGGCGCCCATACTCAGCAAATAATCTTTATGTACCTCTCTACCAGTTATGGCTATAACTTCATAACCAAGTGTCGATAGCATGCTGGTGGCAAAACTGCCAACGCCACCGGAAGCCCCCGTTACAACAATAGGACCCTGATCGGGTTTTTGGTCGTTTTGCTCTAGCCTGTCTATGGCTAAAGCAGCCGTAAAGCCAGCAGTACCTATAGTCATGGCAGTACGAGGATCTAATCCCTCTGGCATTTTTATCACCCAATCAGCTGGTACCTTAACTTTTTGAGCAAAGCCGCCGTCCTGGTTTTCTCCTAAACCACAACCATTAACCAGAACCCTATCACCTGTTTTAAATCGGTTATCACTTGATGATTCAACGACACCTGCACAGTCAATGCCAGCTGTGATGGGATAGTGAGTATAAATTTTTCCTTTGCCCAGTACACCTAGGGCATCTTTGAAATTTATGCCCGAAAACTCAATATCAATAATGACTTCATTCTCAGCCAAGATTTGCTCTTCTTGTTGTGCCAAATCGAAGCAAACTTTTCCATCCACCTCGTCAACTCTACAGGCTAAAAATGTCATACTAGTTCACCATTACAAGTAGTTGATCTTTATATTGTAGATAGGCGTTCTCACCCCAAGCAATTAGATTGTTATTGTTAAACAACAAAGCAGTACACTCATCCTTAGTTGTAATACCATCAGGTTTAACGTGTTGGGTTCGATAAAATAATACGGTGCTAGTATTTCCATTGATTTGTTTAGCTTCGGATATATCCGGTGTCCCTAGCTTTGTAATGATCAAACTTTTATTTAAATTAGCATCAATGGATAACCCAGCAATGTATTTCCGATTTATCTCCTCTCGATCATCCCAGGCTCGTGCTTCAGGATTGTCTTCATAATAAAACAATACCGCTGTTACAAAAATTGCGTAGGCACCAACGCCAATTGCTATATTTCTAATTACATTAAGATTCATTGTTATCACTCTAGTCTGTTGTTAGCTACAAACGCTAATGTTCTAGCTAAGTAGGTAATTTTAAC
Organism: Gammaproteobacteria bacterium; assembly: GCA_002746155.1. Taxonomy (GTDB): domain Bacteria; phylum Pseudomonadota; class Gammaproteobacteria; order Enterobacterales. The sequence continues at coordinate 23,752 of NVWF01000010.1, read as the reverse complement.
CTTTGGATAATCATTGGTCAACAAAACAATAGATTTATGTAAAACATGGTTTATTTTATGTTAAACATAAAATAATGTTTGACATACATAAAATACACCTCTATTATTTAGTCCATGACTATTCGTATAAACATCGATGTGGAAATGGCACGAAAGAAAATTTCTTTAACGGAATTATCTAACCGAATTGGTATTTCAATGACAAACCTTTCTTTATTAAAAACAGGTAAAGTGAAAGGTATCCGGTTTAATACCTTGTCGGCGATTTGTGATGTACTTGAATGCCAACCTGGTGACATTTTAGAGCATGTAACGGATGAACAGCTAATTAATGTTCGTTCTAAAGGAGATAACAATGAAAAATAACGATTATTTACTACCGGGAATTGCAGCAATAGGCGTGGCCATTTTGTTTCCAATCACTTGGATCTATGAGTTAGCAAGCAGCTTCTCGAATATGGATGAATATCGTTTTAGCTTTCAGTTTGGGGTTTCTAGTTTTCTTTTTCTCTTGTTAGGCTTAGCGTCTATCTATGTGTATTACTCTTTTATGAAGTTACTACATGACCATCATAATTATAAACGTGCTGATTTCGCCTTTATCACCATGATAGTTGTCAGCATCCTCTATTCTGTAGGTTTTTTTATTCTGGATGTAACCAGTTTATGGATTAGCCCACTATTCAACATTACCGTATCAAGCTGGTTGTTTGCTTCAATTATTGTCATTTTCGGGATTATCGATTTATTGATTGCAGTAACCCTCTTATCCGGGCATAAAGAATTACCTGAGCAGTTCAAAATTTTTGCAATCATTAATTTAATAATGGGTGTATTTGAATTAACGCTGGTTTTTTCACCGGTTGTTTTGGTATTATTTCCTGTAGTTGCTATATTGATGGCGCTTATTTTCTTGAAAAAACCGGAATCGATTGAGATTGTTTAACAGGATTATGATTAATCCTGACAATAATAAAGCTTCGAAATAATCCAAATATAAATGCCCGTCTCAATAGTTAAGGTCACTTCATCATCAATACTTCGGCCAAGGCAGGCACGTGCCATAGGTGAATCAATAGAAATATAATCACTGCGACCAAATATTTCATCATAGCCTACGATTCTGAACTTTTTAGTCTCTCCAGCTTGGTTTATGATTTCGACCCAAGCCCCAAAATAGGCTTTGCCTTCTTGGGATTCAGAATAGTCGACTATTTTTAATACTTCGAGTCTTTTTCTTAGATAACGAACACGCCAATCGATTTCTCTTAGTCTTTTTTTATTATATTGATAATCGGCATTTTCGCTTCTATCTCCCAAGCTTGCAGCCCAGGCAACCTTTTTAGTTGTTGCTGGACGCTCGACTTTCCAAAGATTATCTAATTCATCCCTTAACTTATTTAATCCGACTCTTGTTATTAGATCTGTTCTCATTATGCTTTAGTCATCTTATCTACATATTCTGGTGATGGTGAACATCGATTCTGGTCATCATGAACCTTGATTGCAAGTTATTATGAGTGGCTTAATTAGTTTTTGAAGAATTAAGTTTTTGTTTCGAATATCCAATGAGGTGTTTTGAAATAAGATAGGTGTAATTTCACCTCCTCGATTTTTGTATACTACAAAGTCACCCGAGCGGATATGCTGACTTTATATGTGCTGTGGAAAGTTGATTTTAATGAATCAAAACTACTCTACAGCAACTTATCAGACGCTTATAATATTTTGCATTGGTTAGCGGTTGGAGCCATGGTAGGTGAGCTAGTAAACAGTGTTAAGAATCGAAGCAGATACACGGGTAGCCTTGTATGTGTGGATATATAAATGTAGATGTTATAATCTTAACATGAAAGATGTTTTTCTCAATTACCCTACTTTTTGTCAACCGATTTCATTTGAATTCGTTTATATTCAATAATACAGCGAAATATCAACATTTCATCTCGGTATTTTAAACAGTAAAGGTTTAACAAGATGCGGTCTAATAAGTGTAAAATAGCTTCAAGCCAACAAGTCTCTAAAACGATTAAACAGAGCAGCAAAGCTACTATTTTTATATTAATGAGTAGTTTATTTATTGCAGCATGTGGCAGTAGTGATGAAGCGGTCACATCTCCTCCACCAGAACCAGCCCCGCCACCAGCTAAAACTCAACTTAATGAGGCTCAAGCTTCAGCATTTCTCAATAGAGCAAGTTTTGGTGCGACCCGTGAAAGTATTGATGCTTTAGTAAATTCGAATGTCGAAGATTGGTTCTCCGAGCAGTACAATCTTTCTCCCACTCTATTATTGCCCTATATTTTGGCATTACCCGATCAAGAGAATATTAGAACCCCTCACAGGGTCCGTGGTTGGTGGCTTAATGTTGTTAAAGGGGATGACCAACTCCGACAGCGAGTTGGATTTGCCCTCAGTGAAATTTTTGTAGCCTCTGACATAAATGGTTTTCTGTTTAATCAGCAACAAGGTATGGCAAGCTTTTATGATCTATTAGTCAACAATGCCTTTGGCAATTACCGTGATCTGTTAGAAGATGTAACCCTGCATCCTGTGATGGGGATCTATCTCAGTATGCTGGGTAATCGAAGGCCTGATCCCCAAAGAAACATACGACCCGATGAAAATTATGCCCGCGAAGTAATGCAGCTTTTTTCCATAGGGTTAGTGATGCTTAATCAAGATGGAACATTCATACAAGACGGTGAAGGTAAAGCAATTCCTACCTATGACCAACCAATAATTGAAGCCTTTGCCCATGTATTCACAGGCTGGAATTTTGCTGGAACAGTCGACTTCTTCAGGCCAGATATCAACATGCTTGAACCGATGGAGGCCATGGAGAACTTCCATGATACAGGAGAAAAGTCTTTATTGAATGGCTTGGTATTACCTGCAGCTCAGTCGGCATATGAAGATCTTACCATGGCACTAGACAATATTTTTAACCATCAGAATGTGGGTCCATTTATTAGCTCACAGTTAATCCAACGGCTAGTGACCAGCAATCCATCTCCTGAATACGTGAGTCGAGTGGCTGGTGTGTTCAATGATAATGGTTCTGGCGTGAGGGGCAATCTTGGCGCTGTTATCTTTGCTATTTTAACGGATGATGAGGCATTAAACGGCGCGCAAAACCTACCTGAAACTTTTGGTAAACTGCGTGAACCCTTAATAAGGAACGCACACTTTTGGCGGGTATTTAACGCTGAAACAGCATCGGGTGTCTTGCCCTTCGGATGGCCTGATTTTGTGTACGGTCAATCTCCACAACGGGCACCCCACGTGTTTAACTTCTTTTATCCTGATTATGCACCGCCAGGCGAAGTTAGTCAGGCTGGTATGGTTGCCCCGGAGTTTCAGATTGCCTCCGAAAGTAATTTGACAGGTATGCACAATGCCATGCTGTACTTTTCAATAGGCAGTTATGACGGGACTGGTACTCGAGAAAATGATGATATCATTTTAGAGTTAGATGACTTGTTAGCCCTCGCTAATGATCACCAAGCCTTGGTTGATGAACTTGATATGCAGTTTACCGCAGGCCAGATGACCCCAGCCATGAAGGCCGAGATTGTTGGTTATCTAGATTTGTATCCTCAAGCTGGCCTTGAGCGAATCAAAGTTATGGAAGCAAGTTTCTTAATTATTTCTTCTCACGAATATGCCATTCAAAAATAGGGGCAAACTATGAAAAAATCTATCAATAGACGTTCGTTCCTAAAGCAAAGCTTATTAACCGGCGCTACTGGAGTCGCTGGAATTGCAGGGTCAAATTTATTTTCCTCCATCGCTGGACTGGGCAAAATTCAAGCAGCTTTGGCTCAAAATTCCTTCAGCTCATTTCCAGACTATAAGGCACTAGTGTGTATTTTTCTCCATGGCGGCAATGACGGTTTTAACTTACTCGTCCCAAGGGATAATGATAACTATGGTGTATATCAGGTAAGTCGTCAAAATTTAGCCATTGCCCAAGAAGATCTTCTAGCTATTGCTCCCTCAAGTGGTGGAGATTTTGGGCTTCACCCTGCAATGGTTGAAATGCAAAGTCTTTTTCAATCAGGTCAATTAGCTATCCAATCGAATGTTGGCACTTTAATTGAACCAGTCACTAAAGCTGCTATCCAGTCTGGCACCGCTGTTTTACCTGAACGTCTATTCTCCCATAATGATCAATCAGCCTTGTGGAAAACAGCCTATGCAGGCGGGCCTGGAAACACAGGTTGGGGCGGTCGGGTTGCTGACTTGATTTCGACTCAGAACACCTCTCAAGTGTCGATGAACATATCAATAGCGGGCAACAATTTATTTCAAGTGGGCAGTAATATTGCCCCTTACAGTATGAACGCCTCAGGTCCTGAAGAAATGTTTGGTCTCAACAGTGCTCTAGAGTGGGAGCAAAATAGAGCGGCGGTATTTCAGAGGATAAGAGATCTTTCTAGCAACCATTTACTTGAGCGCACCCATGCTAATTTAATTAGAAATACTCAAGATACGGCTGATTTACTCATCACTGCTCTAGCTTCAGCACCAACGATTAATACAGTATTTCCCCCAGGTAATACGCTAGCTGCACAACTAGAGATGGTCGCGAAAATGATCGGCAGTAGCGATATCCTTGGTTTCCAGCGGCAAATATTCTTTGTCACCTTAGGAGGATTCGACACTCATAACAGGCAAAATATTGATCAGCCCACTTTATTATCAACCTTAAGTCAGGCAATGAATAGCTTTTACAATGCGACAGAGGAACTAGGGGTTGCCAATCAAGTAACCAGCTTTACCCTCTCCGATTTTGGCAGAACGCTAACCAGTAATGGTGATGGTACGGATCACGGTTGGGGATCAAACCACATGATTATGGGAGGTGCTGTAAATGGTGGCGATATTTTTGGAACAGTCCCCGAACTTTCAATTGGTGGTCCCGATGATGTGGGTGACGGAAGGATGATCCCCACAACTTCGGTTGAACAGTACGCTGCCACCATGGCTAGGTGGTTCGGAATTAATGAATCAGAATTGCTTGAAGTATTTCCGAACCTAGCTAACTTTAATACCAGTAACTTAGGGTTTATGACTAGTTAAATATCGATGCGTAATCCACTTCGTGTATATACCCATCATAAACTTAAAGCTGTCAATATCATTAATGCTAAGTATCACATAGGGGTTTCGCAATTATGTGACAAAAAACATTCACCGCAGGTGGATGAGCAAAAATATCTCCTTATAAATAGACCTATTTATAAGCCCAATACAGTATAATCAGCTCAAAAATTAACCCTCATCCATAAATTACTTAAACAGGTATCTCTAAATGAGTACTTTTACTGCCGATTCAATAGCAAGCTATCGTAAAGATCTATCCATCTCAACGAGTTTTAAGGGGCAAGATTTAACATTTCAAACCACTTGGGGATTATTTTCTCCCAAAGCAATTGATGAAGGTTCAGAGTTAATGCTATCCCACATCGAAGTACATGAAGATGATGATTGTCTCGATATGGGTTGTGGATATGGCATTCTAGGTCTAGCTCTTGCCAAGGTTGCCCATAAGGGTGTCACCCTACTTGTAGACAAAGACTTTGTTGCCGTTGACTATACAAAGAAAAATTATCAATTGAATGGGATGAAAAATTGCGAGTCACGGCTTAGTAACGGATTCAGTGCAGTTGCAAAGCATGAAAGCTTTTCTCTAATTGTCTCAAATTTACCCGCTAAAGTGGGTAATGAAATGCTAAGTTTGTATATACAAGACGCCTATGATCACTTAAAACCAGGCGGTCGATTTGTTGTCGTTAATATAGGTGGTATCAGACATTTCATTAAGCGGGGCTTTAAAGAAATATTTGGTAATTACAAGAAGCTCAAGCAAGGCAAGATCTATACCGTTTCTCAAGCAATAAAAGAATAGTTCAAATTCAACAAGCTTTACAAAACTGTCCACATATCCTGTGGATAACTTTGGGGATAAGCTGAAAAGAAAACGTAAAGATCCACTAAATATGCCTCCTTCCTTTAGATTGGTTGCTTTTTGTACAGCACTCATTATATGTTACTAATCAATGACTTACATTATTTATTAAGCATATAGAGAGTTTATTAGTCAACAAGTACTCAATTTTGTGCAAAAAATTTACCTGTCAAGGAAATTGTGGATTAATTTTTTGCAAGAAAAGAAAGTAAAAATTAAAATCAATCAATAATTATTATTTAATAAAAAAAATAGTCTAAAAATCCCTTGCTTATTTGAGAAGCTAAACTTGTAATAGTTAAGCTTGATAGTATTCACTAACTAGGCTTAGAAAGCGCAAAGCAGCTTATAATAATACGTCACAATTTAACAAAAATACGACACTGAATTAGCAGTACAATATCTCAGATGTTTAAAATATTCAGAGGTTCATTAGCCACTGAATTTTGTTCAACCTCTTTGGCCTGAGATTGATGACTAGAAAAGTCTATAAAGTCATAGAGTTTTCTATCACCCAAATGTGAAGGTGCAACATTTTTAATACTAGCAAAAATGTTTTCAATTCGCCCTGGATAACGTTTTTGCCAATCGCTTAACAGCTGTTTAATTGCTTGACGTTGCAGATTTTCCTGAGAACCACAGAGATTACAAGGAATAATAGGATAAGCTCTCACATCAGCAAATTTTATAATCTCTGCCTCTGGGCAATAGGCAAGAGGTCTTATAACAATATGCTTACCATTATCGCTTTTGAGTTTTGGTGGCATGGCTTTTAGTTTTCCACCAAAAAACATGTTCAGAAATAAAGTTTCAATGATATCTTCTCTGTGATGCCCTAAGGCAATTTTAGTAACCCCATGCTTTTCAGCAAAACCGTACAACACACCCCGTCTTAAACGAGAACACAAACCGCAGGTTGTCTTACCTTCAGGAATTATTTCGGTGACAATAGAATAGGTATCTTCCTCTATGATATGGAAAGGTACACCAATGGACTTGAGATATTTTGGCAAGACATCTTCTGGGAATCCTGGTTGCTTTTGATCAAGGTTAACAGCAATGATTTCAAAATCTATCGGCGCATGGGTTTGAAGATTAATGAGGATATCCAACATGGTATAGCTATCTTTTCCTCCGGATAAACACACCATTACCTTATCGCCATTTTCAATCATGCGATAATCTTCAATAGCGCGTCCCACATAGCGACGTAGTCTTTTTTGAAGCTTATTAAACTCTTTTGTGCCTGAAATCAGAGATTCTGACATCTTATTTAAACCTTTCTATTGCTAACTGGGCGCCGATTATACATTATCAAGTTAGCTTTAACATAAAAGTAGGAGAGACAGCTTGGCGAAGAAAATAATTGATAAAACACTCAATGATCTCAAAAAGGGCTTTATTAAGCTACTTGATTCAGAGGCCAGTCCTTCATCTAAGGAATATGATGATTGGAATTCAACTGATCAAGTTGAAGATGATGATTCGGATAGCAATTCAGAGTTTCGGTTTAATAGGGTTATCAGTGATAAGGTTAAAACTGTTATTGATGATTTTATCGAGTCTGCTCCTTTGATTGAAGAGGCGGGTTTTCGAATTCGTGATCTTGAGGTCGAACTTAGTATCATACCTAAATTAATTCCTCATTTTGAGAAAATTGACGATATAACTGATTCGAGACGTAGTGAGATCATCAACCAGGTGAAAGATAAAAGACTAATACGGTTGTTGCTACAAGCATTATTTAAAGCAGATAATTTTCAAAAATCTATCAACATGGGTAGTTTAGAATTTGCTGGAATAGAAATAGAAATTACCGCTATTCCTGCTATTCGACTGCGCTATGAAAACCCTTTTAAAATGACAAAGGAGGGTAAAAATACTGAAATGGATCTAATGTAACGCTTGAACTTAGAAATATTATCCCAATATATTAGTTGTAGGCGCTGCGAGGCAGGCCTCTTGAATCCCAATTGATAAATAACAAATCATGGGAACCTAATAAATTATTGCTTCTTAATAAGATGGAGAATATACAATGAATACTTTTTCACTAACACCCCTTTTTCGTCACAGCGTAGGCTTTGACAGACTCGATAATATGATGACTCGAGTTTTTGATAATGAAAAAAAATCACCTAGCTACCCCCCTTATAACATTGAGAAAATCAATGATGACCAATATAGAATAACCATGGCAATCGCTGGATTTAAACTCGAAAATGTTAAAATCATGGTTCACGGAGATCTACTTACCGTTAATGGCGAGCATTCTAAAGAAGTTGCTAATGAAGCTCCTAATAAAGAAATAACTTACCTTTATAAAGGAATTGCCAATCGTTCCTTCAACCGTAAATTCAATCTCGCTGATCACGTTAAGGTGGTTAGTGCAAAAATGGAAGACGGTATTTTACAAATTGAACTAACCAGAGAAATACCTGATGAGGCAAAACCTCGAACCATTGAGATATCACAAGATTAATGAGTAATACACATTAACATCGAAAAAGGCAGATAACCTGCCTTTTTTTGTGCGTGCGTTTAGTGCTTACTTCTTAAGGGATAAATTAAGCTTTCCAAACCATTAACCTTTATTTCGTAAGTCAACTGAAGTAACTCACCTAACTGCCCTGTTGGAAATCCCTTCGATGAAAACCAAACTAGATAGGGTTCTGGTAGCTCAATTAAATTTCGGCCCTCGTATTTTCCAAAGGGCATTTTCATATTGGCAACTTTTAATAAGTTTTGAGGATCATACATTAACGTTTACGTTTCTTGCGAGATTTCTTCCTAAGTTGATCTTTCTCAGCCTTTAAGCGAATTTTTTCTTCCACCTCAATCAGCTCTTGCTCAATCATTTTAGGTGTTTCAAGGCTGATATTACCCATAGAAAAATTTCTAAATTCGTAGATAAATATTTTGCATATTCGATCTAAATCAACTCGACCACCTGACTGTAGGCAACCTCTCCTTCGCCCCATAGATTCAAGCAATAAAGTAACATCCGTTTGAAGTTTCTCTAATTGAAAGTTTTGCAGCAAAAGCTCAGGGTAAGCCTCAAGTATATATTCAGCTGCGTAATAGGCTATGTCATCATAATCGATAACCGCGTCTTTAATTGCGCCGGTAATGGCAAGGCGGTAGCTGCTATGGTCATTTTCAATTTTAGGCCATAAAAATCCGGGTGTGTCATACAAGGTTATACCACAGTCCAAATCGATTCTCTGCTGTCTTTTTGTCACGGCAGGTTCATTACCCGTTTTCGTTATCGTGCGATCTGACAAAATGTTAATGATGGTGGATTTACCTACATTAGGTATCCCCATAATCATAGCGTTAATCGTTCTGCTTTGATCTTTATAACCAGGAAATAATTTATGGCATAACTGGACAATTTTCTTTACTTGCTCGGGATGTTTACTGCTGATAGATAAAGATTTAGTGCCATCCTGACGATCAAATTCTTCTCGCCACAATTCTGTAATTTCAGCATCAGCCAAGTCACTTTTATTCAAGACTCTTATGACAGGCTTAGGATTAGTCATGGAAGTTAGAAATTTAGCGACTAAAGGATTAGTACTGCTATAGGGGATCCTAGCATCGATCACCTCTATGACAATATCGACTTTAGGCAAGGCTTCCTTTATCTCTTTTTGGGCCTTGTGCATATGCCCTGGATACCATTGTATGGTCATTCTATTTTAGTCTACCTGAGGATGAATTATAATATTATCTATTATCCTAGAAAAGTAGCCTAGGCACAAAATGTATTTTAAGCTATGTTTAACTTTCACTCTCATTTAGGAGAAAAATGATATTTTTCGTTTAGTTCAGCTAACAACCTCAATCCCGAGGGAAGAGATAAGTTCAAAGTAAGCAACTAAAACACCAACAAAAAATACTAGTAATAACAGTTCATATGTAAAATTATGCTTATGAAAAAAATCTCGTTCATGGTGGTGAATGACATCCATTAGTTCATCACCAAATTTTAAGGATAAAAAAGTACCAATTAGCGATAGAAGAATAACGCCGTAATAGGGGTAAGGTGTTGTAAGAATTTCGTACAGTAACTTAGTTAAGGTTGTTGTTGAGTAGTAGTCAGGAAAATATAATATTGCCACCACATTGATTGTTATAGCTAAGGTCCAAACAGCAATTTCTGAAACAATCATGCGAATCCCCGTAATTAATCGAATGGGAAAATCGAGTAGAAAACCTGCATCGGCAATAGGAGTACAGAGCACAAAAAAGCTCCAAGTGATCATTGAAGCAATACCACCTGTAGCCAGATCATATTCATAGCTCAGGTAGGAAAAGTAACCAATAAACAGTAACAACAGCAAGGCAAACTTAATTGGAAATTGATGTTTTGATACTTTTGTAGAGCTAGTCATTTTATCTTCCAGTAGCGTTGCATTTCGATGAATAAAAAAGAAGCGGACCAGGTAATTAACACCAGTCCTGTCAAGGCTTCAACTCCGGTTAAATAGCGTATGGCTCCTATGGGTTCAATGTCACCAAATCCAAGGGTGGTATAAGTTGTAAATGAATAATAAACGCAATCTAATAAGGAGTTATCAAAGCTGCCATGTAAATATCCCCATTTCTCTACGCCGTTCATATAATAGTAGACAATAGCGAAAACCCACACTTCAATGGTATGGGCTAGTAGTGCACCTAAAACACCGAGCACAAGGCGCAGTCGGTGACTAATGGTGAGCTTGGGTATCATATCAGATAGTAGTAATAACGCTTCATAGTGGATAATAACAACTAGAGCTACAACCAAACAATTTACTAGTATAATGAGTAGCACTTAGAGCAAACTCATTAGAGATGTTTTTGAGTAATCAGATAATTCATCAAGTCTGTCTTCTCGAACCTTTAACACCCATTCAGGATCCTGTAACAAAGCACGTCCAATGGCAACCAACTCAAACTCCCCTTTATTTAATCGATGTGATAATTCATTAAAAGAGTACTTGACAACAGATGATACATCAACCGTATCGCGCTTTTCTTCATCGATGAATGAACTATTAAGTCCCACACTACCCACTGTGATACAAGGTTTACCCAAGAGCTTTTGAGTCCAACCAGCAAGGTTCATTGTAGAGCCATCAAATTCAACGTCCCAAAATCGTCGTGTGGAACAATGGAATATATCAACGCCTGCTGCTACAAGAGGCTTTAAAATGCTTCTGGCTCTTTTGGGTTATTGGCCAGTTTAGCTGAATAATCCTGCTGTTTCCACTGTGAAAATCTCAGGATGATTGGAAAATCAGAGCCACACTTTTCACGAATACCCTTAATGATGTCCACTGCAAAACGCGTTCTATCAGCGATATCCCCACCATATTCATCTTGCCTTTGATTGGTATCTTGCCAGAAGAATTGATCAATCAGGTAACCATGGGCACAATGAATCTCAACACCATGACAACTCGATTTCGAAGTTTTAAGTTACCTAATTCGATGGGTTGAAATAAATTATTATTTGCCAGTGACATGGATTTTCCTAAGTTATATAGATTGATTTCCTATTTTTGATGATTCACTCAAGTGAGAATGAAAATCGAGTACCTACTCCTAAAGAGCTTTTTACTCTAATTTCTGAGCCAAGAACCTGTAATAACTTGCGAGTAATGGCCAAGCCGAGTCCCATATTTCTATTTTTACCAGGCGTTGCATTTTCAGCTCTAAAGTGAGCATCAAAAATAAAGGGAACATCACTTTCAGAAATTCCTTCGCCGTTGTCCTCAACGCTCACTATCCAGCCCTGTCCATTGTCAACTGCACTCACTCCGAGAATAATGACGCCATCCTTGCTAGTATGCCGCAAGGAGTTTTCTATAAGATTGCTTAAAATGCGTTCCAACTTTCCGATATCTGTTTTGATCAAGAGGGATGATTCAGGACAGTCAATTTCAATAGAGATGTTTTTAGTCTTAGCCATGACGCTGAATTTATCTCGCAGATCATAAAGCAATTCGGCTAGTGAAAACTGTTCTAGTTGAATGGCTACCTGACCACTTTCGAGATGGGCTAATTCAAAAATTTGGTCAACCAATTGTTTTAAAAGCTGAGCATTTTTAAGCGACCTTTTAAGAAAAGCTTTTTGCTGCTCTTCACTCAGAACACTACCCTTTAATTCAATCGTTTCTAAATAACCTTGAAGTGATGCTAAGGGTGTTCTTAAATCGTGAGATATATGGGATAAAAGTTCTCTTCTCTGACTATCTACATCCTGTAGTTGTCCCATCTGATGATTGATTTGATCAATCATTTCATTAAAGGCTAAGCCCAAATCCTTAACTTCCCCCGCATAAAATTCTGAGTGAGTGAGTTCGACTAATTTTTTTTCAAACCCTTTTTCTCTGATAACATTAACTTCATTGGTAAGTCTGCGTAATGGACTAACAAAAATTTTAAAGGTAATTAACAAGCTTGCCAAAAGAAACAATAAAGTGGCGCCGGCTACAATTAAGCTTAATTGAAGATTCTGATTAGTTGATATTCGCTCAAAAACCGAATCATATATCTGCCCCCCTATGATCACATAGAGATATCCTTGTAATTGATTATTTTTAATCAGGGGTGCTACTGAAAATATTTTTTCCCCATCAAGATTACGAGGATCATCACCATATAGCGGATAATGAAAATTTTCATTTACCATTTGTTTAATAGGTTCAAGATTAACTTCCTGCCGAAGCACTAGACCAGGTTTAGCCGAATAGGTTTTTACCTTACCTAAAGCATCTAGAACATAGAATTCAAAGGAAGGTCCAAGGATCATCATAGAATGAAATAAATTTTCTAATGCAATCTTATCAATTGCACCTTCCTGAAGTAATGGATTATCAGCCACAAGATGACTTGCTAAGTCTTGATGTAATTCTTGCTCAGCTTTAAACCGAGAATTGATTTCTAAATTTTGCATCCACCAAAAAATTACTGATACCATGGCGATAAAGACAATGGAAGTTGTTAAGGCTAAGCGTTGATAAAGAGATAAATTCATTTACTGGCATTCCTCGGCTTCTAGTTTATAACCAACACCCCAAACAGTTTGCACAATTTGTGGGTCAGCTGCATCTACTTCTAGCTTATTTCGTAATCGATTTATGTGAGAGTTGACAGTATGTTCATACCCACTATGTTGATAACCCCATACTGAATCAAGCAGTTGAGAACGTGAAAAAACTTGTCCTGGGTGATTAGCAAAATGCCACAATAAATCAAACTCGGTTGACGTTAGGGCAAGAGATTTATCACACCAAATTACTTTTCTAGCTGCCTCATCTATTTCTAATTTGCCCAAGGTGATTTTGGTTGATGACTCGTTACTGGAGTTACTTTGCTTATCAAATAAATGAAAGCGTCTCAATTGACTTTTCACCCTTGCCTGCAACTCACGAATACTGAATGGCTTAGTCATATAGTCATCGGCACCCAGTTCTAATCCTACCACCCTATCAGCCTCTGAAGACTTGGATGTGAGCATTAGAATAGCCTGTTGGGGTTTCTTCTCTCGAACGATTCTGCAAATATCCAGACCACTCATTTCAGGCAAGGTTAAATCGAGAATAATTAATGAATAATTTCCCTCAAGTGCGGTTTTTAATGCCGACTTGCCATCAACACAGTGGTCTGTACTTAGAAGCATATCTTGCAGATTAACTCGGATAAGATCTGCTATATCTAAATCATCTTCAACAATTAAAATAGAATCTGTCATATTTTATAGTAACTTTTATTGCAACCTTGTTATGGTAATTTTCATCACGGGATTATCAAACTTATGTTCCGCACTTAAAACTGAAGTCCTTAGGCCATCATCCATTGAAACAACACCTGGATGCATAGAGACAAAACCTACATCATCCCTCGCTGAATTGAAACCTTCTCCGCCATCAGCAGGCCCTGGCATGGTACCAGCAGCTTCACTATTAGCTTCAGTTCCTGAGTCATAACTAACGGCAGTCATCATCATTGTATCACCAATAACCAGTCCACTGACATCAATCACAGACTTACCACTAAATGCATCATTAGTATTGACTAGCATGGTTAGTACTGATAAAAAAGGAGCGTCTTCTGCAGTTGTAGTAATGGTTAATATTTCAGTCATCCCCGGAAGAAGAATTCCACCTGCCGTGACGCCATCAAGAATTTGCTCATCATCTAAGATTTCACTGTTATCACCAGATTCAGCAATTAACTCCAAGCCTGCTGAGGCACTACTACCAATAGTCCATAACGGCATATCGCCATGACTTACCAGAGTTACTGGTGAGAAGGGCTGGCTCGATGTTAAATTTGTAACCAGCACCTCATAACTAAAGTCTGTGGTAGTTATCACGGGAGGCGGTGGAGGTGGTGAGTCCGTACTGTAATTATTACTATCGCAACCTGAAAGAACTAACAGACTACTAGCCAAGAAAATGCTGGGTAGAAGCCTTAATATTTTAATGTTTTTCATAGTGCTCCCCTTAGTTAACTACAATGGTTAGTCTAACAACAGGATTCAACCATCGATGTATACGATTGTCTACATCGCTTATACCAGCCGTTAAATCATCATCCCCAACATTGCCACGGTGTATATGGATCATGTTATTGCTTTCAGTGGTTGTAACCCCCGTTGCATTAGCGCCGGCATTTCCAGCTGGTGCTGCTGGGATCCCTGGTGTACCTGGTGCACCGCCACCATTGATGATCTCATCATTCGCTTCAGTACCTGCATCATAAGCATTTAGAGTAACTACATAGGTACCAGCCTCTGTTGGAATTTCCCAACCATCTAGACCTACAAATCCATCATTAGTAGGCAATAACATAGAGACTAGTGATAGATAACCGTTAGATCCTGTATCCATTGCACCTGTAGTAGAAGCACCAGCCATTAATAGACCTTCCGCAGGATTACTAATCAAGGTTGCATTAATTGCTTCCATATTAGTAACTAATCCTGAGATATCGCCCCCTTCAGCCATCATTTGTAATTCACTAGAGGCTGTGGTCCCTACTTCAAATAAATGGTCACTTTCACCATGGGCGGCCACTAAAAATGGTGTGAAAATTATGCCCTGAGTTAAATTATCAATTGTAATGCTAATATCCTGAGCTTGAATCGCCATGGAGGATGTGAGTATCGCTATGGACGAAGTTAGTAGTTTTAGATTTAGTTTCATTTTATTCTCCTTTAGATTAATTAACGGTAAGTAGTATGAAGTCTAAGTTTCAAGAAAAGATCACGAAATAATCACATTTCTATCACAAAGTCTCTTGAGCTTGGCGTTAAACACTATTAGAGTAAGAACCCTCTTATCTTTATACCCGTTCCACCTCAAGATGCATCTTGCGATGGAACGGGTATAGAAAGCTTAAATGTGGATAATTTTATGACTAGCATAAAACAAAACGATGTCATCGATAGTGTAACTGACGCCTTGCAATATATTTCCTACTATCACCCGAAAGATTTTGTTGATGCCATGACCGAAGCTTATGAAAAAGAACAAAATAAAGGGGCTAAGGATGCCATCGCTCAAATCTTAATCAATTCCAGAATGTCTGCAACGGGTCATCGACCCATCTGTCAAGAC
Source organism: Gammaproteobacteria bacterium (assembly GCA_002746155.1). Classification (GTDB taxonomy): domain Bacteria; phylum Pseudomonadota; class Gammaproteobacteria; order Enterobacterales. Next base: position 8,164 of record NVWF01000010.1, on the reverse strand, counting down.
ACAGGAATCGTGACGGTATTTGTAAAATTGGGTATGGGTGTCTGCTTTGAGGGAGATATGACCTTAGATGAAATGATTAATGAAGGCGTTCGACGGGCCTATAATCATCGTGATAATCCTCTTCGAGCTTCTATTGTTGCTGATCCAGCTGGTCAAAGAACAAACACAACCGACAATACTCCAGCAGTTATTCATATCAGCCTTGTTAGGGGAAGCAAAGTCGACATAACAGTGGCAGCAAAAGGCGGTGGTTCTGAAAACAAAGCTAAATTTGCCATGTTAAACCCCAGCGATTCTATTGTAGATTGGGTACTAGATACCGTTCCTAAAATGGGCGCTGGCTGGTGTCCGCCTGGGATGCTTGGTTTAGGTATAGGCGGCACGGCTGAAAAGGCCATGCTACTAGCCAAAGAATCTTTAATGGATCCCGTTGATATCCATCAATTACAAGAAAAAGGTGCAGATAACAAGATTGAAGAATTGCGCCTTGAACTATTTGAGAAGGTCAACCAACTTGGAATTGGCGCTCAAGGCTTAGGGGGTTTAACCACAGTACTTGATATTAAAATCATGGACTATCCAACCCATGCAGCTTCAAAACCTGTTGCCATGATACCTAACTGTGCAGCAACCAGACATCTACACTTCTCTCTTGATGGATCAGGTCCAGCTGATATTCAAACGCCATCTTTAGATGACTGGCCTGAAATTAGCTGGGAAGTTGGTGACAATGTACGTCGGGTAAACTTAGACACATTACAAAAAGAAGACATGACTGCTTGGCAACCCGGCGAAACAGTGCTCTTGTCGGGAACCATTTTAACAGGTAGAGATGCTGCCCATAAACGCCTTGCAGCCTTAATAGAAAAGGGTGAACCCATGCCAAATGGCGTTGATTTCACAGGCAAGTTTATTTACTACGTAGGTCCAGTTGATGCTGTTGGTGATGAAGTGGTTGGTCCTGCAGGCCCCACGACGGCAACGCGAATGGATAAATTTACCGATATGATGTTAGAAAAGACTGGCTTAATGGGCATGATAGGTAAAGCAGAGAGAGGTAGTGAAACCTGTGCCAGTATCGCTAAGCACAAGGCTGTTTATCTGATGGCTGTGGGTGGAGCGGCATACCTTGTATCAAAAGCCATTAAAAAAGCGCGAGTTGTAGCCTTTGAAGAACTTGGGATGGAAGCTATTTACGAGTTTGTAGTGAAAGACATGCCTGTCACAGTGGCCGTAGATAGCCGAGGGGAATCTGTTCATAAAACAGGTCCTGCCATCTGGAAGGTTCGAATACAAGAGATGCACAGCTAAGTCCTCGACAAAATCTGTTACAAAGCACATGAAAGTATACTGATGAGTTACTTGCACTAGCCCAAAGTGTGAAATACTATATTAATAAGCACTAGTAATTATTGAAGTAAAGCAAACCTAAATATGACTGAAGATCAAAGGCAAACCTCTTCCAATCCTCCATCAACAAACTCTACTAAAGTGACTTATCCCGTTGTTGATGAAGCGTCTCTTGGGTTTATGAGCAAGCTACTCTATCGAAGGGTCCCCCAAGCCATAGGTTTTTATTTAGCAGGCTCCTGGACCTTTCTAGAGTTTTTTGATTCTTTAATATCCCGTTATAACATTTCACCTCATTGGCAAGACGTTTCTCTGTTAAGCATTGTATTACTTTTTCCCTCAATTTTAATTCTGGCATATCGTCATGGAGCACCAGGCGCTCAAGGTTGGAGCTCAGTTGAAAAAGTGGGCATTCCTACTAACGTCTTAATTACATTAGTTATAATTCTATCGCAGTTTTCGTCTAAAGATTTGGGAAGCAGTGCTGAAAAAGTTTTTGGCATTGGACCTGATGGCTCAATGATTGAACTAGAAAGACCAAAAGATGAATTTAGAAAGCGCCTAAGTATTGGTTACTTCACCCTTAATGATGAAAATGCAGATAAATATTTAGCCCTAGGTATTCCTGTTGCATTAAAATATGACCTTGAACAGGATCCCTATTTAAATACTTTTTCCCCCACTGACACCGCCTATGAAATAAAGCAATCAAATTTTCGTGGCCTAACAGTACCCATGGCTTTATTGCTTAAGATTGCCAAAGATAATCGAATAGAATTTCTCATTACAGGAGACCTCAGTGTCAAGGGTAAGCGAGTTATTCTGCAAAGCAATCTTTATAATGTTGCAGATGGTAATTTGATTAAGCAGATTATAACAACTGATCATGAAAATGTTTTTGATGCTATTGATGACATGAGTGTACAAATCAGATCTGCTTTAGGTTTTTCAGGTGGACACATTAACCATACTAAAGACTTACCCATTACTGAGCAACTAACTAGCTCAATGGAAGCCTTTATAGCCTTTACCAAGAGTCAACATGACAGGGCTTTTAAAGATGATTTTGTTGCAGCTGAAGCTGAGCTTCAGAAGGCTATTAAGATTGATGAAAGCTTTGCTGCAGCCTCATCACAATATGCCATTGTCTTATTACAGCAAGGAAGAACTGTTGAAGGCTTAGACATGTTACAACTTGCTAAAAAGCATAATTATCGATTAACTGATAGTAATAAATTTTCATTGGCTGCCTTTGAGGCGCTGTTTAGAGCAACCCCTGATCTTGCCCGAAACATTGTCAACCAGTGGATTGATCTCTACCCTGACGATGCCGATGCTTGGCAGACGAAATATATATTACATAGCAACTTTGATGAACGCTATCTGGCCATTGAATCCCTGCAAAAAATTATTGAGTTAGAACCCTTTGGCACCCAGCGTCATCTCACCATTGGCCAAATTTATACCTCTCTAGGAGATATTGAATCCGCACTTGTTGAATATCAAACTTTTATTTCTAAAAATCCTACCAATGCTAGAGTTCACCTACTCATAGGCGACAGTTATAGATCCTTAGGCAAGTTTGAAGAATCAAAAAATCAATACCAGCAGGCTAAATTACTCTTATCAAATGATTTAACTGCCGATAGAAGATTAGCTGACTTATTATTAAGAATGGGTAGTTTCGACCTGTCAGTAGAGCAGTTCAAAAGCTACTTTAAAACCAGTAAATTGCCAGAGGATGAGTATCAAACTTGGCTTGAAATTGCTCAACTCTTTTGGTTAACAGGTCAAAGGAAAGAGGCCCTAATCGCTTATCGAAATAGCTTTGAAGCCTTAAAGATATTTCTACCTGAAACAACTTACCTCTTATTACGGGTACAATTTAGTTGGCGTTTCGCTGCAGTTGGTGCGGTGAAAGAAGGCCAACAGATGATTGATGATACTAAGTTATTAATGAAGGCTAGCGAAGAAAAGCTATACCAATCTAACATTCATATTGCTCAGTCTATGTTTGATGCCCAAGTTGGTAAAACAGAGAACTCTCTAGAACTATTAAACCAAGTATCTGAGTTGCTTCTTAGCTTTGTAGGCAAGGCTTTGGATGACAACATTTCAATGTTAAAAGGTGTTGTTTATTACAAAAGAAATGACTATAAATCAGCGGCTGACAATATGACAGCCTACTTGAAAATGAATCCTAACGGCGATATTGATATGCTGTATATTTTAGCTGACTCTCTGTATAAAAATGGGCAAGTGAACACTGCAAAGGAAAATTTTGAAAAAATACTTAGGGAGTTCCCTTCTCACCCCTTGGCTAATCTTGGCATGGCCAAAATTGCATTAAGTCTGGAAAACCCTGAACAGGCTAAACCCTATCTCGATAAAGCACTTAAGGGCTGGGTAACTGCAGATAGTAATTACGAGCCAGCAATCGAGGCCCGTAAAATTTTCAATCAGTTATCAGTTAAATGAAAATTAGCTACTCAGTTAGAAAGCATATAATAAGTTGATACTTGTTATGGTATCTAGATTTTCAGTATCCACTGGAACATCTGAATTATGCCTTGCTTCAAAACTCGCTTTAAAAGATAAATCACCAGCAATCATAGTAATAAAGCTTACATCAAAATAAGATATTACCGATTCTTCACCAGCATCAATTTTTAATTTAGAGGTGACACTTCTATTTTCACCAAGGTGCCAGTGATAATCAACTGCGAGTCTTATTAGAGCCTCATTAATTTCAGCGCTTTCACCTATTACAACACTTTCAGGTACTAGCCTACTGTTTCGATAACCTATACCTATTTCAGCATCTAAAGTAGTCTTATCCACATTATAAAACTCATGACCGTAACCTGCAGCTATAGTTGAAATGTTCTCATAACCACTAAATCGGTCCTCTTCATAACTAGCACTTCCAAAAAGATAGCGAGATTCATCCAACTTTCTATCTAACTGGTATGCAGCTTTATAGCGCTCTCCAGTAGTTATATCACTATCTGAAGTTGAATAAGCTTCCAAGCTGAATTTATGTAGCCATTCATCCAAGTTATAAAGAATATTAAACTTACCATTTAAGGTAGTGCTATCCGTATTGCCCGAACTCATTAGATATCCAAATTGTACATCACCTTTTAGTGCTGGTACGGGTTCTTTTTCTTCGGTGTTTTCCTCATAAGCGGTTAGATTGAGAGATACTAAAAAGCTCACGATGATTAAAAATAGTTTAATTGAAATATGCATTATATATGTACTCTTTCAGATGAGACGGCTTTAAAAAAGGCGACATTTTAATCAGTTTTATGAATAGATGCCAGAGTAATTTCATTTAAAATGAATAAATAATAAAAACTATTGGATAAATCATTGATCATAAGCTCTAGCTAGGTTATTATCGCGCGCTTGAACGGGATAGGCCCCGGATCTGGATTGCCAGATTACTTTTAACCCTGAAATTGGATAACAGCCATGAAAATACTATCATCACTGAAATCTGCAAAGAAGCGTCACGCTGATTGTCAAATTGTTAAGCGTCGTGGGAAATTGTATGTTATTTGTAAAACTAATCCAAAATTCAAGGCGCGCATGAAGTAATTCGATTTTTCCCGTCGGCTTCAAATCCGACGGAAGCGCCCTGATTTTGTACAGCCTTTCCCCGAATGACCCTCTCTAAACCCAAGCCTAATCCTTAGCAATTTAACGACAACACAAGTCTTATTTTCCTATAAGTTTGAGTATATACTCAAAAGGTATATAGTAGCGCCAAAGTTATTAGTGGATTAAAAGCATGACGACAGGAAATTGGAAGCTAGGGATTATTTTAAGCCTGACTACGGCCATGATGTGGAGCTTCCTACCCATATCAATAATACCGCTTCTTGGCACACTTGATCCAGTCACCATAACCTTTTACCGGCTAAGTGGTGGAGGCTTAATGATTTTTATCTACCTTCTGCTTACGGGTCATAAGCCCAGTAAAATCAAAATCACGAAATCACTCCTCTTATTTCTAAGTGTTGCTATTTTATTTCTCTGCGCAAATTATTATAGTTGGCTAAAAGGCTTAGAGATGACAACACCTGCCACAGCTCAAGTGGTCATACAAATAGCGCCAATGTTACTACTATTGGGAAGTGTAGTGTTCTTTCATGAGTCATTTAGCTTAAAACAAGGCCTAGGCGTTGGCATTTTTATTGTTGGTTTATTATTGTTTTTTAACCAACGACTAGTCAGTCTGATTTCTGAATTATCCAGCTTCAATCTTGGCATTTATTATGTGATTTTCGCCAGTGTTACTTGGGCAATTTATGGTTTAGCTCAAAAAAGATTATTGAGGGATTTTCAGGCCTTAGAATTAATCTTTATAATTGTAACAGCAGGTGCTCTAGTATTTTTACCATTGGCTACGCCTTCAAAAATTATGCAGTTAAATACTTTACAATTATGGATGTTGGCCTTCGGAGCGATGAATACAGCCGTTGCCTATGGCTGTTTCACTCAGGCAATGTATCATTGGGACACATCACGGGTCAGTGCAGTTGTTGCAGTGGTACCGGTACTCACTCTGGGCATTGGATATTTACAACAACAAATATTTCCTGATTTTATGCCTGCCGAATCTATTAATACCTTAAGCATTATTGGTGCTATTGTAGTAGTAGTGGGCTCTGGTATCACTGCCTTGTCTAAATCCTCGACTAAGTCCTCCAATAAATCAGATGTAGCTCAACTAGATCACGATTAAAATGAGATAAAATTATGTCCTCAAGTTTTAACAATGAAAACCTAAAAAATAAAGTCGCTCTAATCACCGGTTCCGGTCGCGGTATCGGTAGAGCCTTAGCGATAAAATTTGCACAAGAGGGTGCCAAGGTGATGGTCAATGATCTTGATCAGAAACCCGCAGATGAAGTGGTCGCTAGTATCACACAAGCCGGTGGTGAAGCTTATGCTTATGTGGGAAGTGTCACTGAACCCGATTTTGCTGAAAACTTTATTAAAGCAGCAATATCTATTTATGGTACTCCTGACATCCTCGTTAATAACGCGGGCTATACTTGGGACTCCATGATTCACAAGGCATCAGATGAGCAATTTGACGCCATGTATGACATCCACCTTAAGGCGCCTTTTTGCCTCAATCGAGCCTTTACACAAGCCGTAGTACCCCTTGCTAAGGAAGAAGCAAAAATGGGTGTGAATAACTATAGGAAAATCGTCAACATCTCATCAATCTCGGGTGAGTATGGCAATATTGGTCAAGTTAATTATTCCTCCATGAAGTCAGCCCTTGGAGGCATGACCAAAACCTTGTCCAAAGAATTAGGACGTTATAAAATCAATGTTAACTGTGTAGCCTTCGGTTTTATCGAAACTCGCTTGACCGAAGCTACGGATGAAAAGAAAACTATCACCGTTGATGGCAATGAGGTGGATATCGGCATACCTAAGGATCTGCATGCAGGATTCACTCGTATGATACCACTGGGTCGCGCAGGAACTGCAGAGGAAGCAGCGAATGGTGTTTACTTATTTTGTACACCGGAATCAAATTATATCAGTGGCCAAACCATCATAGTTGGTGGTGGCGTGCGAATGTAAGGTTTCAAGTAAAGCAGAACAGTTAACCATGAATAAAACACATAAAATGCATTTAGAAATAGTCTTGACCCGATTCCTCGGCGCCCTACCCTTTTCTGTTTCTCGCTTATTGGCTCGCTTTCTAGCAACACTGCTCTGGTACAGCAATAGTGATGTAAGAAAAAATACCACCGTTAACATTAACTTATGTTTTCCTGATCTAACTCAGACTGAGCGCAAGAAATTGATCAAACAATCTGTTCTAGAGAGTGCTCGCACAGGCCTAGAGATGCCAATGGCCTGGTTAAAATCTGCTGAAGTCAACTTAGGCTGCATTCATAAGGTTATTGGCCATGAACTGGTAGAACAGGCCATTGAAAATAATCAGGGAGTGATCATCATCGCTCCACACCTCGGTAATTGGGAATATCTAGCCCATTATTTGGGGCAAACATTTCAAATCACTAATCTCTACAAGCCTCCTAAAAATCCTGGCTTATTTAAAATAATGGAAAAGGGTCGTAATTCAACCGGAGGTAAACTTGCTCCAACCAATAAAAAGGGTGTTGTGATGTTATTAAAAACACTTAAGTCAGCCGGAGTGGTTGGGATATTACCTGATCAGGTTCCCGAGGATGATAATGGCTGTGAGTTTGCAGACTTTTTTTCCCATAAGGTCGCCACCATGACACTTATTACAAAACTTCTCCATCGAACTGACTCAGTGGCCGTTGCCTGTTTTGCAAAAAGACTACCTCAAGGTGGCTTTAATATCCTCTTTCAGGAAGTTGATCAGCGAGTCTATTCTAAAGACATTCAAGTATCAGTTTCAGGCTTAAATAAAACCGTTGAACAACTAGTTGCCTTGGCACCTGCTCAATATCAATGGGAATATAAACGATTCAAGAAAGGTCCTAATGGCAAACGGCATATTTATGTCTAAGGGTATATACCCATCATCATTCAAGATGCATGTTTCAGTGTTCAGCTAGGAAGTTTGGACAAGGCACGACTTGCAGTAAATGACTAATACTGCACTTTCAAGCCTCGAATATGATAGCTTATAGACTAGCTGAAACATGCATCTTGAATGATGATGGGTATAAAATGACTAGTCGCTCAAATTTAAGCCTTCAACAGCACTTGCTGTGATCATTGCAAATATGATTGGCACAGGTGTGTTTACTAGCCTAGGATTTCAATTAATAGGGATACAATCAGGCTT
>NVWF01000009.1 GCA_002746155.1 Gammaproteobacteria bacterium | reverse complement strand
TCAATCAAACTCTCCCTGAGATAGGGGATACTTTAGGAAGCAGAATTAATGATAATTTTCAGGTGTTAAATCCTGCATCTTGATTGATGATGGGTATATCCGTAGGTAGTTTAAGTAGTTGTAATGTCTACACTAGGAGAGATTAATGATTAGTACAGAGTTTTTGATCACATCTTTAATTGTAGYTTTAATACCGGGAACGGGTGTTATTTATACAATATCAACGGGGTTATTTCAGGGCTCAAGAGCCAGCATGTTCGCTGCCCTAGGATGCACTGCTGGAATTATTCCGTCTTTGATTGCATGCATTTTTAGCTTAGCCTTAGTTATTCATACGAGCGCCATTGCTTTTCAAGTCATTAAATATGCTGGTGTTGCCTATTTAATGTTTTTGGCCTGGTCAATGTGGAGAGAAGCGGGCGGATTAGAGTTGAAAGATGAGGGACAGACCGTAGATGTCTTCGTGATAAGCTTAAAAGGATTTCTAATAAATATTTTAAACCCAAAATTAACACTTTTTTTCTTGGCTTTTCTTCCCCAGTTCATACCTGCACAAGCCACAGCTCCTCACATTAACATGTTAGTGCTAGGGGGAGTCTTTATGGGTATGACTTTGATGGTTTTTTTTCTCTATGGTTTACTTGCAAATAGTGTCCGTGGTTACGTGGTCAATTCACCAACAATGATTAAGTATATACAGCGTTCCTTCGCAGTAAGTTTCGCAATGTTGGGCGCCAAACTAGCCTTGTCTGAGCGTTAGACTAGACTACTGGTGAGCTTTCAATATTCACGATAGTTGTCCAAGTAGAGATCATGAACTAGATAGAGATAATTTTCGGACTCACTTCATATTGGATAAGGCTAAAAGTAGCACTCTATATAAAATAATGCTAATATTAACTTATCCACATTATGTGCCTTTGATGGTGTCTGATGGCAGAGCCAACGTGAAGGCATGATAGAGAGATAATAAAATGAGTGTAATTTCCAACGCAATGGCGCTGGCTGTCCCTCAGGGAAGCATTGACGCTTACGCACAACAAATAAATGAAATACCAGTCCTTTCAGCAGAAGAAGAAAGAGAACTGGCCCGTCGCTATTCTAATCACGAAGATATTGATGCTGTTCGTCAGTTGATCCTGTCAAACTTACGTTTCGTTGTTCACGTTGCCCGTGGATATAGTGGTTATGGTCTGCCCCAAGCTGATCTAATCCAAGAAGGAAATGTAGGCTTAATGAAGGCGGTGAAACGCTTTGATCCTGAAGTCGGTGTTCGATTAGTTACTTTTGCAGTACATTGGATTAAAGCTGAAATCCACGAATACGTGTTACGTAACTGGCGTATTGTGAAAGTTGCAACAACTAAGGCCCAAAGGAAGTTATTTTTTAACCTCCGTAAAAATAAAAAGCGCTTAGGTTGGTTCAGTAATGAGGAAGTTCAAGCTGTAGCGAAAGATTTAGGAGTCGACCCTGCGGAAGTACTACGTATGGAAACTCGCTTACACGCGAAAGACATGACTTTTGATGCGCCCGTTGGAAGTGATGATACCTACTCACCTTCGATGTTTCTTGAATCCAGCAGTGTTGATCCCGCTGAACAGGCTGAAGCAGATAATTGGCAGGATATCCAGAGTCGCAAATTACAAATTGCCTTGTCCGGTCTTGATGAAAGAAGCCAGGATATTCTTCAACAAAGGTGGTTGACTGAAGATAAAGCAACTTTGCACGAATTAGCTGCTCAGTATGGCATTTCGGCTGAACGGATTCGTCAACTAGAAAACAATGCAATTAAGAAGCTTCAAAAGGCCATGTAAAAACCTACTGATTGTCATCTTTAAATTAGACATTTTAAAAGGCATCGACTTAGATGTCTTTTTTATGCAAGATGATTAAGCAATCGGTCAATAGAAATAAATTCCTCACAGCTACCACTAAGTTTATAGACACAAGCTTTTGGTTGTGTGTGAGAGGGGAGCTTATGGTGGTCTGGTCCGTTATAGTTGTTGCCAATGCCGTAAACAAACTGGTTCGGTTTAAATTCCGTTGATAATTTTTGAAGCCAATCAGTAACCTGAAAATTTTCACCTCTAATTAGAATGAAATTTGGCTTAAAACTAGTGACTGCCATGATGAGTAGTCGCTGGTGTTTGTTGTTTGATGATTGGCAAGTCTGATTAATCAAATCATTAATGAGTTGTGTAGCTGTTTTGAGAAAAATAGCTTCTGAAGAAAGAAAGTAAAGGTTATGTAAATCATTAATAATAGTCTCATTGGAACAACCTACTGATTGATTGCTTGGTAAGAGTTCAGAATAATTGGGCAGGTTATGGATAAGCTTTAAGGCGAATTGAAAAAGCCAGTCAAAGCTAACATCACACCACTGATACTGTAGTCTGGTTATTAATGCGCGGATCAAACAAAAACTTTCAATGACTGTAGGTTCTTGGTCAGGGTTTTTAAATTCCATTATCTCATCGAGCGCTGCATCGGCAAGCAGAGAAAAGTCATTACGATTAAATAATCTTGCAGCTTGATAAAAGGTGGTGAAAAGATTTGCATTGGTTGCAAGGCTAATTGTTTTAACTATTCGTGGTAACTGATTTTGACTTCGATGGGAGTACAGCAGTTGATGGGCGTTTTCTAGAGCTAGGGGTATCTGTTTAATATGTAAGCCCGTTTGTATTGATACTTGATGATTGTCTGCCTGGCGTTTTAAGCTAGTAATACTATTTTTTGTGGATAAATTATAGGCTGACATAAAAACGTCATAACTAGTTGTATCAAGCACCTCATTTAGTTTATTAGGATTGAGTAGATAATAATTCGACAGAGGGTTTTCGGACTGCATCTCATTGTAAAAATAGTGTCCGTCAGATTTAAGATGATTGATTATCCATTGAATGGAATTGATGACAGGAACAGAGAAAAGAGCGTCAAGGTATAAGCCTGAGGCCGCTGTAAGTAAATCAATAAATTGTGTATTAACTGCTAATAACTTGGTGTGATTAAGTTTTTGGTCTGTGGTGTCTTGGAAGTTAAAAAAGCCACCTTCAATTGGGTCATAATACTCAGATAATGATAAGTCTTTTAAGAGAGTAAAAACATCTGACTCAGATTGAGGATTATATAGGCGATTATTGTGACCCTTATCGAGACTGTTATTTAGACCATTACTGAGACAATAATAGAGTAAAAATTTATATTGAGTTAGCTGAAGAAAAAAAGGCTGAGGATTATCCGCAGAGGCATGATTAACCAGCTGCTGATAATAGTCATCAAGAAGCTGTGCTTTTAAGAGGCTATTAATTATCTTGTTTCATTTGAACACAGACTTGGTTGCGACCCTTGTCCTTAGCACGGTATAAAGCCTTGTCAGCTCTTGCTAAAACACTGCTAAACGTATCACCCTTTTCAAAAGTTGCAACGCCAAAAGAAATGGTTAAGGTTATGGATGCTGACCCTTCTTTGACGGTGTGAGCTTGGACATTTTTTCGAATTTGATTGATTGCCTTAGTTGCATCTTTAATTTTAGTTTCAGGTAATAACATAACAAATTCTTCACCACCAAAACGTGCCACAAAATCAGTGGAGCGAATACCTTGTAATAAAATTTGAGCAGTTTCTCGCAAGGCAGTATCACCCGCTAGGTGTCCATGGGTATCGTTAATTTTTTTAAAAAAGTCGATATCTCCCATAACAAGACTAAGTGGTTTTTGATAACGTCGCCATCGATTATACTCTAGATGTAATCGCTCATTATAGGCGTGTCTGTTGGGTAATTTAGTGAGCGGATCTGTTAAGGCTCTATCTTGTTGTTGTTGTAAATTTTCTTTTAAAAGCTCGGTTTCGGTTTGAGTTTTTTGTAGTTCTTCTTGAAGAGCTTGAATTCGATTTGTAGACTCATCTTCAAGAGCTTTTCTTTCAGTATCAAAGCGACCGATACCATCAACAATGTTTTCAAGGCTCGAAGTAACAACTTTTTCTAAACTTGATAAACCTGATGGACTTGAAAGAGACTCCTGAATGTTACCAATTTGCGTGCTAACGCAGTGACTAAAGGTTTTACTACACTGAGCAATTGCCTGATTAGTGTCGTTATTTTGAGTGATGCAAGTATTGACGGTATCGAGCCTTTGCTTAAGTTGTGTTAAAAAAGACTCAAAACGCCCTGCAGATGTGGCTATGAAGCTGAGTATTAAGTGACAAACATCATCAATGAAAGTGCATAGCTCTTCTAACTCACTCATGGATTGAGATCTGTTTTTCATACTCTGCAGTTCTTCAGTCTGGGTTGGTGTCAATTCAATTTGAGAAAATAAGTCAAGTAGAGGCTTTGCAATTTCATTAAGTTTTGTGGCATCGACTTTGGGGTCAAAGATCTTATCATTGAGTGATGTTGATTCAGTTTTAGATTGTTGGTCTAGGGGTTCGATGAGGTCAATTAAATCACTAATTGTGTCAGTAGCTAGAGTATCTTTTAAGAGAGACCTTTTATAGTTAACTAAACGTATTTTAATTTCATTGGAAATTGGTTGAGCGATAAACTCATCGAGCAGAATCACGGCGGGCATGTTTTTAAATTGTTCAACGAGTAAAAGACTCCTATCTTCAGAGATTGAGTTAGTAAGTGCCTTGGTTATGGCAGTAACTTGGTTCTGAATATCAGAAGCTGATGTGCCGATCTTAACCATTTTTTTAAACGTTTGAATTTCACGATCAACCTTCTTATCACGACCTTCTCCAATGGTTGATAAACTATGAAGACAGGCGAATAATTCATTGTTTGCTGATTTTGTTTCAGGTTCTTGTTGTTTTTTGCGTCCCAAGAGGCTGCCGAGAAAAGAAGAGTCTTTTTTATTTGTCATACCAAAGTTCCATTTTTCTGAATAGTAACATCTACATTTATTGTCATTTAATTACTTGCCTTCCTGCCCTGTTCACAGCAATGCTTCTAAGATTCATTACTTATCCTCATGGGGTGAACATTATTTTTCCTAGCCTGTGTGCTTAGTATAGAAGCTGGTAGCGAAACTTCCAGAGCCACGGGCAAATGATCAGAAATTAAATTCGGTAATACTGAATGTGAAACTACCTCAAGGCTAGGGGAAATGAGGATGTGATCATATTGTCGGGTTGGTTGCCAACTTGGAAAAGTAGCTAATTGTTCAGAAGCTGTATCTTTTAATTGTACATTGTTCTTATCAAAGTGTTCAAGCAACTCATCGCTACTACAATTGAGATCGCCCATAATGATAACATGGGGTGAATCTTGAATAATTTCGGCTAGATATTGTATCTGTAATTTACGGGCTCTTTTACCAAGGGCTAAGTGGGCTACAAATATTTTTAAATTTTGGCCGTTACCAATAATTGCCTCTATGGCACCCCGTCCCGGGATAAGACCAGGAAGTTTATGATTGATGATTTTGTTAACAGGTATTTTTGATAGAAGACCATTACTATGCTGTGCAATTTTTCCAAGGTTTCGGTTGCACTGATGATACCAATGGGGAAATCCTGCATAGTTAGCGAGATATTCAACTTGATTGATAAAGCTACTTCTTACACTCCCACCATCTACTTCTTGAAGTGCTACAAGGTCATAGGACTTTAATAATTGACTCATTTTATAAAGATTTTCTAGGCGCTTTTGATTGGGTAGTAGGTGCTGCCAACTGGCGATTATGTAATCAGCGAAATGACGAGTCTGGATCCCAACTTGGATGTTGTAGCTGAGTAATCTCAAAATTGTGGGGTTTTTATGCTGTTGCAGCTTTATTTGATCCAAGTGAGTTTCTTTTTTGTCTGATGGTCGTTGGATGATAATGATAGTTTATCAGTTATAAAATTAAAGAAATAGCTGTAAGTATTATTGGCCAGTTGAAGTGTTTGATATTAAATAGTCTATTAGTTGCAGAAATCCTGCTGATGTTGTGATCATAGAGGCATCAGAAAGCCACTGTTCATTAATGATAATCGATGGAACACCTTGCAGGGGGAGCAATTGGTTGTTTATCTCGATATCCTTTAATTGTTGATTGATTAAGGGGGAGTTTAAAAGGGTAATGAATTCTAAGCTGTCGATATTCTGGTCATTGAGAAAAACTTCGAGTTGCAGCTTGTTTTCGATGGTAGAGCCCTGACTGTGTATTGCTAAGTAAAGTTGGCTTAGAAAGTCCTCAGCAATATTTAACTGCTTGGCAACCAACCACGTCTTGGCTAAGAGTCTCCAAGAGGGACGTTTAACAAGGGGTATTCGTTCAATAACAATGCTTGGATGCTCAAGTTGCCATTTTTGTAAGGCCAATTCAAGCTGATAACAAGAAGCGCTTGCTGGCCAAAAGTAAAAGCTTATTTTAGTTGTGGTTGTAAGTTTTTCAGTTGAGGGATTTTTGAGAGAAATATAATGTTTACCGACTAAAGGTTTGAAAGTCGAATCGGATAAATCTGTAGCGGGTAATTGTTGGGCTACAATTGTGTGGGTAGACATGAGAATAGACATTAATACCAGTCCCATGACTCCCTGAATCGACTTCATTGATATTCTCGTTTATAAAATACTAGAGACTAGTGAAGGCCTGCTAGGTAATTGGCTACGGCTTCAATTTGTTCATCAGTCATCTTGGCAGCCACGTCAATCATCATGGTGTTGTTGCCATTAGCTCGACTACCATCTTTAAAATTATTAAGCTGTTTGATAGTGTACTGAATCTGTTGACCTGAAACTTTAGGAAATCCGGCAGCAGCTAATCCGGCACCATTTGGTCCATGACAGGCTGCACAGGCTAGAATACCAGTAACACCACCCGTGTAGATTTTTGAACCTAACTCAACGTATTGTTGTTTAGTAGTACCCGTTGTAGCACTAAGGCTTGTATAATAAGCAGCAAGATCAGCTATGTCTTGATCAGATAACGCTATTGCCATGGGTGACATGGCGGTATCTTTACGTTTACCATCGCGAAAATCAGTCATTTGTTTAGCGAGATAATGCTCACCTTGACCAGCAAGACTAGGCCAAACTGAGGTCGTACTGTTGCCATCAGTTCCGTGGCAGGCAGCGCAAACAGCGGATTTGCTTTTACCTGCTACGGCGTCAGCTGCAGCCTCGAGGTTGGTAAAGGCTAAAAGCAGTAGTGTAAAAATAATAGTTTGTTTCATTGTTGTTCCTTTAACATGTTGTATCAATATGATAGTCGTTGGATCTTGTCGTAAGATAGACAGAGTCTATCCTAAATTTAAAAGATGGCGAATTATACAGTTTTTTTGTATAGAAGCGCAAAATTGTATGGTTAATCAACTGGAGTTTTTATGGATTTTAATTATCAAATCGCAAAATACATGCTTGGTGCGGCAAATTTAAAGCAATTACCTGATGACGTAGGTGTTGAAGTTGCTTTTGCTGGACGTTCTAATGCGGGAAAATCAAGTGCTTTAAATCGTCTGACTAATCGAAAATCCCTAGCTAGAACCAGTAAAACCCCTGGACGAACCCAGTTAATCAACTTATTTGATATTGAAAATGGCAATCGACTAGTGGATCTGCCTGGATATGGATATGCAAAAGTCGCCAAATCTGTGAAGGAGCACTGGCAAAAAACCCTTGGCTTATATTTGCAAACCCGAGACTGTTTAAAAGGATTGGTTGTGTTGATGGATATTCGGCATCCCTGTAAGGATATGGATTTGTCGATGATTAACTGGGCACTTGAAGCTGATTTACAGGTTTTAATTCTGCTAAGTAAATCCGACAAGATTAAGCAGGGGGCTAGAGTGGATGTTAAGCGTAAGGTTGAAAAGTTGTTAAGGGACAGCATGAATAAATCAGATCAATTAACCATTTCAACCTTTTCAGCCCTTAAGGGTGATGGTGTATCTAATCTTCGAAATTTTCTAGATAGTCAGTTTGAAAAAAAACCCGATTCCAACGAAGGAACCGGGGAGTAAATAGTCGAGCGGGGGAACCCGACTTTGCGCCTAATAATATAGAGGCTGATAAGTCTAAAATGTTTCAAAAAAATGTTGCAGATAATGTAACGAATTGTTTATAATTTTTTCTTAGTGGCTGAAAATGAAAGGAATTGAAATGGAAAAACTCGAGTTACAGCAAATATTGCAGCAGTTAAAAGATGAATTGGCTGACAGTCATTTTGAAAAGGCTACATCGGAACAAGATCTGAAAGGCCTCATTGAGAAAATTGAACAAGCCTTACTAGCTGATGAAGCGGCAGTAAAACAAGCATTAAATGAGCCCCTAAATGATGCGGTATTACGATTCGAGGGCAGTCATCCTCAATTAACAGCATTGTTAAACAATATCAGTTCATTATTGAGTAATCTGGGGATTTAAACCCAGACTCTCAATTCTTACTCTGGCAAAGACTTGTCTAGTGAGCTTGTTCCCAATTGTCACCAATACCCACTTCTGCAATCAGTGGCACACTCAGCTCGACCGCTGATTCCATAATCGTTTTTAGCTTTTCACTAATCTCTTTAACTTGTGGTTCTGGAATTTCGAAAACCAATTCATCGTGAACCTGCATGATCATTCTTAAGGGTTGAGCTTCAGGTTTAGGTAATAAGAGAGGTGACTCATCTTTGATCCAGTTATAAACATCAATCATAGCAATTTTTATGATATCAGCCGCGGTGCCTTGCATGGGTGCATTAATCGCTGTTCTTTCTGCTGCCTGCCTACGCATACCATTACTAGCATTAATATCAGGTAGATAGAGTCGACGTCCAAAAAGGGTTTCCACATAACCCTTGTCACGGGCCTTGACGCGGGTTTCCTCCATGTAACATTGAACGCCAGGGTAGCGAGCAAAATAGGTATTCATATAGTGCTGAGCATCCGTTCTATTGATACCAAGTTGTTTTGCAAGGCCAAAGGCTGACATGCCGTATAGTAGTCCAAAATTAATGGCCTTGGCACTTCGTCTTTGATTGGCGGTTACATCCTCAGTAGATAGATCAAAAACTTCAGCAGCAGTAGCGCGGTGAATATCAAGACCTAACTCAAAGGCATTAACTAACCCCTCATCTCCGGATAAATGGGCCATGATCCTTAATTCAATTTGGGAGTAGTCAATGGCAACCATCTTGTAACCTTGTTCAGGAATAAAGGCCTTGCGAATACGTCGACCTTGTTCAGTACGAATAGGGATATTTTGTAAATTAGGTTCTGTTGAAGAAAGTCGGCCCGTTGCTGTGACAGCCTGATGATAAGAGGTGTGGATGCGACCAGTATCAGGATTAACCATTTTAGGCAGTTTATCAGTATAGGTAGATTTTAATTTACTGAGACTTCGAAACTGCAGGATCACACTAGGTAGTTCATAATCATTAGCGAGCTCCTGCAAAACCTCTTCAGCCGTTGAGGGTTGTTTTTTTGGAGTGCGTTTTAAAATAGGTAGCCCCAGCTTTTCGAAAAGGATCTCTTGAAGTTGTTTTGGAGAGGCAAGGTTAAATTCCGTACCGGCTAAGCTGTAGGCACTGGTTTGAAGTTGAGCAATTTCAATCGCTAGTTCTGAACTTTGGTTAAGCAGCTTAGTTGAATCGACGATGACACCGGTGCGTTCAATGGAGGAAAGTACTTTGATTAAGGGTAATTCAATGTTTTCAAATACAGATTTTAACATCTCTTCCTTGTCAATTAATGGCCATAATTTTTCGTGTAATCGCAAGGTGATATCGGCGTCTTCGGCGGCATAGGGGCCAGCTAGTTCTAGATCAACCTGATTAAAGGTAATTTGTTTTTTCCCTTTACCAGCCACATCCTCAAAATGTATGGTTTGATGATTGAGAAATTTCAAAGCCAAGGTGTTCATATCATGTCGATTGCCAACACTGTTGATCACATAGGATTCAAGCATGGTATCAAAACGTATGCCTTTTAAGTTTATGCCCTGTCTGGCTAGTACACTGGCGTCATATTTAAGATTTTGTCCAACTTTTGCACAGTCTTCATTTTCAAGAAGGGGTTTTAGTTTTTGTAAAACATACTCTTTATCCAGTTGCTCAGGTGCTCCAATGTAGTCATGGGCAAAGGGCACATAGGCCGCTTCTCCGGCTTTTACAGAAAATGAAACACCGACTAGCTGAGCTTGCATATAATCCAAACTGGTTGTTTCAGTGTCAAAGGCAAACAGCGATGATTGTTGTAGTTTATCCAACCATATTTCAAATTGGGCTTTGTCTAAAATGGTTTGATACTGGGTTTCGATAACAACTACACTTTCTTCAACTTGGGCTCCAGTAGATGGATCAATTGCTTTTGCTTCACCTAGCCAAGTTTTAAATTCAAGCTCTGAGAAAAGGCTAATGAGATCCTCTGAATTGGGTTCGCTGAAACTCAAGCTGTGGTGAATAGGTAAGTCAGCCACATCTAATTTAATGGTCGTTAGCTCTTTGCTCAGGGGAAGTTGATCAAGATGCAATCTAAGGCTTTCACCAACTTTTCCCTTTATCTCGTCGGCATGAACCATAAGGTTTTCAAGGGTGTCGTATAAGCCAAGCCATTTTGCTGCGGTCTTTGGCCCCACCTTAGGTACTCCAGGTATATTATCGGAGGTGTCTCCCATCAAGGCGAGATAGTCAATAATTTGATCAGGACGCACGGCAAATTTATCCATCACACCTTCAACATCAAGTTTCACCCGACTCATGGTATTAATAAGTTCAATGTTCGGGGTAACTAATTGCGCCAAATCTTTATCACCGGTAGAAATAAGTACGGTGACATTATCCTTTGAGGCCTGAACTGCAAGGGTTCCAATAACATCGTCAGCTTCAACACCAGAGACCACCACCAAAGGTACCCCCATGGCAATGATCAAGTCGTGTAAAGGTTGGATTTGACTACGCAAGTCATCGGGCATGGGTGGTCGATTGGATTTGTAGTCGCTGTAGAGATCGTTACGAAAGGTCTTTCCCTTAGCATCAAAAATCATCGCAAGATGGCTTGGCTGATAATCTGCGATGAGTTTTTTCATCATATTGATGACACCGTATATCGCCCCGGTAGGATTTCCTTTACTATTCTCAAGGGGAGGCATGGCATGAAAAGCTCTAAATAGGTAAGAAGAGCCATCAACGAGTATTAAAGGTGGTTTATTTTCTGTCATGTGTGATTCAATAGCCTATAATATGTAAAGAAGGTGTTAAATAATTGTAGGTTGAAGATTGTATACGAATCCTTAAGGATTATCCTCTTAACTAATGAGAAGCTGAGTTGTCTATGAATAAGTTAATATTAAGTGTGATAGTTGTTTGTTTTGCCAGCTTAAGTTTTGCTGCCGAAGATAAGAAGCCCAAGCCGGTACAGGATGCTCCAAAAGTAAAACCTGGATTTGTACCTCGAGCTGAAATAACCATTGTTGAAAACAAAGACAGTGTGTTAAAAGAGTATCATATAGCGGGTCAGCTTCGAGCCATAAAAGTAACACCAAAAAATGGCATGCCCACTTACTATTTGATTGATAGAAAGGGTACAGGAGAGTTCATTAAGCTTGGTCCTGATATGGGATCTCAGATAGAAGTTCCAAATTGGATATTTTTTGAATGGTGATCAAGCACTTAATTAACACCTCTTATAATAATGATAAGAAAGTAGTGCTAACTAGTTGGAATAAAACAATTAATTGCCTGTTCTTGCCTGTGGATAGATTTGTGGTTAAAAATTACAAGAATATTTTTAATCAGTAGTATAAAATCGTGAAATAACTTAAATTATAAAATTATTTTCATATAAAACAATAAGATAGAGACATTAATTTAAGTGATTCTTTAGCGTGAAAATGTTAATAAGTATCAGTTGGGTCTGTGGATAATATTTTTGCAGCAAGGGATCCGAAATCTATGAGTAGATTGCAAGTCAGCTTGTCTAACACTGTAAAAGTGATAGAAAAATTTAGTAATTTGTGTGGCAGAGCCGTCTCCTGGCTAACCCTGCTGATGGTGTTGTTGGTTTTTACAGTGGTGGTCATGCGCTACCTTTTTGAGCTTGGTTCAATTCCCCTTCAAGAGTCTATTACTTACCTCCATGGTATAATATTTTTAATGGCCGCAGCCTTCACCTTACAACAGGATGAACATGTGCGGGTGGATGTTCTTTATCGTACAATGACTCATCAAAAACGTGCTTGGATCGATCTTGCTGGTACCTTGTTTTTGTTATTTCCCGTTTGCATCACCATTTTTTACCTGAGTTTCGATTATGTCATCATAAGCTGGAAAATTAATGAATCTTCCGGAGAGTCAGGAGGATTACCCGCCTTATATTTATTAAAAAGCCTGATTTTGATCATGCCAGTTTTGATGATTCTTCAGGGCTTTGCTAACCTCTTGAAAACGACTTTGTTCCTCTTTGCTTCTGGCCCATCTCCTTATGTGACATTGAAAAAAGCGGGTAATAGCTAATGCTTGAGTTCATGCCTCTTGTAATGTTTGCCGTTGTTTGTCTGGTGTTGATGCTAGGTTATCCCGTTGCTCTATCATTAGCCGGAACGGCTCTAATGTTTGCTTTTGCTGGTAGTTTATTCGATCTGGTGGATATGAGCCTCTTAAGCGCCATGCCGAACAGGCTATTTGGCATTATTAATAATCAAACCTTAATTGCAGTTCCTTTGTTTGTTTTTATGGGCGCCATGTTGGAGCGGGCTAAAATAGCAGAAAAAATGTTATCCTCCATGGCTGGATTATTTGGTGGGTTATCAGGTGGTCTGGGTTTTAGTGTCACTTTGGTTGGAATGATGTTGGCTGCAAGCACCGGTATAGTCGGTGCAACCGTTGTAACAATGGGTCTTTTATCCTTGCCGATTATGTTAAAAAATGGCTACGATAAAGGTCTTGCCACGGGTATCATTTGTGCGTCTGGAACCTTGGGACAAATTATCCCCCCCTCAATCGTGCTTGTGTTACTTGGCGATGTACTGTCAAGTTCCTACCAACAGGCACAAGCCCAGGCAGGTATTTTTCCACCAAAAGTTGTGTCAGTGGGCGATCTTTTTATGGGTTCAATCATACCCGGCATGTTATTGGTTTTTTGTTATCTGCTTTATATTGCCTTTGTTGCCTATAGAAACCCAAAGCTAGCACCAGCCCTGCCAGCAGTAGATAGGCAGGGCAGTTTACAATCGAGAATTTTTGAAGCCATCAAAAGTTTAGTTTTACCCTTGTTATTGATCATGGCAGTTCTAGGTTCGATCTTAAAGGGCTTTGCTACACCCACTGAGGCCGCCTCGGTTGGTGCTGTTGGCGCGATGGTTTTAGCTGTTATTCAAAGGCAGTTTACCCTAGCTAGGCTGCGCCAAGTGATGCTCACCACCACTAAAACAAGCAGTATGGTGTTTTTAATTTTAATCGGCGCATCTATTTTTTCATTAGTATTTCGGGCTTACGAAGGTGATGAACTAATTCGATCAATTTTTATCGATATGCCTGGTGGCGTAGTGGGTGCCATGATTGTGGTGATGTTGGTGATGTTTTTATTAGGTTTTATTCTCGATTTTATTGAAATCACTTTTGTGGTAGTGCCTATCGTTGCACCCGTTTTGTTAATGATGGGACTGGATCCTGTTTGGTTAGGTGTCATGATCGCTATCAATCTACAAACATCATTTTTAACACCACCTTTTGGTTTTTCACTCTTTTATTTAAGAGGAGTTGCACCGGAATCGGTGAAAACAACTGACATTTATCGCGGAGTTATTCCCTTCGTAGGCATCCAGCTTTTTGTTTTATGTCTATTAGCAATTTGGCCCTCCCTAGCAACTTGGTTGCCAATCTTGGTCTACGGCAGTTAAATCGTAAATACCTGCTATACTAAACAGGTTAGCAATTAGTAATTAGCAATGAGTAGAATATTCAATGGATGAAAATAATCGTTCGGTTATGAAGCTGATTCAGGGCTTAATAGTTCTGGCGGGATTAGCAGGACTAGCTGTTGTGATACTTGCTTTACTTGATAAGCAGCTTTTGTTGGTGACATTAGGCCTTGCAATCACCGCAGCTGTGGTGATTATCTCTGTTTTAACATCAAAAGATAGTCTACTTAAAGATGACAAAATTAAGCAACTTGAGCAGGCAGTTTCTGAAAAGCCTGCTGAGGATTTAGCCTTTAATTCTCTTAATCGTATCTATGCCACAGCTGCCCCTATTTGGGCTGAGCAAATCAACAATACCATTACGCAATCCACCGAAGCTGTTAATGAACTCTCCTCAAGGTTTATTGAAATTAGCGGGGAGTTGCAGTTGACCATCGAAATGGCAGGTGTGGGCGAAGGTGATGGTGAGGCTTTTAATAGTCGAGAGGCAATTCGTAAAACCGCCGACCATATTCACAACGAACTCAATGACGTATCCAGCTCCCTAAGAAATATTGCTGGATTAAAGGACGATAGTTTAAACCACCTAAAGGAGCTTGATAGTTTCACCTCAGATTTAACAAAAATGGCAGAGTCCGTTCAACAGGTGGCGGATCAAACAAACCTCCTAGCCTTAAATGCAGCTATTGAATCAGCAAGAGCAGGTGATGCAGGCAGAGGCTTCGCTGTTGTTGCCGATGAGGTGAGAAAATTAGCTTCACAATCCAGTGAAACTGGTAAGGAGATGAAAGAGAAAGTTGATGTGATCAATGTTGGAGTGGCTAATATTCTAAATGCTGGCAAGAAGTCAGCTACTCAGGAAGAAGAGCTTATCGCCCGTTCTGAAAAAATTATTAAAGAGGTCATCGAACAGCATAAATTTACCACCTACAGCTTGTCAGAAGCTGATAATTTAATGGTGAATATGAGTAAACATGTGTGTTCAGAAATTAATGGCATAGTTGTGAAAATGCAATTTCAAGATAGAATCAGTCAGATCTTGCATCATATCAGCAGTAATCTTACGGATTTACATTCAAAACTTGCCGATGGTTCAATGGGCTTTGAACAGTTATCTGATACTAATTCTAGTGAGGCGGATAACTATTTAGCACAACTTACCGAGAGCTATACTACTCGAGAAGAGTTGCAGATCCACAAGGGAGTTGAGAAGGACCGACCATATGATGAAAACGAATTTGCCACCTCGGAAGAAGATGACAATGTCGAATTATTTTGACAGCCTTAAACTATCAAGATAAGCCCCTTCTGAAATTTCATTCCAGGCCCTAACTTGTTTTTTGTAGCTGTTGAAAGATTTGAGAATTCGTTTACCCAATTCATTTTTCTGAGCAGACTCAGTCACCACTTGTTCAGAAATCTCTCTCAGTTTTATTAGCACATCATCAGGTAACTTCCTCAGTTGCACCTGATGTTGCTCTACTAAAACTTGTAGGGATGCATTATTTTTTGCGGTAAAATCAGCTTGCATATCAAGGCTTGCAGCATGACAAGCTTGTTCTACAATAAGTTGTAAATCCTCAGGCAGCGCATCAAAAGCTTGTTGATTAACTAGCGCTTCAGCTGATGTACCTGGCTCATGCCAGCCTGGGTAATAATAGTATTTTGCTGCCTTATAAAGCCCCATGGCCAGATCGTTGTATGGACCAACCCATTCGGCAGCGTCAACTGCTCCTGTTTCAAGTGCCGTGAAAACTTCACTGCCTGGGATGAGGACAGGTGTACCACCTGCTCGACGTAATACCTCGCCACCAAGGCCTGGAATACGCATTTTCAAACCTTTAATATCATCAAGGCTGTGAATTTCTTTATTGAACCAGCCCGCCATCTGCACCCCGGTATTACCTGCAACAAAGGGTCGTACACCGAAGGGTTTATAGAGTTCTCGCCAAAGTTCATAACCACCACCTTTTAACAGCCAACCCTGGATTTCAGAGACAGTCAGACCAAAGGGTACCGTGGTGAAAAAAGGTGCTGCAGGCATTTTACCTTTCCAGTAGTAAGAGGCTCCATGACCCATTTGAGCAGTACCTTGACTGACGGCATCGAAAGTTTGTAGAGCGGGAACAAGTTCGCCACTGCCATAGACCTTTACCTGTAACCTGCCGCCGCTCATTTTATTAATAATACGGGCAAGGAATTCGGCGCCTTCTCCCAGACCTTGGAAATTTTTAGGCCAGGTGGTAACCATCTTCCATTTGATAACTTTTTGTTTGGTCGTACCAGACGTGTCTGAACATTGCTCGGTTGCTTTACTACAAGCACTTAAGCCACCTAAAGCGGCGGTTGTTGTGACGGCGGCTATAAAATTTCTACGTTTCATTCACTGATCCTAATGATGTTGATGTCAATTAACCACCTCAAGATTATCCTATAACTGACTGCTCAACAAGGTTCGAGTCTTGCGTAGGCGATAACCAACCATTTGCTGCCAACGGATTCAAAATTAACCTGTACTCTTGCCTGGGGACCATCACCCTCAAAATTAAGCACCGTACCTTCGCCAAATTTAGGATGAATCACTAGTTGTCCAAGCCCAAACTGCTTGCTCTGTTCTTGGCGTTCGCTATATGCCTGATAAAGAGGTCTACTAATTTGGGCATTTAAGCGAATTTCCTGCTTTAGTTCATCGGGAATTTCACGTAAAAATCGAGAGGGTTTGGGATAATGTTCATTGCCATAAAGTCGTCTTTTTTCAGCCCAACATAGATAAAGTGTTTCCATGGCTCTGGTAATGCCGACATAACAAAGCCGTCTTTCTTCTTCTAGTTTTTCAGGATCTTCAAGGGAGCGTGAGTGGGGGAATAAGTTTTCTTCCATACCGGCAATAAATACTAGTGGAAACTCTAATCCCTTAGCAGAATGTAAAGTCATCATTTGAACAGCTTCATCATATTCATCAGCCTGAGACTCACCAGACTCAAGGGCAGCGTGACTTAGAAAAGCGTCAAGGGGGGTCAAATTATCTTCAATTTCAGCCTCTTCAAATTCATGAGTCGCGTTGATTAACTCCTCAAGATTTTCTTTGCGGGCTTCGGCCTTTTCGCCTTTTTCTTTTAGGTAGTGAGTCATTAACCCTGATTGATCAATTAACAGTTGGGTTTTTTTATGAAGACTCTGATCCTTACAATTTAAGTCTAAGATATCGATTAAATTGATAAAATTGATAAGAGCGGTCTTAGCGCGATTAGTCAGTTCATCGCCCTCGATTAAAGTCTTGGCAGTTTCCCAAAGCGATAAACTGAGCAATCTGGCTTGTTGGCGCAGAATCTCGATGGTTTTGTTACCGATCCCTCTCGGTGGGACATTGATGATCCGCTCAGTCGCAGCATCATCATTTCTTGATGATAGGATCCGTAGATAAGCAAGGGCATCCTTAATTTCAGCTCTTTCAAAGAAGCGCACTCCGCCATATATTCGGTAGGGAATTTGTCGGATAATTAACGCCTCTTCAAGTACGCGTGACTGGGCATTGGAGCGATATAAAATAGCGCAGTCATTCCAAGACTTTCCTTGGTCCGAATACTGTTTTAATCGAGATGCGATATATCGCGCCTCTTCTTGCTCGTTAAACGCAGAATAAAGTTGAATGGGTTCACCGTCGCTATCATTGGTCCAAAGCTCTTTGCCCATCCGGTCTTTATTTTTTGATATGACGGCATTGGCAGCTTTAAGTATGGTGGCCGTTGAGCGATAGTTTTGCTCTAACTTGAGAACTTCAGCATTTTGATAATCCTTGCTAAAGTCTCGAATATTACCCACCTGAGCGCCACGCCAACCGTAGATAGATTGGTCGTCATCACCAACGATGGTGATGTTACCAGAATCTTGGGTGAGTAATTTAATCCAGGCATATTGGATATGGTTTGTATCTTGAAATTCGTCCACTAGTACATGGGCAAAGCGTTGTTTGTAGTGCTTAAGTAGGCTCGGATTATTTTGCCAAAGCTCAAGAGCTCGAAGCAACAGTTCAGCAAAATCAACGAGACCGGACTGTTGACAAAGGCGCTCATATTCCTTGTATATCTTGAGCATCACTTTATTAAAATAATCACCGCCGGTTTTAACATCGCCGGCTCGATGGCCTTCGTCCTTTTGATGATTAATAAACCACTGGGCCTGTCTTGGTGGCCACTCTTTTTCATCGAGCTTAAATTCTCGCATCACCCGCTTAATTAATCGCAGTTGATCATCGGAATCGAGAATTTGAAAAGACTGGGGTAGTTTTGCCTCAAGAAAGTGCATTCGCAAGAGACGATGGGCTAAGCCGTGGAAGGTGCCTATCCACATGTTAGATGCTGGAAGATTAAGTAAACTTTCTACTCGACTTCGCATTTCATGGGCGGCCTTATTGGTGAAGGTTACCGCAAGAATAGAGTAGGCCGAATGGCCTTCAGCTTGGATCATCCAGGCAATTCTATGTACTAGGACTCTGGTTTTTCCACTACCAGCCCCAGCTAAGATCAGCAAGGGTTTATTTTTAGCACAAACGGCTTCACGTTGAGCTGTGTTTAATTGATCAAGTATTTCACTAACATCTTCTATCATCAGAGTATTCTAACAAAGAGGTGTCTAGTCTGGAATAGGCTTTGACTCTTTGAGACAATAACTTTGACTAGTAGCTCAGCAAAAGCGTGAAAAGTAATTCTAATCAAGTGGGACAGTCAGATGATCAACTGTTAGAATACGCTCCTTTTTAGGCATAAACTTAATGGCTCATAAACTAAATCCCCAACAGCAGGCTGCTGTTAAGAATATTTCTAATCCCTTATTGGTACTGGCTGGGGCTGGTAGTGGTAAAACTTCTGTCATTGCTCACAAAATTGCCTACTTGGTTAAGTCCTGTGGCTATGCAGCGAGTCAGGTGGCTGCTGTAACGTTTACCAATAAATCTGCCAAGGAAATGCGCGCCCGTGCAATTCAAATGCTTGGTAAGTTGGTGGGGGAAAAGCTGCGGATTTCTACTTTTCACACCCTTGGTCTAAATATCATTCGAGAAGAAACAAAAGTCTTGGGTATGAGTAAAAACTTTTCAATTTTTGATGATCAAGATTGCATGGCTTTACTCAAGGAATTAACGGAGCGGGAACTGCAAGGTGATAAAAAAGCCCTTTATAAATTACAAGAAGCTCTAGGAAATTGGAAGAATAAGTTATTGACCCCTGAGCAGGCAATTGCCACGGCTGATGGTCAAAACCAGCTTTATGCCGCCAAGGTTTATAAGCGTTATGTCCGACATCTCAAAGCCTGTAATGCCGTTGATTTTGATGATCTTATTTTGTTGCCTGCCTTGTTATTTAAAAATGAAACCGAGGTGAGACATCGATGGCAGGGAAAAATTCGCTATCTTTTAGTGGATGAATATCAAGATACCAATGGTGCCCAGTATGAGCTGGTGAAACAATTGGTTGGCCCTGAAGCTCGCTTTACCGTGGTGGGTGATGATGATCAGTCCATCTATTCATGGCGCGGTGCAGATCCTGAAAATTTAGAATTATTGAAAAAAGACTTTCCCACCCTAGAGGTGGTTAAACTTGAACAAAATTATCGTTGTTCAAGACGGGTATTAAAAGCGGCTAATTCCCTCATAGATAATAACCCCCACCTTTTTAAAAAACGTCTTTGGTCTGATCTAGCCTATGGTGAGCCCATTCGTGTTGTTGAAACCGGTGATGAGGATAAAGAAGCTCGTATGGTGGTGAGTGATATTTCTGCAAGGCGCTTAACTGAAAATGCTAATTATTCAGATTTTGCTATTTTATATCGTGGTAACTTTCAAGCAAGGCCCTTTGAAAAAATCCTCATGGAGCATAAGATCCCCTATGGTATCAGCGGTGGACAATCGTTTTTTGCCAGAGCAGAGATTAGGGACATCATGGCCTATTTAAGGCTTTTGGTTAATCCAACCGATGACGCCGCTTTTATTCGAATAGCCAATGTTCCAAGACGTGAGATAGGCGCCATGACTTTAGAGCGGTTGGGCAATTATGCCAAGCAGCGTCATATCAGCCTGCTTGCAGCGAGTCAGGAAATGGGCCTCGCTTCACAGCTTAAGGGTAAGGGTTTAAAGGCACTTCAGCGATTTTCAAAAATGATTTGTTATACTGCTTCAAGTTGTCAGGGCAATGATATTTCATCTGTGCTAAAGAACTTTATCAAAACCCTGAGCTATGACAGTTGGCTTTTAGAGTCGAGTAGTACGCCGGCTGCAGCTGAATATCGCTGGAAGAATGTGCAGGAATTACTTAGCTGGATAGATGAAATGTTGAAAGAAAACAGCCTACACAAGGAAAAGGATAAACTCGCAGCTGTGGTAACGCGCCTTGTGTTAAGGGATCGCCAAGAAAAAGATATGGACCAAGGCGATGGTAATGAGGTGCAACTAATGACCTTGCATGCCGCTAAGGGGTTGGAATTTCCCCAAGTGTATTTGGTGGGAATGGAAGAAGAGTTGATGCCTCACAAAAGTGCCATCGAGGAAGATAATATTGATGAGGAGCGGCGGCTTTGCTATGTGGGTATTACCCGAGCAAAAGCCACTTTAACTTTGACCCTTGCCAAGAAGCGTAAGCGTTTTGGCACTCAAGTTACCTGTAAACCTAGTCGTTTTCTTGAAGAACTACCCTTGGATGATCTAGACTGGGCAGCAAAGCAGGGACCTTTGAGTGAAGATGAAAGGCGGGATAAAGGTCGAGCCCACCTTGCCAAATTAAAAGCAATGCTAAATGGCTAGTAGAGAAATAGCTAGTAGCTACTTCGCTTCGCTCATGAACAGGATAGTACTTCTAAGTTCATCCTCTGAACAGTCAATACAGTTGCCCTTAGGAGGCATTACATTCTTGCCCTTTATGACTGAAATGATAACAGCATCCATACCAACTTCCATTACCCTAGTCCAGGCAGCAGTGTCTCCAAGCTTAGGAGCATTTGCAAGACCTGTGCTGTGACAAGCTAGGCAATAAGTGTTGTAGAGTGTTTCACCTGAGCGCGGCTCAAGGTTAGCAGGAGCTAGGGCGACTTCAGCATCAGAGTTAGCTTCTGATGCCATACCTTCAATGTGAACTTGTCCCACTGGGCTTGTTCTTTTATCAATGGTGTCTTTGTTCTCGTGATTTGCTTGGCTTATGATGGTTGTTAGGGTGATGCTCAAAATCACTAAAACTCTGATAAAAACTTGCATATGGATAATCCTATTACTGTAAATTTTAAAAAACGCGCGTGTTGATAAAAGTGCCTAAATACCATGAATGCTCTTCATAGAATAGTACCAAAATCGAATTAAGGTGGCGATTATAGCGGGATTTTACAAAAGGATAAACCTTTAGTGTGATCTGCCGATAGATAATGTAGCAAATTCAGCTATTTAACTTACACTTATTGATCAATAAAGGGTAAACTATTCGTTAATAAAAATAATTAAAGGTGAACTCTCTGAACAGGCTTTTAGCAAAACTCCAAAAGTCCAAGGAAGGCGTAAATATTGGAATCTCATTTCAATCGGGAGCAGTAGCCGTTTGTGTCACAGAGGTCCAAAATAATGAATTGAAGGTTACCCTTTGCGTGTACCTTCAGGGCGAACAAAATCATAAACAGCTATTAGCCAAACTTATTTCAGACCACTCAATACCAAAGGGAAAAGTAACCCTGGTTCTTGGAATTGATGAACATAAAACACATAAACTAGCCCGACCTTCTGTTGAAAAATCTGAGTTAAAGCAATCCGTTAAATATTTATTGAAAGATAGACTGGTACACGGCACTGAAAAGGCCGTCATTGATATTGTTGACTATCCCACGGGTTGTCAGTTAGATGATCAGATTATGGTTGTTGAATCTAGTCGAGAGATAATCGCAAACTACGTGGATATAGTATCAAGCTTAGGTTTTGAACTTGACGCAATTGATATTTCAGAACTACTGCTAGGCGAAATACTTCAATCATACCCTGGTATCGATAAGGGATTGGTTCTGGTACTTGATCATGAGCAAGGCATATCACTTCTTATTTACCGGGGTGATTCCCTCTATTTGATTAAACGCTTATCAGGCCTCACTGACTTTATTGCCTGTTTGCCCTCAGAAGGCAATATGATGATGGCAGATACATTGCTTCTGGAAATTCAGAGAACGCTTGATTATTATGATGCCCAGATGCGTCAGCCACCCTTAGCGGGAATTTTATTATCACCAAGCTTTGCTGATATTTCACCCCTTGCTGAATATTTGAATAAAAATTTGGCAACCCAGGTTGAATGCCTAGATATTAATGAATTGCTCGATTTACCTGCTGCTCTTTCACCAGCCATGCAGCAAGATTGTCTTACAGCCTGCGCTGCGGCTTTTAGAAGAGAGCCACAATTATGAAGCAGCAAGTCAATTTTTACACTGAAGAGTTCAAGCCCAAAAAAGATCTGCTTAGCCTAGACAATATGTTGCTCGTTTGGGTTGTTGGCATCGTGATGATTTTAGCACTTTATAATTTTGAGTATAAACGCACTGAGTTGGCGAAACATAACTTTGAATTAACAGTTGCTAGAGAACAACATCAACAGGGCCAATTAACGGCCCTACAGGCAAGCTTTTCAAAAAGAGGCGATAGCCTTGTGCTTGAAAAGACATTTCAATCAATGCAAGCAAACCTAGATCAACGAAATTATGTGCTTACTCAACTTTCCCAAAGAGCCGATGGCATGCGAAAAGGTGTAGCTGGTTTGATGGAAAACTTAGCTTTAATTACCGTGGATGGTATTTGGCTAACCAACATCAGTGTGCAACAAGGGCAGCTAAGTGTTTCAGGCATTACAAACGATTCAGAAAAAGTACCGCAACTGATCCAAAAATTACAGAATATCACTTCGTTGAAAGACAAGCGGTTTTCGAGATTAGAAATAAAAACTTTCGAGGATAATCAAGATTTACTTAGCTTTACTCTTCAAAGTGAAAATCAGGTTGCCGGTGCAAGAAAAAATCCAAGGAGCTCTCGATGAAAGCTCAATGGAAAAAAGCCGGTGAAAAAATTGCCGGCCTAAATCAAAGAGAAAAAATATTGGTGCTCTTAATGGGATTAATTCTTCTTCCTGGCATCATTGATTTTTTTCTTTTGCAACCCCTTCGAGATTCTAGAGCCCAGTATAATAAGCAAATGCAGTCGATCAATTTGCGTTTAGATTCTTTTAATACGCAACAAAACGAGCTGTTACAGGATATTAAAAATGATCCTGCCATGGAACTTGAGAGAAGAATTGAAGGGATAGAAAAAGTCTTAGGGGCGACCAAAGAAGCTTTAGTTGGTTATACCGATACATTAATTTCACCTCAAAAAATGGCCACCATGTTAGAAAACATGCTCCATGAATCGGCAGAATTAAAGCTAGTAAGTCTTGAAAACTTACCGGTGGCGCCTCTTTTTGATAAAGAAACTAATAAAGTACCCAACCAAGAAACTAATGAAGAAAAATTAAAGGATGTTTTTGGTTTGTATCGTCATGGCATCCGCCTTGTTTTTAAAGGCAATTATATGAAGACGAAGAGTTATCTGCTAAAGCTCGAACGATTACCTTGGAAATTTTATTGGCAACATTTTGATTATCAAGTAGAGAAGCATCCAAATGCGATGATTACCTTAAATATTTATACCCTAAGTACCAGCAAATGGTGGATAGGAGATAAAGATGAATAGTAAGTTTATTCTTGCGGTGTTATTGATTTTCTTTGCATCCTGCTCTCAAGCAGCATCCTCGACAAAATTAAAAGATCCAACACGGCCACCTGTTTTTGCCAGTGTTAAGCCAGGTAAGAAAATTATTAGAAATTTAAAACTGTCAGAAATAAAAATAACTACTAAGCAAAGACAAGCGGTCATTAACGGCAAACGATTAAGAAAAGGTAATAGTATTGGGGGCTATCGGCTGCAACGCATTGAAGTTGGCTACGTTATTCTCAGTAATAGTAAAGGGACATTACGTCTGAATTTAATTAACAGTCGTATTATTAGGAAAAAGTTATGATTCAAGGTGAGACAAGATCAATGAAAGTCAATCGATCACTCAAGTTGTTACGACTGGCCTTAATTCTGCCAGGGAGTTTGTTGTTTAGTTGCCAGACGGTGCCTGAAAATAAACAGCCCTCTTTAATGGAAGAGCAGCTGAGTGAATTAATTGCTGTTCAGCAAGCAGAAAAAAATAAATCAGGACAAGGGATGGATGAATTGCCTCCTGCTGAGGTGTTAGACGCTTTAAATCCTAGTATGTCGAGCTTGCTTAAAGACAATGAAGCAGAAACTCGTTTTGATCTCGCTGTGAATAATGCACCTGCGAAAGAATTTTTTATGGGCTTGGTTGAAGGAACCCAATGGAATGTTATTGTTTCACCAGAGGTAAGTGGAAATATAACTCTCGATTTAAAAAACGTTAGCTTGAGTTTGGTAATGGATATAGTACGAAACATCTATGGCTTTGAATATTCAAAGATTGATAACGTTTATGAGATTTATCCTGCAACGGTAGAAACCGTGATGTTTCAAGTTAACTATCTGAATATTAAACGGCGTGGCAACTCTGTGATCAGAGTCAATTCAGGCGAAGTGGCTGAAAATTACAGCTCTGGACCCACCAATAATCGCGGTAGTAATAGCAGTAATCAAACAACTCAGGGTGGCGGCAATAACTCAGATAATAAACACAGTACTCAGATTGAAACCACTTCAGAAAGTGATTTTTGGGCTGAACTAACAGACACATTAAAACTGTTGATTGCAGATAACCCCAAGGCTAGGGTTATGGCTAGCCCCCAAACAAGCATGGTTATTGTTAGGGCCCTACCTGCTGAAATTCGCATAATTTCATCCTATTTAAAGAAGGTGCAAAATGTTATGCACCGTCAGGTATTACTGGAAGCACGAATTCTGGAAGTCATTCTTGGTGATAGTTATCAGGCTGGTATTGATTGGTCATCTCTAGCTACTGTTAATGGTAGCAATGATCTGAATTTTACACAAAATGGCAGGAATGTTACAAATTCAGACCCGAGTAATCTGTTAGCGGGCATTTTCAGCGCCTCTTATCAAAGTAGTAATTTTGACTTGATGATTGATTTATTATCAACCCAGGGTTATGTGCAGGTGCTTTCTAGTCCTAGAATATCAACCTTGAATAATCAAAAAGCGGTTATCAAAGTAGGTACGGATGAATTTTTTGTAACGGATATTTCATCAACTACAACAGCAGGGGGAGGTACATCTACCACGTCACCCGATGTCACTTTAACACCGTTTTTCTCGGGTATTGCTCTGGACGTTACTCCGCAGATTGATGAACTAGGCAACATTATTTTGCATGTTCACCCTACAATTAGCGAGGTGGTGGATCAGGAAAAACTGTTAACACTCGGTGATGATCAAATAACCTTGCCACTGGCAAAGAGTACCATTCGGGAATCTGACAGTATCATAAGAGCTAAAAGTGGTCAGGTGGTTGTCATAGGTGGCTTGATGCAAACAGTGACTGATGATTCGGATTCGGGTATACCACTACTTAAGGATGTTTCAGGTTTGGGTCATTTGTTCAAGCAAACCAACATGAAAAACCGCAAGACTGAATTGATCATTCTGATTAGACCTCAGCTTGTGGATGACAATACCTGGGGTGATTATCTAAAAAATTCGCGGCAACGTGTTGGGCGAATGGGGAAAAGTGGCGGCTAGGTAAATGTATTTATATCATTACGGCTTAACGGAACTTCCTTTTAATCTGACACCAGATACGGATTTTTATTGCGAGTTACCCGTCTACTCCGATGCTATGAATGTGTTACGAATAGCGCTCAAATCCGGCGAAGGATTTGTAAAAGTTGTTGGTGAGGTAGGCACAGGTAAAACAATGCTGTGCAGAATGCTGCTCAATTATTTGGAAAAAAGAGCCCATTGCGCTTATTTGCCTAATCCCTACCTAAGCCCAAATGAACTGCGCTTAGCCTTGGCATCAGAATTATCCATACGAGTAGCAAGAACTATCGATCAATATCAGTTGACGGAAAAAATAAATCGCAAAATTCTCAAACTACATCAACAGGGTAAACCGGTTATTATTATTGTTGATGAAGCTCAGGCTATTCCAAGGGAGACCCTAGAGGCACTACGTCTTTTTACTAACCTTGAAACGGAAAAGCAAAAGTTACTACAAGTTGTACTGTTTGCACAACCCGAATTGGATCAGCGCTTGGCAAAGCCCGAATTGCGTCAACTTCGACAGCGAATTGCTTTTTCCTGTAAGTTGAAACCCCTTGATATTAACTCGATAAATGTTTATTTAAATCATCGTCTAAGAACTGCAGGTCTAGCCTTTGATAGAATACAAGGCGGAGAATTATTTAGCTCTGCTGCGGTTAAATCCTTATTAAAAGCTAGTCGAGGAATACCAAGGCTTGTGAATATTCTTGCACACAAAGCCATGATGCTAGCCTATGGAAGTGGTCGTTTTAACGTTGAAATTCAAGATATTAAAAAGGCAGCAAAAGATACCGATGATGTAAGTGCCAATTATGGGTGGTTAGGATTTGCCCTCGCAGCTGTAATGGGCGGAAGTGTTGTTAGCATTGTCATGGCGGCATGGTTGCCATGAGTGTTATTAATCAAATGCTTAAGGATATCGACAATCGCAAAAGAGAAAGCCAGAGTCCTGTTGCTGGAATTCTACCTAGCAATAATTATGTGTCTGGACAACAAATTAGCCTGGTAAAAATACTTAGCTTAATACTACTTATCATTGTTTTGGTTATTCTTGTGACAAGTGTGGTTATTTATAAATTTGAAATTTTTAAACCAGATGCGCCTCATATTTTACAGCCGGTACCGAAAGCCTCGTCACAAGTAAATACTCAACAACAGCTAGTTATTGAACAGGCTGCTAATGATGAATTGCTTATCTCCGAAAATCCGACCTCCGAAAGTCCTACTTCCGAAAATACTGCAGCAGAAACTATTATAGTTCAGCCAACTATTAGTGAAACGAGTGTTATTGATTCAAAAACTGAGTCGATTACTCTTGGAAGTACTATTCCTGTAACCATTGTTCCTGAAAGTAAGCAAGACACCCTTGATCAGGCAACAACAATCATCAAAACCCCTCACAAAGTATCTGCCAGTGTTCAAGCAGAAGCATTCGTTAAAAAAGCTAGAACTGAAATGGCTAGAGGTAATTTATTAGCTGCTAAAAGCCTATTGAATCAGTCACTAGAACTGAATGCCAATAATCATCAAGCAAGAGTTTTATTACTGAGTGTTTTGTTAAAACTTACTCATCTTGAAGAAATGCAAACTCTGCTTTCAACTAGTTTAAGTCAGTGGAGTGAGGTTACTGAATATCGACAAATGCAAGCAAGGCTGTATTTACAACAAGGTAAACAAGCCCTTGCATTTACTGCCTTAGACAATGATATTCCACCAGTAAGTAATTCACCGGACTATCATGCTCTGCTTGCCTATATTGCCCAGCAGCTGAAAAAAGATAGTCTTGCTTCACACCATTATCAACTATTGCTTCAGTTTAATAATAGTCGTGCTGACTGGTGGTTAGGCTTAGCAGTATCCGAAGAAAGAGTAGGCAATGTAAGTATTGCCCTTGAGGCATACAATCAGAGTATTAGTCAAATTGGCTTATCAGAGTCTGTAAAAAATTATGCAAGACTACGAATAAAAGCGATACAGGGTTACTAATGGCATCAGTACAAAAAATACGTCTCGGCGATCTGCTAGTTCAACAGGGAATTATTGTTGAAGATCAACTAATGTCTGCCTTGGCTGAGCAAAAAAACTCGGGACGAAAGTTAGGTAAAACATTAATTGAAATGGGCTTTGTAGATGAGAATCAATTGCTCACCCTACTTGCTGAACAATTAAAAATACCCTTTATTAATCTTGAAACTTTTGATTTACGTGCTGAAGTTGTACAAAAATTACCTGAGGTTCAGGCAAGACGCTTTAGGGTAATTGTCCTAGAGGAAAGGGTTGATAGCCTGCTAATTGGTATGACAGATCCCACGGACATTTATGCGGTGGACGATCTACAGCAAATCCTTGGTCAAACTCTTGATATCGCCGTGGTAAGAGAGTCGGAATTATTAGCTGCCATTGAAACTATTTATCGCCGAACTCAGGAGATCCAAGATCTGGCCGGACGGCTTGATGAAGAATTAACCGAAGGTGACTTTAGTCTCTCGCAACTGGAGGATGATTCTGAAGTTGCTAATGCACCGGTGGTGAAACTATTACGTACAGTGTTTGAAGATGCTGTGAAAGCTGCTGCCTCAGATATTCACATTGAACCCGATGAAAAGGTGGTACGAATCAGGCAACGAATTGATGGTGTACTGCAAGAGCAGGTGATGAATGAAACACGTATTGCTTCTGCTCTGGTGTTACGTTTAAAACTCATGGCCGGCCTCGATATTTCTGAAAAAAGAATTCCCCAAGATGGCCGCTTTAATATTAAAGTACAGGATAAAAGTATCGATGTTCGATTGTCGACCATGCCAGTTCAGTACGGTGAATCCGTAGTAATGAGATTGCTTGATCAAGGCTCTGCAATGCTCTCTTTAGAAGAACTTGGAATGCCTGAAGATATTTCAAATTTATTCCGAGAGCAGGTGCATAGTCCCCATGGTTTAGTGCTGGTTACAGGGCCAACCGGTAGTGGTAAAACAACCACTTTGTACGCAGCGTTAAATGAATTAAATACGCCCCGAAAGAAAATTATTACCGTAGAAGATCCCGTTGAATATCGACTACCTAGGGTGAATCAAGTGCAGATCAATGCTCGTATTGATTTAACCTTTGCAAAGGTATTAAGGGCAGCTTTAAGGCAAGATCCTGATATTATTCTAGTGGGTGAGATGCGTGATAAGGAAACAGTTGAAATAGGCATCCGCGCATCCTTAACAGGTCACTTGGTTCTTTCAACCCTACATACCAATGATGCTGTGAGCACGGCTATGCGATTGATTGATATGGGTATCGAACCATATCTGGCTGCCTCATCCTTGAGGGCTATCATCGCCCAGCGCCTAATGAGAAAAATTTGCGAAAATTGTAAAAAGGAACAAGATCTGGCGAGCTTACAAAAAGACTGGTTATTTGGTTCGCACCTATCAAAAAACCTCAAAGATCAGGTTTTTTATACCGGAAATGGTTGCCATAACTGTAATGGCACAGGCTACAAGGGACGACTTGGCATCTATGAATATTTAGAGCTCACAGAAGAAGCTGCTCGAGCATTACAGACTGGTGATAACGATGCCTTTAAGTTAGCAGCCCAAATACAACCGAGTTATTGCTCCTTATCTGAGTCTGCTATGAAACTTGCCATTACAGGTGTTACTTCCTTAGAAGAAGTGTTTAGGGTAACCGAAGCGGTTAATGATAGTTCGGTTGTAGAACATGACTAGCTTTGTTTTTAAAGGCCGCAATAAACAAGGTGCCCAAGTTACTGGTGAAAGGGAGGCGGGATCAGAAAATGAGTTGGCTGGCATGTTGATGGCCGAAGGTATAGTTCCCACGAGCATTAAAGATAGTGTAACCGATTCAGATCAGGCCATAGACTGGAATGAGTTATTAAAGGGTAAGGGTAAGGTAACCCTCGATGAACTGATCATCTTCTCAAGACAGATGAACTCTTTAATGAAAGCTGGGGTACCGATGATTCAAGCGCTTAGAGGGCTTTCAACCTCAAGCAGAAACGAGTTTTTAAAAGAGGGATTAGAAGACGTTATTCGAAACCTTGAAGGAGGATTGCCCCTAGCTGCTGCCATGCAAACGCGCAGTGATATTTTTGATAACCTTTTTATGAGTATGGTCCATGTGGGAGAAAATACCGGGCAACTGGATGTGGCATTTAAGCAACTAGCTGATTACCTTGAAATGGAAAGGGAAACGCGAAAACGCATGAAACAAGCGGTCCGTTATCCCTTGATGGTACTGATTGCAATTAGCATCGCTATTGTTGTGATCAATATCGTGGTGATACCGGCCTTTGCATCCTTCTTTGCAAAGTTTGATGCTGAACTGCCCTGGCAAACGAGGGTGTTAATGGCAACTTCAGAGTTTTTTGTGCAGTACGGTTGGTTTTTATTGGTAGCTTTAGTGGGTTCTATTTATGGCTTCATTCGCTACATCGATACAGAGCAAGGTCGTTTTCGTTGGGACCGTTTTAAGCTAAAGGCGCCCCTTGTGGGTGGAATTTTTGAACGCATTGCCTTGGGGCGTTTTTCAAGAACCTTTTCCATGACCTATAGAACCGGTGTACCGATTTTACAAGCGCTTGTAGTCGTTGCTAATGCAGCGGGAAACGCATATGTGGCAAAGTTTGTTAATGAAATGAGAGGCCAGATAGAAAGGGGTGAAACCTTAACGAGAGCTGCTAGTAATTCTGGCATGTTTACACCATTAGTTCTACAGATGCTTGCTGTTGGAGAGGAGACGGGTGCTCTTGATAGTTTGATGGATCAGGTTGCCGACTTTTACGAAGAAGAAGTTGATTACGATTTAAAGCAATTGAGCGATGCCATTGAACCAATTTTAATAATAGTGATGGGGATCATGGTATTGATAGTAGCCTTGGGTGTATTTTTACCCATGTGGGATCTAGCATCTACCATGCAAGGTTAGACAATGCTCAGTCACCTTGTAAGTCGCTATCAAAATAACCAAGCGAGGTTCAGTAAGTCCGAAGTGGTGCTGAGTGTCGTTTTGGTGTTGGTGCTTGTTCTGGTAGCTTTGCCTTTTTTTACCAGGATGCTGGAAAACATTGAGCGCACCGCTTTACAGCAAATAGTCAGACAGTTAAATGCTGCGGCTAAGATGAAGATGGCTGAGTATGTGGCACTGGATAAGTTACAACGCTTGCCAGAGCAGATGAGGATCAATCCAGTAAATTGGTTAGATATTCGTGATTTAGGTGGTTGGGATCGTTATAAAGGCGAAGTTGAAATAGTTGAGCTGGTTGATTTTGAGCAACTAGGCGAGCAAAGTTGGGTTTTTGACAAAACCACTGGACGATTGATTTATAAGCTCGCTTATCCAGAGTTATTAATCAATGAAGATCCGATTAATAACAGGATTCAGTTTAGGGTAAGAATGGATTATGTGGATTTTGATGTCAAGGGTAAGTTTGATACAAAAACCGATACTATCACAGGGCTGTTTGTAGAGGCTGTTTACCCCTATCACTGGGTTAAATTTGATGATCGGTAACTAACAAATATACAATATAAAAGTGTGGAGGAAAGGTTTATGAGGACGATAAAATATAACAGGATCAAACAAAAGGTAGTGATACCTAGAAGTACAACAGGTTTTACGTTAATCGAGTTGGTAACGGTAATAGTCATTCTAGGAATTCTAGCTGCTATTGCACTACCTAGATTTGGCAATGTAACCGAAAAAGCCCATGACGCTTCCATTGAGGGAGTCAAGGGAGCCTTGGCTTCAGGTATGGCCATTGCCCATGCCCAGTGGGTAGCAAATGGGCAGCCTACTGCAGATCCTGAGCGTGATAATATCATCGGCTTTGGTCGAGGTGATGTTGATGTCAGTAGTAATGGCTGGCCAACAGGTACTACGGGTTCAAACAACCCAAGCATGGATGCAGTACGTTGTATAGAAATTTGGTATGGCATTTTACAAGCCGGTGCACCGGTAGTCGACACTGTTGGCAATGTGGACTATAGAGTTTCAGCACCAGGTGGAGATTGTATCTTTACCTATGACAAGGATAACAGTGGTAGTAATATTATTTATGATGCTGATACGGGTGAAATAACGGGTAATATTTTATAAGTAGAATTGCTTTTAAAATTTTTAGGAATAAGCTAGAGGTTTTGAGTCCATATTATTGATTTTAAAGGTTTATTTAAACTAACAGATCTGGTATAAATATAGGCAGTGTTTCGAACATTGTAAATTATTCAGGTCGTCTGGGTCGTCTGACAAAGGAAGGAAGAAAAAAATGAAAAATCAACAATCGGGTTTTACTCTCATTGAATTAGTTATGGTCATTGTTATTTTAGGTATCTTGGCAGCTTTTGCCCTACCTAAATTTGCTGATTTATCAGGTGATGCTGAACGAGCAACGGCTATGGGTGGTTTAGCAGCTGTTAAATCTGCCGCAGGCATATCCCATGCGGCTTATTTAGCTGGTGGATCTGCAGATCCTACCATTGAAGGTACAACCTATATCATGGTGTTTGGTTATCCGAGCAGTGAAGATATTGATGAACTAGCTGGCCTAGACTCTGCCTATTCAGTTGCTGATACCAGCGCTATTTTAGCAACGGTTACTATTGGAGGTTGTACCTTCACCTACACCGAAGCTGCTGACGCCTCCACACCTCCAGTTTATGGTGCAGTAGTCTGCACATAAGTTAGCCGCTTTCTCTAACTTGGAATAATGTAAAGTCATGTTAATGGACAGAACCCATCAACATGGCTTTACTCTAGTTGAGTTAGTGCTAACGATCATTATTCTAGGTATAGTTTCTGCTGTTGCCCTACCAAAATTTTTCAGCCAATCCACCTTTGATGAACGTTATTTCCACGATGATCTGCTTTCCGCAACCCGTTATGCACAGCGTCTAGCCGTTGCTAGTGGTTGTATGGTTAGGTTGTCGGTTTCCACCTCTGGTTTCAGTCTTGTTCAAGATAGTAATTGCAATTTAAGCTCCCCCTCTTATGGTTTAACTGTTACTCGTCCCTCAGACTCAGAAGCTTTTAGTAATAATGATAGGCCAGCTAATTTAACCATTAGTTCGTCCGAGTCAGACTACTTTTTCTTGCCCCAAGGTGGTGCTGTGGATAGTGGAGGTGCCAGTGTTGGCAACGCAACCATTACTCTTTCAGGAAGTGGTTCGATCAATAGGGTTATCAGAATAGATGGGGGTACGGGTTATGCCTATTCTAACTAATCAAAAAGGCACAACCTTGATTGAATTAGTCATCAGCATTGTGATCCTAGCCATAGCCGTTGTGGGAGTTTTGTCCGCCTTAGGTACCATAGGTGGTAGAAGTGCCGATCCGATGATTCGGGAACAATCAATTGCAATTGCGAAAGCTTATCTTGAAGAAATAAGTTCAAGTCAGTTTGCCTCTGTGGGTAGCTGCCCAGCCGTACCTGGAGCAGGAGGTCGTGCAAATTTCAGCCATGTTTGTCATTACAATGGTTTATCCGATGCAAGTGCTGTCAACCAAAATGGTATGGGTGTGGGCTTGACTAATTACGCTGTTTTGGTGAGTGTAAGCAACTCAAGCGGTTTAGGTGGTTTAGCGGCAAGTGAGGTATTACG
Organism: Gammaproteobacteria bacterium; assembly: GCA_002746155.1. GTDB lineage: Bacteria > Pseudomonadota > Gammaproteobacteria > Enterobacterales. The sequence goes on along the minus strand of NVWF01000009.1, from coordinate 88,946 downwards.
CATTGATGTTATGGTAACAGGGCCAACCAATGAGATCTTTACACTCAGTGGTTACAGGACAAATTACTAAGATGGACAGGCTGGATAAAAATAGTCATAACAAGCAGCGGGGATTTACGCTGATAGAGCTTGTTATGGTGATTGTAATTGCAGGGATCTTGGCAGCTGTAGTAGTCCCAGTGGTGATGAGAACTTTTGGCAACTATGACAATATGAGTCGAAGGGTAGCCCTGGTGGATGCAGCCGAAGCTGCCATGGGTCAAATCGAAAGAGATGTGAGAGATGCCATTCCAAATACCTTAAGAACCAATGGTACAGTTATTGAGATTATGCCTATCAGGCAAGGTGGGCGATATCGATATAGTGATACGGCGAGTGAGAATACGGCCTTAACTCCCGGAGCTCCCGACAGCCAATTTCGAATGCTTGGTAATATGACTTCCATGCCATCCGGTGCCAGAGTTGTCGTCTATAACACAGGAGCAACACAATTTTATCTGGCTGCTACATCGGGAGGCTCGGGGATCATAACGCCCACCAGCACAACGATTAGCTTAACCGACTCTGGTAATGAAGATACCATAAGCCTAAGCAGTCCATTTCAATTTGATCAGCTAGGTACAGGTTCACCAGCGAAACGATTTTATATTGCTACGTCTCCTGTGAGCTATCATTGTGACTCTGGTCTTGGAACAATACTACGCTATGAGGGCTATTCCACCAGCATAGCGCAACCAGTAAACCGTAATGCATCGCCGCTCAATACCGCCACCAGTCAAGCGCTATTGGTAAATAACGTCAGTGCTTGTAGTTTTAGTTACACAGCAGGTTCAAACAGTCGTGCAGGCTTACTGGTGATGTCCATGACCTTGACGATTGATGGTGAGTTTATCCAATTATTGCATCAGGTACATTTGGGTAATGCACCATGAAAAAGTTGCCTCTATTAAAAAGACAGGCTGGATTTTCATTGGTAGCCGTGATTTTTTTAGTGACGGTGCTTGCCACAGGCGTCGTTTTTATTCAGCGCATCAGTAATGTGTCAGTGGCTACCAACAATCTTGCCATGCAGGGTGCTCGAGCCTGGCAGGCAGCTCAGGCGGGAGCAGAATGGGGTGTCTATCAGGTTACCACTGGAGGCTGCCCAGCTGCGAGTACAAGCTTTAATTTAACCGAGCAAAGTTTGACAGGTTTTGAGGTGACAGTTACTTGCAATAGCACGATTTATACCGAACAGGGTCTTTCGGTGACGATGTATTTTCTGGAGGTTTTTGCAAGTTCAGGTGTTCTGGGTAGCACACCTGATTATGTTTCAAGAAAAATATCCCTAGTAGTTGAAGGTTGAAGGCAGTTGAAGACTGAAATCAAAACCAGAACCTGTAAGCACAATACTAGACCTTCACTTAGTTGTAATTGATTGATGTAATAATCACCGGGTGGAAAGCTAGGCAGAATGAGTTCTGAGTAGAAGTCTGGGTGCCACTACCAAATACATTAGGCATTGGGCTGCTTTAAGAGTTGAAGGTACAGCAAAAAAACAAGCCAACCGCGAAAGATCAACTGGCATGAAAATTAAGTTAATTACTTTCTGTAACCTTTCTCTATATGTTCTTGGCGATTTTTTTCTTCAGCACATAAGGTTGCTGTGGGTCTGATCAATAAACGAAGTAAGCCTATTTGCTCGCCTGTTTCAGCACAGTAGCCGTAAGAACCGTCACCAATCATGGTTAATGATTTTTCAATTTTCGGTAATAGTTTTCGCTCACGGTCGAGTAATCGTAATCGCATACGATTTTCTTCTTGGTTGGTGGCGATGTCTAATTCGTCAAATTCGTGCTCTTGTGAAGATAGCTCATTCATGATGCTTGTAGTGTGAACTTTTATTTCTTCACGTAGGGTAGTTAGTTTGGTGGTGAAGAAAGCTAATTGGCCTTCATTCATATAGTTTTTCTTGGGTTGAGCTAGTAGTTGTTTTTCAGTTGTCATAGCAATGTTCTCTCATCTTTAAGCACTGTTTGAATAACCATAGGAAGATTAAATTAGTGTCAAAATGTTTTGTCTCAATTTCGAAACGTGACAATCATAGGGATTTTGTGAGGGATTGCAAGAATATTTTTGAATAATTTTGTATTTTGTATAATAAATGAGCTATATCGAGGCAAAAATGTAAAAATAGTACTTTATTAGCGCTTTTCCTATGCTACACTCGCGCCTAATTTTTCTCCATAGCTACTACCACTTACCGTATATTTGGGTCTTATTTTCACTTATAATGATTATTAACTCATTAAATACTGTTGTTCTAGATTATAGTTCCAGACAAAAGAAAGCGGAGTTATTTAAAAATAGGCTTATGGATTCTAACGAGATATTTACGATGAACCACCAAACCATGCCAGATGTTGCCAGTAAAGCAACTTCGGACTCTCTAAGCCTTCTCGATTGGGTTGGAATGAGCGATATTGAATTGCCCGTTATTTTACCCCAGGCTGGTGATAGCCCAATTCGTGTTAGTGCCAAGGCCCAAGCTTACGTCAATTTAATTGATCCTAAGGCTAAGGGCATACATATGTCTCGGCTTTATTTAACCCTGAATGAATTTATGGGTGACCAAGCCTTAACACGAAAATCATTACAACAGGTTTTAGAAGCCTTTGCTTTATCCCACCATGATTTAAGTAATAAGGCATTTGTTGAGTTCAGTTTTGATTTTATGCAAAAGAGTCCCTCTCTTAAAAGTGGTAATGTTGGTTGGAAAGCCTATCCCGTTGTCATAACAGGTTCTTTGGAAGAAGGTAAACTTCACCAGCAATTACAGGTTACAGTGCCTTATTCATCGACTTGTCCCTGCTCCGCCGCCCTTGCAAGACAGTTAATCCAGCAAAAATTTCTAGTTGATTTTTCAGAACAAGACAACCTCACAACCGATCAAATTCATGACTGGCTTGGTACGGAAGAAGCGATTTTAGCAACACCTCACTCTCAGCGCAGTTATGCTAATGTGAAGGTTAAGATTGAAGGCGATTGCAATGAGTTTCCAATAAGCCAGTTAATTGCTCAGATTGAAGGCACTCTTAAAACAGCGGTACAGGCGGTTGTAAAACGTGAGGATGAGCAGGAGTTTGCTCTACTAAATGGTCAAAACTTAATGTTTTGTGAAGATGCCGCGAGACGCATAAAAGGCTGTTTGGACATTGATAATGACTATGCAGATTATTGGGTAAGAGTTGATCACGTTGAGAGTCTTCATCCACACAATGCAGTCAGTATTGTCACTAAGGGTGTTAATGACGGCTATAAACCTATTCCCTAGCACGAGATTATTAAGCCAGTTATCAACTAAGGTTGTTTTAACTTATCTAGTAATCACTTGCCTGTCTAGTCTCCAGGCAGCTGTGCAATTTAAATCACTCAATGCTAATTCCAATGCTAAGAATAAAAACTCGACATCTTCTATTCAGGGGGGTCTACTACTAGGTAAGACTCTTGCAACAAATAAAGTGCTCCTAGATAATAAACCTATCAGGTTAGCAACTGATGGTAGCTTTATCATTGGGTTTGGTCGTAGTGCCAAGGATGCAGAATTAAGGATTATCACTGATACTGGCATTGAAAAAACTCAGGCAATTAATGTTTTAACTCGGCAATACAAAATTGATCGTATTGATGGCTTACCTCCAGCTAAGGTAAATCCAAAGGGTAAGGCTGTGTTGAAACGTATCAAAGTTGAGTCGACTCTGGTGAAAAATGCTCGAAAAACTGATCACCCGCGGCAAGACTTTAAAGCCGGTTTTATCTGGCCTTCCAAGGGACGCATTTCAGGTGTTTATGGTAGCCAGCGTATTTTAAATGGTCAGCCAAAATGGCCTCATTATGGCCTAGATATTGCCGCGCCTGTTGGAGCCGATGTTATAGCGCCTGCCTCAGGAGTGGTTACTCTTGTTCATTTGGATATGTATTATTCCGGTGGTACCTTGATCCTTGATCATGGCCAAGGACTATCTTCAACCTTTTTACACCTTAGTGAAATATTGGTTAAGCCTGGTCAAACTATCGAGCGGGGAGAATTGCTAGCTAAGGTTGGTGCAACGGGTCGAGCCACGGGACCTCACTTAGACTGGCGAATTAATTGGTTTAGCATAAGGCTTGATCCGCAACTGTTGGTTGATGGATTATCACAGGATGCGAGATAAACGATAACACTTGCCCAATAAATGGGTGTAAGGAAAAATTAAATGATGGATAAAAAATTATTAAATATCCTAGTTTGCCCAGAAAGCAAAGCACCATTAAAATTAAGCAAAGATGGTAAAGAATTAATTTGTAAGGCCTCAGGCCTTGCTTACCCAATAAGAGAGGATATTCCTGTGTTACTTGTTGAGGAAGCGCGTCAATTATCATCAGAAGAAAAACTAGCTAGCTAAATCATCTTAGCTCAAATTTTACAGGAGGCTATAATGCGTCAATTAATAGCCAATTCTTTTGCTCTCTCTTTGTTTGTTTTTCAATGTTTGTCATTTCTGCTGCTGAGCCCTTGAGGAATTCTGAAGCTTATCGTGTGGCTCAAGAATCAAAAAAGATAACAACCCTCTTGAGAACATTTATGCCACAGATAAAGTGCATTCAACCATGATCAACGGACGTTTGTTTAGGGCAGATATATTAGAAGAGCTAACGGGAGACTGGAAGCCTAAGAAAATGTCTTTTTATTATCGTCTGACTGACTCTATTTTTATGATTTTATCGATGCTTAACACTGCCGCCGTGGAAGGTAAAAGTTTTGCAGGGTTTGTATCTTCCGGCTCACCAGAAGCGACTGATATGGCCGAAAATGGTGGCTGGATTACCTATGACGATTTGGCGAGTTTTCCCGACCAGAAAATTGTTCCTGCGTTAAAATCTACCTACCGTGGTTATGAGGTTCTTTCCTTGCCACCACCTTTTGGTACTTGGTAGCCCGGGTAGCGTGCGGATTATTTCTGCCGTTGCCCAAGTTACAAGCTACTGGATTGATGTTGATGCGGATATTGAAAAAGCGGTTGATGTATTTCGAGTTCATGTAGTACCTGATAATAAAGCTTATATCGAAGGGCCAACAATTTTTAATGAATTGCTCGCGGGAATAGCCCAATATGGCTACATCCTTAAACGCCCGGCTTACGGTGTATCAACTAGTCAATATGATCCATATTTTGGCGGCGTTCACGCCCTTGCATTCAAGAATGGAAAATGGGCAGGTGCTGCAGATCCAAGACGCGACGGCACAGCAAAAACTGCATGGAAAAAAGATTAAATAAAACCCTTTTTATAATATCTTTATCAGTAATATGGCTTCAATTAATGCTTTTTCAGAGGTTTGGATTTCCTTGTTGACATTAAGTAACGTTGATAGATTCAAGGAAGTTATATTGCTCATCTTATTATAAACTTTTCCTTCAAACTCAATATGAAACAACTGCGACTTTTCTTTCAATGAAGATAACTCTTCATCAATAAATCTGTCTGTCAGAGGTCTAATCATTAAGTTAATAATGGATGTGAGCATTAATTGTGAATGACTTTTTAATTGTTTAAAATATTTATTAATAATTTCATTATCAATAATATTGAAGGTTTGCATATTTTCATTGATGTCTTTTAATGATTTTGCTGAATAAATACCTGAGCGCACTGCGCTGATTAGCTTATCAATACGCTGTGTTATTTTCTTTATTTTTTCTTGATCAACAATGTCATCAGGATTTTCAATTTGAATATTCAGTGCATAGTTGACTAGGTCACCCTCAAGTTTTTTTATTGCAATGTAGTATTCAAGTTTACTTATTGAGGCCAGCACTTTTGGTAAAGTAAATTCTCTATTTTCTAAGTCAGTTATCTTTGGAGAAAGTCTTAAGAAACGAATATTTAAACGTGCTACCAGATAGAGTAAATTCCACGTTTCTTGGACAAGTGCTTCAAGCGCTGCATCAGTAATATTTTGCGGTACATTTTGGATAAATCGCTCTAGATGTTGTTCATCTTTTTTAAACCAAGTTTCAAGCAAATGTGCGAATTGTTTTGTAAAGGGTAAGAACAATAAAAGCCCAAAGAGATTGAAAATACTATGAAAAGCAACCAGAGCAAACAAAGGATCACGAATTTGCAATAGCTCTATTAACGCAAGCAATGGTAGCAATGCTAAAAATGCCAGAGTATCGATTGATAAATTAAACAATACATGTGCCATAGCCAGTCGTCGTTTAGCCACCGCACCTTGCAAACTACCTAATAATACTGTGCTAGTAGTGCCTAAATCTGCACCGATTACCAGTGCTGCCGCCGCAGATAGGGGTATAATCTCTGCGTAAAGGGCGCTTAATGTAAGCATCATAATTGCTGAGCTGGATTGGATTACAGCCGTTAGAATTACGCCAACACCTAAATAAACAATTAACGGATAACCACTTAGCCTATTGATGTCGAAATGTTCTGTTAAGGCGCTAACACCATCTTTCATGAAGTCCAGCCCCATAAGTAACAATGCAAGACTGAATACTAGCTGACTTATTAATCGCCAGTGACCTTTAAGAATGGAGTAACTCAAACCTCCTACGGCAACCAGTGGATAAATAAAAGTACTGAGATTAAGCTTAAAACCCAGTGTGGCAACAATCCAGCCAGTAAAGGTAGTGCCAAGGTTTGAACCAAGGACGATACCTATTGCATTAACTAGAGGAATGAGTCCTGCGCCGACGAAGGCAAGTACGATTAACCCTACCAAGGAACTGCTCTGTACAATTGCTGTGGCGATGATTCCGCCAACGGCTGAGCGGACAGGTTTGTTGGTGGAATAACGAAGAAGTCGCCTAAATCGCTCACCGGCAAGTATTTTTAATGCGGCCTCCATCAAGTTCATGGCAAACAGGAAAAGCCCTAATCCTGCGAGTAATTTCCATAAATCCAAATAGTCGTTCATTAGCTGTATTCCTGTGAAGCTAGACAGTTTGTAGCGTTTTTCTAAACATGAGAATACTGGCAGTCACAAAAACCACTGCAAAACCGATAAGTGCTATAAAGGAAACCGTCAAATCGATAATTAAGGTCTGTTTAATTAATAGCCCTCTTATTATTTCTACAAAATAAGTGAATGGAATGATATAACTGACTGGTCTGACCATTTCAGGTATTGCTTCAATTGGAAAAATTAGGCCTGACAATAAAATAGAGGGAATAATAATAAAGATAGCAAAAAACATGGCTTGCTGTTGTGTTTTTGCAATCAGTGAAATTAACAAGCCTAAAGATATCATCACTGCTACATAAGTTAACGCTAAAATAAACAAGGGTAGATGAGAAGACGGTTGTGGTAAATCAAACAAAAGCCAACCAGCTCCAAGGATGAAGTAAAAATCTGCTAGAGCGATAACAATATAAGGTATCAATTTACCAAGAATAAAAGTTGTGTTGCTCAAGGGCGTTACTAGCAACTGCTCAAGTGTCTTTTTTTCATGTTCACGGACAACCGAGATACCGGTTAAGATTAACGCAATTTGCATAATCAAAACTCCAATGATGCCAGGTAAAAAGAACCAGGTTTCTATTTCATCGGGGTTAAATAAAATCTCTGTATCCATAATAAACGGCTCATCGGCTATAACGATATTTTCAGCATCAGGATCTGAAAAATACATATCAGATGTTACCCCCTTATCGGTTGCATTGCCTGAGTGATATTTCATTGCGGTTGTCAGAGAAGGCATAGTGCCATCAACATAAAAGGTAATATGTGGCTGGGCATTTTCAATGAGCAAGGCTGTAAAGTCATTAGCGATAAATAATCCAGCTTTTGCGCGACCGGCTCGCATTTCTTCAATAATATCTTGGCGGGTATTCACCTTGTATAATTTAAAATAGCCATCACTCCATAATCCTGTTTTTATTAAATTTGAGAAGATAGACTGATCGTTATCAACATATGCCATTTGTACATTTTTGGGTTCTAGCTTTAGAGCAACGCCAAATAAAATGAGTAAAACCATTGGCATTACAAGGATCAACCCAATAAGTCTGGGATCACGACGCAGTTGTAATAACTCTTTTCGAATGATAGCTGCTATCATTTTTTTTCAGCCTTATCTTGAGTTAATACAATGAACACATCTTCAATATTAGGTTCGGTCTGATTAACTGTACAAGACTCACCTGTTACAGAACTAATGGTTGCTTGTAATTCTTCTTGTTTAAGATCAGGTGATACCACAATACGTAATTCATTTCCAAACTGATTCACCAATATCATGCCTTTCAAATCGTAAAGTGCCTGATGAATTTTTGGTAAGTAGGTTATTTTGCTTGTGAACGCCTTAGCTTTTCCAAGTGCTTGCATGATAGTGTCAGGAGAACCTTCAGCAACAATTTTCCCTGATGAAATAAAGGCCAATTGATGGCAACGTTGTGCTTCTTCCATATAATGGGTAGTAACAAAAAGTGTTTTTCCCTCTGTACTTAGTTGATAGAAATCATCCCATAGTAATTTTCGGGTAACGGGATCAATGCCTGCAGTTGGTTCATCAAGAAATAGTACTTTGGGATTATGAGCTAATGCACAAACCAGAGATAGACGACGTTGATATCCTCCAGACAACTCTCCAGCCATGGTATGTTTAAAATTTGCTAAATGATAGCGATCAAGCAAATAAGACAAACGATTGTCATCTGTAACTCCATACATACTGGCGTAAAACTTTAAATTTTCCCAGACAGTTAGCTCTTCATATTGACCGAAATGTTGCGCGACATAACCGAAGTCAGGTTTGGCCATGTTAATATTCATGCCATTAAGAGTAACTTCACCTCCATCACTCTTAATGATTCCACACAACATACGAATAACCGTTGTTTTACCAGCAGCGTTTGGGCCAAGTAATCCAAAAATTGTTCCTTTATCAATATGTAAGGAAACATCATTAACAGCCATGATACCTTTAAATTGTTTGATTAAGTTAGTTGCTTGTATCATTTGATTTCCAAGATACCAAAGTATTGACAATACTAATCCATTTATTTTTTAATTTGGGTCTAGTTCAGGTATATATAGCTTAATTAATATTAGCAGTATGATGTTTGCAAACATTGATTTGAGTCAATACCTCTACTTTTAAAGATGAGATAATGTGTTTAGAAAGAAAGGTTTTCTTTTTGTAGTTACTTTTAATTGGAGAATTACGATGAAAATTAATCACATTCTTGTTGATATGGATCCCACAAAAAAGCAGCAACCTGCTTTATCAAAAGCAATTATCCTCGCTAAAAAGTTTAATGCATCTATCGAGTTACTTTTAATTGCTTATAACAGCGGTCTCATGAGTCAATGGTTTATAGATGATGAGCGACTAGAAGCTATTAAAGAAGGCTATATTTCCTCTCACAGGCGCTGGTTAGATAGCCATATCAAGCAAGTCATCGATGCACATATACCCGTTACTATTGATGTTCGCTGGCATACGCCAATTTATGAAGGGATCATAAAAAAGATAAAAGACTCTAATGCCGATCTACTGATTAAATCAACTTATCAACATTCAAAAGTCAATAAAATATTTTTTACGCCTAATGATTGGCAATTACTTAAAGTCTGTCCAATCCCATTATTGCTGACTAAAGCTGAAACAGCCGATGAATATACCAAAATTATGGCTGCAATCGATCCTACTCAATCTCGTGGGAAGCCCGAAGGGTTAGATAAGGTTATTCTTGATGCAACAACGTCCCTAGCGCAAACCTTATCAGCGAGCGCTCAAGTCGCACATTGTTATGAAGCTGTCGAGTTACCAATGTGGCCTGGTGTTGGTACTTCACCAGTAGATATCGGTCTAGCTATAGGTTTATCGCCTATGGACTATGAAGAATATATTAAGCAATTAAATGCTCATCATACTGAATTGTTTGAACAGATGATTGCTAACTACGATTTTCCGACTGAAAGTAAGCATTTAGTAGAGGGGAAAGCCAGTGAAACTCTACCCCAAATCGTTGATGACAATAACATCGACCTCATGGTAATTGGTACGACTTACAGAAGAGGGTTATTAGGAAGTACCGCTGAGAAAATATTAGATAATATTAATTGCGATATTTTTGCAGTAAAACCGGACGACTTTATAACTTTGTAATTAACTTTTAAATTGAACAAGGAGTAATGGCAGTAAAGTCAAATTTGCAATTAATGCGATTAGCATTGCAAAAGATGTTAAAAGGCCAAAATAGATAGTAGGAATAAAGCTTGAAAGTACTAGTATCGAAAAACCTAAAGTGATAGTGAGGGAAGTGTAATACATCGCTCTACCAATGGTTGCATGACTTCTCTCAATGGCAGCCCAATAATTTTGATCTTTATCAAACTCATTGCTAAACCGGTGAATATAATGAATGGTATCATCAACTGCGATTCCAATGGTTATGGCTGCAATAGTTATGGTCATTAAATCTAAAGGGATCCTTAACCAACCCATAATTCCTAACATGAAACCTGCAGCAAAAACATTGGGGATTATTGCCACAACAGCTCTCTTAACATTTCGAAATAAAAAAATGAACATGGTTAGTATTACAAAAAAAACTACACCTAATGTCATTATTTGCGACTTAAATAAACTTTGCAGCATGTTGTTATATAGCACCAACATTCCCGTGAGGTGAATTTGTTCTTCTTTCAAATTAAACCTTTTCACCAAATCACTTTTGATTGTATCCAATAAAGCTTCCCGCTTAAGAGACGGATTTGATTCAAAAACTCGAATTGAAAATCTTAATTGATTGCCATCTTCTGACATATATGGCTCAAATAGTATTTCTTTGATTTCATCGGATAATTTTTTATAGAAGATCGATAGTGAAAAATCATCAATCATAATATCCTCATCCAGTTGCGATAATATTTCTAGAGAAGATGATATAGAAAGTACTTTCCCTGTTTCTGGCAGACTATTTAAATAATTTTGAATGGCAGCTACTTTTCCTAACCTGAAGGAATTAAACCAATAACTGTTTTCAGTTATTCCAGTACTTGGTTCGTTATCCCAATCATCATCCTCGTCATCCCAAACGTCATCTTCAGATTCTTGTTCATCATTGTAAGTATAAAACTCTTCAGGCGCGTCAATAATTACATCCAAAGGAGTTGTTCCACCAAGTTTACGATCAATAAGTTCCATACCCTGATAGATCTCAGTATCTTTTTTGAAGTAATCAATAAAACGATTCTCAACGGTTAAAAAGCTCATTCCAGCAAGGGCAAAAATGGATAATAAGAAAAAAACTAGTAATATTTGAACCTGATAGGATTTATTGAATCTTGCTACTAAGCGTGTGATTTTATCAGTTAGATCATTGCGATTAGCTACTTTGCCAGGTTTTAAGAACATTAATGCTGCGGGAAAAAATGTGAACACTAGTACAAAGGCAACAAAAATGCCAATTGCCATCATCCAACCAAAATCAATGACCGGTCTGATGCCACTGAATATCAGAGAGCTAAAGGCAACAATTGTTGTTGTGGCAGTATAAAAACAAGGTAAGGCTTTTGCGCGAATAGTTTCTCTAACCAAATCTTCTTGGTTTGCATCAGGAAAAAGCGCCTGCTGTTCACGGTATCGTACAATCAAGTGAACAGTTAACGACAATGTAATAATCAACAGTAACGAAATAAAATTGGAAGATACTACTGTAACCGGCCAATCCACTAATCCAAGAAATCCCACCATGATAATCCCAGTTGAAAAGCAGGTTAATAATGGCAAAATAACCCAACGAGGCTTATTAAATGCAATGCTTAAAATCACTATCAAAAAAACGATAACACCAATTCCAAAGGTAACCAAATCATGTTGAATATAATCAATGGAGTCAGAGGTGATCATAGGAACGCCACCTAAGTGCAGTAGAGCCTTTTCTGAATAACGAGACATGATTTTTCGTATCTCACTTATTTCTTCGCTGAGTTGTTCTTGCGATATGGGTTGTTCGGTTGGCTTAAACGTTAACTGCAAAGCAGTAGTGTTTCCATCGGGACTAATGAGTAAATTACGATAGATGGGACTTGATATAAACTCTTGCCTTGCAAGGACTTTATCAGTCCTTGGATCATCTAGAACCGGAATCATTGTTTGCAAATCAGTTAGAGAAACTGGAGGGCTATTCAGCAAAGGTACATTAAGCAGGCTTGTCACCGACTGTATTTGTTTTAATGTTACTAATTGAGAGGACAATGCTCGCAAGTCAGCTAAAGGTTCTTCATCAAATAATGGTTTATTAGGAGTATAAGTCAGAATTAAATAATCATCTGAACCATAATTTTTGCGTACAGAACGATAATATTTTAAAGACTTATCATTTTCTAATATCAGAGAATCAGCAGATGCATCTAAACGGAAAGATGGAACGTGGTAGGCAAAAAATAACACAAGCAACAAGGATAACAATAATGTTACACCGGGTCTTTTCAGAATAAGACTGTTATACCATGCTAATAATGTGATGGGCATACCATTTATATATTTAACATTGAAAAGTGGTATTTAATTTTTCTATATCTTCAGCACTTTTGTTGACGGCAATGCCGTAGTTATTTACCTGTATTGCAAGTATTGAGTTTTTCTTAGAAATACCCTCAATAGTATGAACACTAGACGTTATTTGATTCGAAACGGCGCTTTGTTGTTCAGCAGCGATTGCAATTTGAACAATCATATCACTGACATCGTCTACATTGACGATAATATTTTCCATTGCTTGCTTTATTTTAGAGCTATCATCAGAACATTCTTCGGCATTTGTTTTACTGGTAAGCATTACCTGACTCCAGTTTTTTAAGGTGCTCTGTAATTCGGTGACTGATGTTTGGATTTGAACTGTTGCTCCTTGAGTTCTGCCCGCTAACGTTCTTACTTCATCGGCAACCACTGCAAAACCTCGTCCTTGCTCCCCAGCTCTTGCAGCTTCAATTGCTGCATTTAATGCTAATAAGTTAGTTTGATCAGCAATCCCCTGAATTTCAGACATGACTGATGAAATTTTATCCACGTCGGTTACTAATTCAAGTGCATTAGTGGCTGCCTTGTCAACATCACAAGCTAAGTTATTGATTTTAGATTGACTTTGTTCGATGATATTGATGTTTTCTTTGCATTCATTTTGTACCAATATAACCTTGTCATGTGTCCTATTGGTATTTAAACTTACTTCATCAATAGCCGCACTCATTTCAGTTATAGCTGTGGTAAATTGTTCAAGGTGTAAATTTTCTTCTTCGATACCTTTTAGCATTTCAGATGAACAGCTCTCCAATTCAGCAGCAAGCTTTGCCAGTAGACGTCCAGAGTCCTTGCTTCTACCAAGTATTGTTCGTACTTTAGCCTTATATAATTCTATTGGGTAGGAAATAACACTTAGCGGACCCTTTCCTGAAAAAATTAAACGTGAAGGGCTATCGAATAGCTTTCTAATTTTAGATACGTAATTTGGAAACGAGAATAGCTCTTGTGAAAAAATGAAATAAATTAAGCCGATACACATTAATAATACTAGAGATGGAACAATTGATTCAGTATATGCCCAGTTAACAAGGGATCCTATAGCAATGATAATCAAGGATATTATACGCTTCAATTTGATGTTGGATAGCAAGTCAGAAACAGGCTTACCATTATTCAATACATCATACAACTGTTGAGCTTTTTGTTTTTGTTCGCGAGTCGGCGACACTCTCACAGATTGATAACCGGTTATTTTTGTATTTTCATAAACAGGAGTTACATAGGCGTCAACCCAGTAGTAATCACCATTTTTACAGCGATTTTTAACCATGCCACGCCATGAACTTTCTTGTTTGAGTTTACTCCATAAATCAGCAAAGGCAGCTTTAGGCATTGATGGATGTCGTACTATATTATGGGGTTGTCCAACTAGCTCCTCAAGAGAGTATCCAGCAATTTCACAGAATTTATTATTGGCGTAAGTTATTCTTCCATCAAGATCGGTAATAGATACTAGTTGTTCATCATTCGAGAAAGTTTTTTCGTTATTTGTAGTGTTATTCATAGCAGCCCCTTTAGAATCTTAACTATAAGTTATAGTCTTAGCTGGGTTAAAGTCAACATAAGATGCAGTATTTGACTTTAAGTTTAAGTAGGTGTTTACGAAACCATTTGCACAACACGCTGAGGGAAAGGAATGTTAATTTTAGCCTCATTAAGTGCCTTAAATACGTTGAGATTAATTTGATACAGTTTGTTGTAATAACTCTCTGCTGGCAACCAAACTCGATATTCAATTTCAATCGCTGAATCTGCAAAGGCAATAATTCCGACTTGTGGTGGTCTGGTATGACTTATTCCTTCAATTGACCTTAAAACAGCCTCTATTGTCCTAATGGCCTTCTCAGGTGAATCACTATAGGCTATGCCGACAGAGCCCTCCATAATGCGATTTTTATGAGAGTTACGGTGAATTTCACCCGTCACTTGTTTATTAGGAATAATGATTATTTCACCATCTTCTGTTTCGAGTCTTGTTGTTGATAGGCTAATTTCCTTGACGATACCAAAACTATTTTGAATGGTAATGGAATCACCTATCTTATATAGGCGTGTTAAAATTATCATCAAGCCAGCTCCATAATTGGAAACGGGCCCCTGTAAAGCAAAGCTGACACCGACAGCTAGGCCACCAATCGCTGCAATAAAAGGATTAATACTAACGCCTAATTTGCCCAGTGCAATGACAGTGAATAATCCGATAATTATGATCCGTACCGTACTGGCAATAAATTGGCGTAAAGTAATATCAATATTTCGCTTTTCTTGGACTTTCATCAACATTCGGCTTGCCCAGCCTGCAACTAGATAGCCAGCAATGATAATGATAATTGCACCAATTAATTGAAATGAATAATTAACCAGAAAATTGACAACAATATTATAAGCTTCTTGAGCCAGTTTGAGTTCGTCCTGCATTTTGTACTTCCTTTTTTATCGTTTAATAAAGCATTAATCTATAGTATATTTAGAGTCAATAACAATGAAAAATAATCCTGTCGTTAAACAGGATAATATGGGTTATCCATGTCAATATTATGATACTAAATCTAACCAATTATTTGAATGTCTTTATCAATAAGCTAAAACCCTATAGAAAGCAACAAATCTGGTTGTTGGCAATTGTAACCCTTTACGGGCTTTTTGGGTTTTTCTTAGCCCCTAAGCTGTTGAAAAGCAATCTTATTGATCAACTTAAAAATAACTATCAAACCGTTCTTAGTATTAAAGCTATCGAAATAAATCCTTTTGCACTCAGTATAAAAGTCATTAATTTTGAATTAAAAGATCCCAAGAATGAATTGATTGCCCGTGCTGATGAAGTCTTTATAAATTTCCAACTCAGTTCTATTTTTCGTCTGACCTGGACATTTGATGAATTTCGCATGTCAGCTCCTGAGCTTTTTTTAAAGCGAGATGCATCAGGTCAACTTAACATAAATCACTTGCTTAAAGCCCAGTCTAAATCAAATAACAATGCTTCCTCTGAACAGAATTCAACTTCTTTGATCCCATTGCTACTGTTTACATTTCTCATCGAAGATGGTGTGGTCAACTGGCAAGATGACTTTTCTGCCAAGCCGCTTAAAACCAGTTTTGGGCCAATTAATATACAAGTTACTGAACTTAATACCTTGAAAAATAAGACGGCACAACAGACTGTGCATATCACTACCCAGTCATCGGGAACAATCAACTGGACTGGAATGTTGCAGTTAAACCCCCTTAAATCAAAAGCTCATGCATCTATCAAGGGCTCACACTTTCCTCTTATTTCATCCTATGTTAGTCATCAGATGGGTTTTGATATTATAAAGGGAACAGCCGACATTGAATTTGATTATGACGTTAACACTTCAGAGAGTGGAACGATTAACGTCGAGGTTGAAAACGTTAATCTGGGTTTTAACGATCTACTTATCAATACTTTTTCAAATATAAACGCCCTTGAACATGGTCGTGAAATACTGAGCATACCTACACTAAAACTCACTAATGGCTCACTAGATTGGCCTGCTCAGACAGTTTCAATTGATGCCATTGAGATTTCTGATAGCAAGGTTAGTTTTCAACGGGGAAACTCAGAGTTTTCACACTTGATGAAACAATCAACTTCGAAATCTGAGCACAAAAATACTGATCATAAAAAGTGGCAGTTTAATTTGGGACAATTTGCAATTAACGATCTTCAATTAGATTTCAACGATAGTACAGTCAAGCCCGAAGCGAACATAAACTTGACTGCTGTTAATTTAATCGTTGAGGATATTAGTAATCAGCTGAATACAAAATTCCCTGTCACTCTATCCCTACTCTCAAGAGATGGAGGATCAATACAAACAAAAGGTGAACTGGTAGTAATACCGAAGCTTATTTATAATTTTGATCTTAATGTAACGGATCTGGCATTAGCAATGAGCCAATCTTATATAAGGCAATTTATAGACATGGAGATTAATTCAGGCGTCTTGAATATTAATGGTCATATTAATAATTTCCTCGATGATCCTCTATTATTCAAAGGTGATCTGAGTGTTAATGATTTAAATTTAAGTGAACAAAAGCAAGGAAGTTATCTTGGCAGCATGGAACGTCTATGGGCCGAAAAAATTACCCTGAGTATTAGCAATAATCTGCTCGATATTTATCAACTGCATATCAACAAACCTGTTGGTGATCTGGTCATCGATAATAATGGAATTCTGAATGTTGCAAAATTGAAAAAAGAGGGTATTACTGAACTAGATAAGGATAGTGTAACAAAGCAGGAGCAGAACTTTAAATCTGAACCCGTGCCAACCACCATGGCTATAAAGATAGGAAAAGTTACTGTATCAAATGCGCTGATGAATTTTACGGACCACTCCCTACCCATACCGTTTTCTTCAAAAATTGTCGCGCTTAAAGGCAGCTTATCTGCCATCTCGTCATTAAGCAAACAACCATCGACGGTTACCTTAGAAGGTAAAGTTGATGAGTTTGGGTTTGTAAGGGTTACAGGTTCTTTGACACCCTTGAACCCAAATGATAATACTGATCTAGAGGTTTCATTTCAAAATATTTTTGTTCCCAAATTTACAGCCTACAGTATTCCCTTTGCAGGAAAGGAAATATCATCGGGAAGCCTTGATCTTAATTTACAATACAAAGTGACTGCCAATCAATTAGTCAGTGAAAATCAAATAATCCTGAAAGAATTTGAACTAGGTAACAATGTTGATCACCCCGATGCCTTGAGTCTTCCGTTAGGCTTAGCTATTGCTCTACTTAAAGACATTGATGGCAATATTGATATTGTTCTACCGGTTAAAGGTGATATCAGTTCCCCTGAATTTAGCTATGGCTCTGTTATTGGCACCGCCTTGTCTAATTTATTTATCAAGATAGTTGCCTCGCCTTTTACCTTACTAGCCAATCTTGTCGGGATCGAGTCAAATGAATTGGAGCATTTTAGCTTTATCCCAGGCCGCTCTGATTTGACTCCTCCTGAAATTAATAAAGCCTTAAAGCTCGCAGAAGCGCTTTCTCTAAGACCTGAATTAGTGCTGAACATTGCAGGCGTTGTTAACATTGAACTCGATACTATGGCACTGAAAGCCCAGCAGTTAGAAAGCATTATTGAAAGTAGAGTCATGGCGACGGGTGAAGCTGCGAAGAAGTCAGACAGTTATTCGCAGCTTAAATTAATTTTAATGGAAAAACTCTTTCTAGAACAAAACAGTGTATCGGATCCAGCAGTGGAACTGAAAACACTCAGAGCCAACTTTACCACCCAGAGTATACTAACTGATGCAGAACCAGCCAGCTCAGTTTTGGATGAACTTGCGTATCAAAGTGCCTTAAGAAACCAGTTAATAAATCTTCAAACTTTACCCCAAGACGCTTTAAGTCAACTTGCTGCTGAGCGGGTTAAAAACACTGAACTGCAAATACTCAGAGTCACTAAGGCGCTACAAACACAAATACTCATTGGTCCGACAGTTAGCACTAGCGATAACTCTGAACTGCAAATAAAAATGAAAACCCAGCTCTCTGCGAAGAAGGTAAAGTGATAGGTTAATCCTCGCCTCCTAGTCTAAAGCCTTTAGATAGTTCACGGCTTTATCGGGAAAGTCTGTAAACAATCCATCAACCCCAACCTTAAAATAGAAGATTTCTAATAGCTGTTCAAAGTTCTCAGCATAATCAGGAATTCTTCCGTCATCGGAACGGAAGGTATAAGGGTGAACTAGCATGCCAGCCTTGTGGGCGTCACTTGTCATGTCGGTGATGATTAAATTACCTCGAGTTGACTTATCATCCACCAACATAGGTTTCCAAGGTCCAATGGCATCGGCATACTGTGCTATTTTTTCCATGGCACCGGGCTCAAACATCCAATCGTAATTATAAGCAGTAAGCGTGCCCTCAGGTGTAATACGCATGGTTTCATTCCAACTGGTTTCTGCGATGAGCTGTACAAGTTTTAAATCCATGGCAAGTTCTGGCATAAGAACTTGTTTGATGCGCTTGGTTTCATCGGGATCAAAACATTGAATGAAAATGTTATCCTGCTTGGTTTTGTAGCCAAAGGATTTAACGAGTTCAAGGGTAGCTTTACTAATATCTTTGCCTTCGGCTAAATGAAACCAAGGGGCTTTAATTTCAACATAAACACCAATCTTATTACCGGTACTTTTATTGAGGCCTTGGATTAATTCAATTTCTTCTTTTAACGTTGAGACACGAAAGCTGGATTTAAAAAGAGGAAAGCGCTGGCTATAACTTGCTGTGAGCTGCTTTGATTTTTCATCCACTGAAAAAGCTTCAGTCATACTTAAGCGCTTAATTTCACTCAGGGTAAAATCTATGGCAAGCCAGCGCCTTTGGCCAAACACAACTCTTGAGCGGTTTGGAAATACGGTCATTACATTGGTTACACGATCGAGGTAGGGATCATGAAGCACCACTAACACATCATCCTTAGTCATCACCACATCTTGTTCAATGTAATCCACGCCCATGGCATAGGCCATTGCTTTAGAGGCAATAGAGTGTTCGGGTAAATAACCTGAGGCACCCCGGTGGGCAATTACAATCTTCGCTTCTGCTGTTTGAGGCGTTAGACTGCTAGTAGGGCTCATGACACAACCGCTTAATAAAAGCGAAACAATAAGCAGAGTAGCTATTTTCATTTTTTAGCACCTTTAGGTTTGATGTCCTTGTTGATGATTTGGAGTCTGATGGCTAAGAGCTTCATGTTTAAGTGTCAATGCCATTAATAGTATTGCACCTACACAGCCTGTGACTAAAAGTACAAAGCCACCATCCCAACCAAAGTGATCCACGGTAAATCCTAGGGCAATATTGGCAACTAAAGCGCCGCCAAGATAGCCAAATAATCCTGTTAGGCCAGCGGCAGTTCCTGCAGCTTTTTTGGGTACCAGTTCAAGTGCATAAAGACCAATTAGCATAACCGGACCATAAATTAAAAAGCCAATGGCGATTAATGCCGCTATATCAACCATTGGATTTCCAGGAGGATTAAACCAATAGACGAGGACAGCTATAAGCACTAAGAACATAAATAACATGGCTGCAGGTGCGCGGCGACCATTGAACCAGCGGTCACTTATCCAGCCACAAATAAGTGTGCCTGGAATGCCAGCCCATTCATAAAGGAAGTAGGCCCAAGAGCTTGTATTGACGGTGAAATCCTTCACTTCACTTAGGTAAGTAGGAGCCCAGTCAAGCACACCATAACGAATGAGGTAAACAAAAGCATTGGCAAAGGCTATATACCAAAGTAGTTTATTGTTTAACACATAACGTAGGAAAATTTCTTTAGCTGAAAATTCTTTTTCATGGGCCTCTGAATAATCGGCAGGAAAATCATCACGAAAGACTTCGATGGCAGGAAGTCCACAGGACTGAGGTGTGTCGCGCATGAAAAAGAAAATAAATACAGCTATCAAGGTTGCACAGACAGCGGGAACATAAAAAATAGAATGCCAATCGTTAAACCAAGCCATGCCAAGTATTGCTAGGGGGCCGATTAATCCACCTCCTACATTATGGGCGATATTCCAAAAGGAAACGCTTCGTCCCCGTTCATTGCCAGAGAACCAATGCACCATGGTTCGTCCACAGGCGGGCCAGCCCATGCCTTGGACCCAGCCGTTGATAAAGAGCAGTAAAAAGATACTACTGATGCTAGCGGTTGCCCAAGTTGTAAAGCCAAAAACAAACATAACCAAGGCTGAGAGTAACAAGCCTGTGGATAGAAAATAGCGTGGATTACTACGATCAGAAACGCTGCCCATGAAAAATTTACTTAGGCCATAGGCGATTGAAACAGCTGACAGGGCGATGCCTAATTGGCCTTTTGAATAACCGTATTCGCCTATAAGATAGGGCATGGCTAGGGTGAAGTTTTTGCGAACTAAATAATAACCTGCATATCCTACAAAGATACCAAGAAATACTTGCCATCTAAGGGATTTGTATTCAGCCGATATTTGCTGGTCGGCTAAAAGAGGCAAGTGGGTTGCCGGTTTGAAAATGCCAATCATAGGATCAATTTCGTCATGTTGTATTAGAAGTAATGTTTTGAGTATAAGGTAAAGCCAAGACTAAATCAGCGACTGTTTTATAATCAAGCTATTATTAGCTATACTTAATCATATCATTTGCCTTTTCATTAGTTATGTATTTAAAAGGGACTTAACAATTAGATACTTATTCACTTTTATTTTTATCATGACCTTAGCCCTTGCCTCTTCTTGTTTTGCAACAGAGTTAGCTACGCCGGTAGAAAATGGTGATGGAGTATGTGGTACTAACCCTGTGGTTCAGGGGGTTGCTGATCTAAGGTGTTGGGATGGGCAAGGTCGTATTCTTCTTAAGGGTGATTGGTTACTAAGTTATCACTCCCTTGAGGATGATATTTCATACGAGGGGCTGGCCCCTGTACCCTATCAGTGGCGAAAACCCTCTTTAGATCTACCCTATTTAGGTAAGGGTATCTATACACTAAAGTTACTCTTATCAGAACCTACCATCAATTTAGGCCTAAATATCGGTCAAGCTGAAACAACGAGAAAAGTGATTATTAAAAATGCCATGGGTGAAGAGTTTCTGGTGTTTGATGCCGGTAATACAGACTTGGGTGATCATACTTTAGTTAAAATGCGAACGCACATTATTCTGTTGCCAAAAATGGACAGAGAGAGTGAAATAATTATTCATCTTAATAATAGTCGTTCGATTGATGGAGGCATTCATACAACGCCAGTCATAGGTACAGTTGACACCTTGACTCGTCTAGATCAGATGACTCGATATATCATCATGAGTGTCATTAGCATTTTAGTGGTATTTTGTGTGGTTAATATCTATGTATGGTTTATTCGAGGATACAGTTTCACCATTATTGCACTGGCGGCCTTGTCATTGCTGTTGGCCTTGAGACAGCTAGTTGTGTCAGGGATCATTTATGATTTTTTCCCTAACCTGACTTCATCATTTCATTTGGCAATTGGTTGGTCGACCTATTTATTCGGAATTATGCTTGGTACGGGATACTTTAGAGCCAGTGCTCCCCATTTGATTCCTCGTTGGTTAGTCATTTTTGTTAATCTTATTTCTCTTATTGGTATAGTAATTTATCTATTTCAGCCGCTTTATGTTATTCAAACCTATGGTCTTTATTATCGTCCCCTAACCCTCTTTACTACCTTTTTATTAGTGGCATTTATGGTGTCAGGACTGCGTAATAGTGATATTAGTTTGAGGGTAACACTGGTGGGTGGTTCCGTGCTTTTAGTGAGCTTTGCCGCTGACATTGCCTTTTTTCACATACAAGGTTATGACCCTTTAGTATCAAACACTTCTGTTGGTATGTTAATTTTCATTGGTGTTGAAACTAGCATGATCCTAAATAAATATTGGGAGACTGTTCAGCAATCAAATAAGTTATCGAGGCAATTAAAAATATTAAATGCTCAGCTTGAAGATAAGGTATCTGAGCGTACCGCTGAGCTTGCATTAAAAAATGAATTATTAGAAACCATTTCTAAAACAGATGTACTGACGGGGTTAGCCAATCGACGGGCATTTGATATAGTGGTGAATAAAGAAATTGAACGTAATAAGCGAAACAATCAATCACTGGTGATTTGTATTTTTGATTTGGATAACTTTAAAATTATTAATGATGAATTTGGTCATGATGCCGGAGATATTGTATTAAAGAGTATTGGTAAACTATTATTGGATTGTTTGCGTGATAATGATTTCCCAGCTCGCTGGGGAGGAGAAGAATTCTGTTTGCTGTTTCCTGAAACCGACACAGATGAAGCCCTTAAGGTTGTTAATAGAGTTCGAGAATTAATTGCTGGTATGGAATGGCAAATTGGAGAAAAAACTATAAAAATTACTGCGAGTTTTGGTTTGGCAGTCTGGAAAAAAAACCATAGTTTTAATATGGTTTTCAAACAAGCCGATAAAGCGCTTTATCAGGCAAAACAAGAAGGTCGCAATAGGGTTGAGGCTTCTTGGTTAATCTAAACCCATGGGATAATGGAAGAAATTTAGCTTATTTCCATCAAGATCACGAAAATATCCAGCGTAGAAATTTTCATCAAACTCACGTTTTCCAGGAACACCTTCATCACTTGCACCCAGTTCCATGGCAAGGGCATATAAGCGATCAACTTCGTCGTTGCTCGTTACGTAAAAAGCATTCATCGAACCGTTACCAATACAGGCTGCTTTGCCATCATAGGGTTTAGTGATACTAAAATTGGTTTTACCTTCACCTAGATCCCAAAGAATAAAGTCAGGATACTCCATTTCACGCTTCGCACCCATTGCTGCAAAAAGTGTATCGTAAAATTTTGCGGCCTTGTCTATATCATTAGTGCCGACCATTACATATCCGAGCATAATATTCTCCTGTAAAAACTGTCGTTTATAATCCTGCTATGGCTTGTAGTAATGCCTGTAGCTGCTGTTTAATTTTTGGATCGTTGCGATCAAGCTCATTGTTTTTGAGCTTTCTCAGTAAGGCTTCTAAATGTTGCTCGCCACTAACATCGACTATACCATCATTATTCCCATCAGAGAGATCAAGGTTTAAATCAGACAGGGATTCTTGTAGTTGTAAACGATGCTTTTCTTGTGATTCTTGTAGAGATAACTTTCGCTGTTCAGCTTCTCTATTCCAACTGGCTTCCTCTGCTTCATGCTGTGTATCAAGCAACTCTCTCTCGGTTTCAACTATTTTTAGTTCTGCCTCTTCCTTTTGGAGTTGGATTTCGTGTTGTCGAGTTAATTCGCTAGCAAGTTTTAATTTCGCTTCTTGTTCCCGAACATCCATTTCGGTTTTATGTTCTTGATTTTTTTGCTTTGTATAATCTAACAAGATGTCCAGTCGCTCAGTTATCGCTTCGTACATGTCTCGAACTCTCCGTTGCATAGGTTGCAAGTGAAAATATTGATGAAATTGTTCGGCCTCACTGATGTATTTTAATTCAGTTAAAGCAGGCTTGATCATCTCTCTTTTTAGAATAGACGCCCCATCTAAAGTTTTTTGGCAATTTAATAATTGAGAGTGGGCATCTTGATACCATTTAGCCTGACCGACATCGTCTTTTTTTAATTTAAATGACAAGAGTGTTTCTGTTACTTGATTAAGTTGAAAATCAGGCTTTCGAGCATTTTTTAGCAATTCTTCCATTGCCTGCTCTAAGGCTAGCTTTTGTCTATGGGTTTGCAGCCACCAGAAAAAGCCGCCCTTAGGATCAATTAATAACTCACCACGAAGATGGGACATTTTTTGCTTAAGTACTGCATAATATCTAGCTAAAGCACTTTTAACGATAGTGATGAAAGAAATGTTTGCCATTTTTACGATAAGTACTCAGGTTTTTAGCTACAAGATTTTATTTATAACTATAGGTATATCTGCTTTAGTTAGTAAAAACAAGTAATTGACCTACTTTATTCTTAGTAGTGTATTTTTATGGTTGGTTCGAGATGTAAGATAGTTTTCCACACCAAGAAAGCCCAGTGATAACGCGAGCAAGACAGCAAAGGTTGGTAGAGAGAATAAAGCTATTCCTGCAAAACCACCTAGCACACCGCCTAAAACTTCAATGGCAGCCAAATGCACACTGATGCCTTTACCCAGCTGATCTGCAAGCTCTGGTTGTTTACGCGGAATTAGCCCTTGTCTACCGAATACACGGGGTTTTTGGGGTCTAAAAAGCTATTTTTATAGCAATAAAATTGGTGTAATAACCCACCATAGAAGCAAGTAAAACTGCAAAGCATCGAGACGGCCAAAGGGACTCAGGCCAATAATATTCTGCCACTGCACTTACCAGCAGCAACAGGGGTACTGCGAAGGCAAAAAAGTAGCGTAAATAGTCGATGAATGATTTCATAAATTGCTTAATTCTTACCTCTTGTTCAGAGTTTAGCTGTTCTTTCTAATGACGTTCTAGGGATAAAGTATCCAATTACTATGCCAGTGTTAATAGGTGGGGAGGAATAAATTGTTATTAAAAAAGCTATTTTTATGAGTATTAAGATTATATCGAAACAAAGAGCTATAGATCTTTCATTTTGTAAGGAATTGCCTAGAATGAAAGTAGAGGTAAATTAAACGTTATGTGAGAGCGATATGTTATTAGTCCCCGTTATGGAATTGAAATCAAAACGTAGTGTCTACACCCAGCATCAAGAAGATGGTGACGTTGTGATCAGTGAAGATCCTATGGAAGCCGTAGAATTTTGGGTGGAGGCTGGTGCAAAACGTATTCATGTTGTTGATGTTGATTCCATCCGCGCTAGGGCTCCTGTTAATTTTCATCAAATTGCTAAAATTCACCGCCGTTATCCACAACTTGAGATTCAAATAGGTGGTATTTGTAGAGAGCAAGACTTACTTATTTGGCTCGATGCTGGCGCCAAGTATTTGGTAATGAATTCCCGGGCTATTTGTCGAGAGGGTTTTATCGGTGAAATGTGTATGCAATATTCAGGTTCTGTGATGGTGGCATTTGATTCCCACAAGGGTGAGGTGAAATTTCGAGGACAAAAACAGAGTCACGATCTCATCACCCTAGCAAAAGACTTTGAAGAGCAGGGGGTTTCTGGAGTCATGCTCACGGAAATTCCCGATTATGGTCGTGTTAATGAGTGCAACATTCAGGCTTCTTGTGAGCTAGCATCTGCATTGAATATTCCTGTTATTGCTAACGGAGGCATTAGCTGCATTGCAGATCTTGAAGCACTTGAAAAAGCAAATGAACAGAGACTGGCGGGCATTGTCATAGGACGACCACTTCATGATCATCAGCTGGATTTTAAAGTTGCCCAGGAATGTGTAGTTAATTTATACAAATGCGCGGAGGTGAATAAGAAAGTTGCTTAAATCTAAAAAGGTGAGTTAACAATCCTTGGCCAATTCTCAAAAAAAGTATCCTCAGCATTACAATCAAGCTGCACCGTATAGACCCTTAGTTGATTACCTTTTTGGGCAAGCATTCCCTGAAGGTATTGCCCAGCCATCACCTGAAACCAATGTTCATGTCCCATTACATCAGTTTCCATAAATTCAGGGATGGCAATTTTTACAGGTTTAGGTTGAAGAGCGTCCCAATGTCCCGCTTGGATTGAAGCAAGACGCACACTGGCGCCAAAGGGAAAACCACCCGACTCATTACGTCTACGTCCCCACGTTACCAAAGAGCAATGTCCAGTTTGTAATAAGAGAGGTAATCTTGCCCGGTACTGGGTAAAATAATATTCAAAACGACGACCTTCAAATTGGAAACGGGCTGCGCGACACATTCAATCAAATCCTCTTCAGTGCTCTAGCGTATTGCGATGACCATCGGGCTTCCAGGCTGGAGCGATAACATTGGGCATGCTAGAACGATTAAGTAGAGGGGCGTTACAGAGGGTGAATTCTCCGTAACGATGATTGATCTTATCGATCATTTGATGAAGATTTTGACGGTCTTGGTCATCCTTGATAAAAAAATCCTGTTGTCCACTGGCAGGGCGTGGATCAAGGGCTGCTACATGCACTTGGAAAACACCTTCGCCTTGCCATTTTTGTTGGAAAAAAAACTTACAGAGCTTGAAGATCTGCTTGCCATCATCGGTGCATGAGATGGTGCGAGAGCGGGTTTTTTGCCAGCCATTGATCGTCTTAAAAGCGATAGAAAAAACTTGAGCTTGCAATTGATTAAGTCGTAATCTCGCCGCAACCTTTTCAGCCATATGCATCAGATACAGTAAAATAGTTTGGCCTTTGGTAGTATTTGGTGGAATCACTTTTCCATGGCCAAGGGTTTTTGCTTCACACACATGGCCGTTAATCACTTCGGGATCTTTGCCTTGAGCCATTAGCCAAATTCGCTTACCTGGATTGCCAAAACGCTGTCCCAGTACACTGATGGGGATGTGTTTCATATCAGCGCAGCGATAGACGCCGTACTGGGCCAGAAAACGACCTATGCCCTTGTTCACACCACACAAATCTGTCACCGAAACCTCAGCAAGAGCCTGTTCGGCAAGTTCCGGTTTGATAATAGTCAGACCATTAGGTTTCATTTGTTTTGCCGCCCATTTAGCGGTACTGCGATCACCACTTAAACCAACGGAGCAGAGTAAGCCTGAGATATCAAACACCACCTGCTTGATGAGCTTACCAATTTGCCAAGGGTCGTAATGATAAAGACGTTGGCAATGACTAAGATCAAGAAAGGCTTCATCCACAGAAAAAATTTCCAGATCAGGGGTGATGTTTTCAAGGGAGTGCATAATAGAGCGTGAGACCTCTGCATAGCGATAAGGCCTAGCTGGTGCTTGGATAAGTTGTGGGCAAAGTTTTCGCGCCTCAACTAAACGCATACCAGTATGCACACCAAAAGCCCTAGCTTCATAGGAACAGGTGATAATCCCCGTGCCAATTTTGCCGTTGGTCACTGCCACTGGGCGACCACGCCACCAGGGGTAATCCTTCTGTTCAATGGACGCAAAAAAAGCATTCATATCCATAAGGGCTATCATTTTTGTCCATTTGTGATGTGGTAAAGATTGATCCATTAAACTTGTCCGAATACTCGCTGTACAAATACTACTTATACGAGTAGTATATACTCAAGAAAGAAGATTGGAAATACACATCTAGACAAAATAAGGAATTTTATATGACAGAGGCACTCACTGAACGACAAGCAGAAGTCTTGTCCGTTATTAGAGATTATGTACAGGTGAACGGCATCGCGCCTACTCATGCTGAGCTAGCTAAGGGTATAGGTGTCAGTTCAACGAGGGCTGCTGCTGATCACCTAAAGGCGCTTGAGCGCAAAGGTCATATTCATCTACACAGTGATAAACCTCGAGGCATTCAACTTTTAACCGAAGCCTTTTATGAGCTACCCCTCATTGGTTCAGTAGCTGCTGGCACGCCAATCACGGCTGTTGAAAATCTTGAGCGACATATACCGGTGCCCGATGGCTTATTTTCTAGCCGACCTACTTATTTACTAAGAGTTCGAGGCGACAGTATGAAAGATGCTGGGATCCTCGATGGTGACATGATTGCCGTACAAAAAACTGAGCGAGCACGCCATGGACAAATCGTTATTGCCAGAATTGATGATGAAGTAACGGTGAAATACCTCGATTCGCAATCCCCCCGTCCCGTATTATTACCGGCTAACCAAGACTATAACCCCATAACTTTTGAACCTGACGAGCTTTCAATTGAAGGTGTTTTTGTTGGATTGATAAGAGATGCTTAACAAACTATTTGGTTTTATATCGTATCTACATTGAATTAATAGCGTATTTACATTATAAATAGTGGCTAACAATAAAAAAATGGGCCATTAATGAATAGTGTAGACAAACAACTTTTCGAACAAAGCATCAGTCAAACTCTGTTAGACAGTACCCTTGATGCCTTTATCGTTGCAGATGAGGACTCTAAAATTGTATTTTGGAATGCTGCAGCTGAAATAATGTTTGGCCATCCGAGAGAAGTGGCTGTTGGCAGTTTTATCCACGAATTAGTTGTACCTGAAGATGCGCGGGAAAGAGCTAAAAGCGCATTTTCACACTTTCAACAAACCGGTGCCGGCCCACTGATTGGTAATGTTGTTGAAATTGAAGCTCTACATCGAAATGGTCATCTATTCCCCGTGGAAATATCCTTAAGCGCCACCTTAATTGAAGACAAGTGGTTTTCACAGGCCATTGTTCGAAGTGTTGGTAGGCGTAAAGAAATTGAAGCGGAAATGAAACGTCTTGCAACCACCGATCCCCTGACGGGCATTTATAACAGAGAGACAATGTTTTCCCATGGTAAACGTGAACTATCAAGGGCGATGCGATACGGACATAGCTTATCTCTAGTGCTTATAGACATTGATCAGCTAAAGCAGATTAATGATGAGTCAGGACATTATGCGGGCGATGAAATTATTAAAACCTTGTCTGATCTGTTGTTAGAAAGTTGTCGGCAATCAGACGTTCTTGGCCGTTTAAGTAGTAAAGAATTTTTATTGATCTTACCCGAGACCGATGTCGCCATGACACACCAAGTTGCAGAAAAATGGCGAGCAACCATAGAGGAATTAGATATTACTGTTGATGGTGAAAGTATTCACTTTACCTGTAGCATTGCCATTAGTGGCTTGAGTAATGAAGATCGTTTTGAGGTGTTGTTGAAAAAAGTCGAAACTAAACTTGAAAAAGCAAAAGTATCAGGTGGCAATCAAGTCGTTAGTAACGACGAGTATTAGTAGTCTCAGGGATAACTCAAATCAGGACGGCACACCTTAAACAAAAAGGCCATCTAAGGCCTTTTTGATAGAGCACAATGCTTAGAGAATAATCGAAAAGATATCAAAGTGCCTTCAAGATATTCTCCACACTATCCTTAGCATCACCAAATAACATCTTGGTATTTTCCTTGAAAAAGAGTGGGTTTTGAACGCCAGCATAACCGGGATTCATTGAGCGCTTAAACACGATAACATTTTCAGCATTCCATACCTCTAAGATAGGCATACCAGCTATTGGGCTGTTCGGATCGTCTTGGGCAGAAGGATTAACCGTATCATTTGCACCAATCACGAGAACTGTATCCGTATCAGAAAAATCATCGTTGATTTCATCCATCTCCATGACGATGTCATAGGGGACCTTGGCTTCAGCGAGCAAAACATTCATGTGTCCGGGAAGTCTTCCAGCAACAGGATGTATTCCAAAACGTACATTAATGCCCATTTCCTTAAGCTTGCGCGTAACTTCATAGACTGGATATTGGGCTTGGGCAACGGCCATACCGTAACCGGGTGCTATGATGACATTAGTTGAATTTTTCAACATATCAGCAACCACCTCAGCAGTTGTTTCCTCATGAGTTCCTTGATCAGCGCCATCATCAGAGATAACAACATTGGTGCCAAATCCACCTGCTATTACGCTGATAAATGAGCGGTTCATGGCTTTACACATGATGTAGGAAAGTATCGCACCGGACGAGCCCACTAGGGCACCTGTGACAATCAATAGATCATTAGATAACATAAATCCAGCAGCGGCGGCAGACCAGCCTGAATAGGAATTAAGCATGGAGACTACCACGGGCATATCAGCGCCACCGATTGAAGCCACCATGTGTATCCCGAACAGCAAGGCGATAGCAGTCATGATAAGCAGTAAATTCATGTCCCCACCAAGGCGTACAAACTGAACCATCATTACTAGAGTTACGATAATAGCCAGTAGATTCATTTTATGGCGTTGGGGTAGCATCAAAGACTTGGAGCTAAATATTCCTCGCAGTTTACCAAAGGCAACAACGGAGCCGGTGAAGGTTACTGCTCCGATAAAGATGCCAAGATAGACTTCAGATAAGTGAATGGTCAATAGAGCGCCAGTCAAATTACCGTGATCAAGGTAGCTGTTAAAGCCAACAAGTACTGCAGCGAGTCCAACAAAGCTGTGTAAGATTGCCACTAGCTCGGGCATTTGAGTCATTTCAACTTTCATGGCAAGTCGAAGTCCAATAGCTGAACCGACGACCATGGCAATTAGAATATATCCAAAGGCCTCAACGCCTGGGCTTGCGATGGTGGCGATAAGCGCGATTGCCATACCAATAATACCGTAGGTGTTACCAGTTTGAGCCGTTTCTTGTTTGGATAAACCCGCGAGGGCTAAAATAAATAAAATGGCGGCCATAAGGTAAGCAGCTGTAATTAATCCTGTAGACATATCTGCTCTCCCTATCGACGAAACATTTTTAACATGCGCTGAGTGACAACAAAGCCACCGACGATGTTGATGGTGGCTATGAGGGTTGCAAAAGCAGCAATTCCCCAAATGATCGGATTGTCACTGCTAATTTGTAAAAGGGCACCGACAACAATAATGCCACTGATGGCATTGGTGACACTCATCAAGGGTGTGTGTAATGAATGGCTAACATTCCAGACAACCTGATAGCCGATAAAACAAGCAAGAACGAAAACAGTAAAATGGGCCAAGAATTCAGCAGGTGCATAATTAGCCACTAAGCCAAAAATTCCCGCTGCAACTAACATGGCAATATGTTTGCCAGTATTGGATGTTTTTTTGTCTTCCACAACCTCAACCACAGGGGGTTTGACTGGAGGAGCCGCGGACACTTTGATAGGTGGTGGTGGCCAGGTAATTTCAGCATCTTTAACAACGGTCATGCCCCTTAGAATAACATCGTCAAAGTCGATGTTAATGTTTCCATCGGATTCAGGACACAACAGCTTCATCATGTTGGTAAGATTTGTGCTATATAGTTGAGATGACTGTTGTGGCAGCCGCGAGGGCAAGTCAGTGAAACCGATAATGGTGACATCATGTTTAACAACCGCGGAACCAGGCTCTGTTAACTCACAGTTGCCACCGCCACCTGCTGCTAAATCAACGATAATGCTGCCTGGCTGCATGGCTTGCACCATTTCAGCAGTAATTAATTTGGGTGCTGGCTTGCCTGGGATCATGGCAGTAGTAATAATAATGTCGACTTCTTTGGCTTGTTCCATAAAAAGTGCCATTTCAGCTTCAATGAAAGCCTTGCTCATTTCCTTAGCATAGCCGTCACTAGAATCCGTTTCTTCCTCATAATCAAGCTCGAGGAAAGTGCCACCCATACTTTCGATTTGTTCTTTGACTTCAATTCTTGTATCAAAGGCTCGAACGATGGCACCAAGACTTCCTGCTGCACCTATGGCAGCGAGACCCGCAACACCGGCGCCTATAATCATTACCTTGGCAGGAGGAATTTTGCCTGCAGCAGTAATTTGACCACTGAAAAAACGACCAAAATGATGACTGGCTTCAATAACTGCTCTGTAGCCGGCTATATTAGCCATGGAACTTAAAGCATCGAGTGCTTGGGCACGTGATATGCGTGGCACAGCATCCATGGCAAGCACAGTTATATTTGCTTCTGATAATTTTTGTAAAAGCGCAGGATTTTGTGCTGGGGCTATAAAACTTACTAGGGTTGCGCCGGGTTTCATTAACGCAATCTCTTCATCAGTTGGTGCATTTACTTTTAATACGAGATCAGCCTGCCAAGCGCTAGCCTTGTCAACTATGCCGGCCCCCTGTTGCTGATAGGCTCCATTACTAAAATTAGCGTTAAAGCCAGCTTGCTTTTCTATATGAACAACAAAACCCATCTTAATTAATGTGGTGACAGATTTTGGTGAGGCAGCCACTCTTTTCTCGCCAGTAAAGGATTCTTTTGGTATGCCGATTATCATTTGGATGTCCTATTTATAAATATTGTGTTGTTATTTTTTGTAGATTATTTGTACATCAATTAGTACCACTATTTAGTAGAAATTGAAACCTCACAAAGGCTAAAAGTTACATTAAATCGATAAATTGTAATGTTATATCTGTCCTAGAAGCCAAGCATGAAGAATTGATGGGTATACTATTATCAGGTTTTATTCTATTCACATGAGCAGAAAACTTTTTTTAGTCGAAAATTATGCTTATAATCATATCTATGGTATTGAATTAAATGGAAAATTATATGGCTGATAATGAAATTGATGGAACAAGACAAGAAAAGAAGCCCCTTACACCTGAAAGCGTGTTATCAACCAGTGAGGTGGCAGCCCTTTTTCAAGTCTCACCTGTCACGGTTGAAATGTGGGTGAGAACCAACTCCCTAATGTCCAATAAAACAGCAGATGGACAGGATCGATATAAATATTCTGAAATCATAAAATATGCACAAAAGCACAATATATCCATTGATGGTGATATTCGTTTAATCACTAAAGTGCTAATTGTTGATGACGATTCCTTTGTGGCTGATTTTTTAAAGGACTTTCTCGAGTCTCGGGAAATAGTGTATGAAGTGCAAAGAACAGGCATTAGTTTTATGGCCGATAAATTAATGAAAAAGTTTCATCCCCATGTGGTAATTCTAGACTTACGCATGCCAGGAATGAATGGCATTGAATTATGTCGGAACTTCTCAAGTCAGATAGAAAATGGCCTCAGAGTTATTGGTGTCAGTGGCCATTGGAGTGAGAATGATAAGGAGCTATTTTTGATGGCTGGTGGTGAATGTTGTCTTGATAAGCCACTTGATATCAAAGAGTTCACAAGAGTGCTTGAGAAGAATAGAGAATTTGGAGAAGGTTACAATTTGCATGTGGAAATGTGAGCAAACCACAGTAGGCAAGTTGCTTACTGTGGTTTTCCGTCACCTTAGCTTAAGAAGAGGTCCGGCGATATTCTCGATATTCAGGTGTCCAAAAATTACCATCGATTTTGCTTAACATTAATTCTTCACTGATCCTCACAGCAACATTTTCATCCATGGCTTGATTAGCGACTGCTATGGCAATTTGTTTAGAAACTTCCCGTATAACATTTAATGACGGCAGTAAATCATTACCCTTGCCAGTAACCAGAGGAGATGTTTTTGCAAGAGCTTCACTAGCCACCATAAACATTTTTTCAGTAACCCTTACTGCTCCAGCTGCGATAACTCCTAGGCCAATTCCTGGAAAAATATAGGCATTGTTGCATTGAGCTATGGGGTAACTTTTTCCTTTATATTCCACCGGATCAAAAGGACTACCAGTAGCAACAATCGCATTTCCATCTGTCCAACAAATCACGTCTTTAGGTATGGCTTCAACCTTTGAGGTGGGATTTGAAAGGGGCATGATGATAGGGCGGTCACAAGATTGGTACATGGTTTTAATAATGTCTTCACTGATTAAGCCAGCTACGCCTGAAACGCCAATGATAATAGTTGGTTTGGAATTTTTAACCACATCCAATAAGCTTATTTTTTCTGAAGAGTCTGACCAACTACTGACATTGTCATAGCTCTTGGCAAATTTTATTTGGAAATCTTGAAGCTGCATTTTATCTGTTAACAGTCCTTTGGAGTTAGTAAGATAAACTTGAGCTATGGCTTGCTCTTCTGGCAGTCCCTCATCAATCATATGAGCAATAATTTGCTCGGCGATGCCGCAACCTGCTGATCCTGCTCCGACAAAGACAACTCGGTGATCCTTCAGATCTGATTTTTGAGCGTGACAGGCGGCGAGTAGCGTACCTACAGTCACAGAAGCGGTTCCTTGAATATCATCATTAAAACAGCAGAATTTATCTTGATATTTTTTTAGAAGCGGTGTGGCATTAGCCTGGGCAAAATCTTCAAATTGAATTAAAGCTTTAGGCCATCTTGAACGAATACCTTCAAGGCATTGATCGACAAACTCAAAATATTCATCACCTGTTATACGTTCATGACGCCATCCCATATACATGGGATCATCAAGTAGCTTTTGATTATTAGTACCTACATCAAGAGTGATGGGCAGGGTGTAAGCGGGGCTGATCCCACCACAGGCAGAGTAAATCGATAGCTTACCAATGGGAATTCCCATGCCGCCAATGCCCTGATCGCCTAAGCCTAAGATCCTCTCACTATCAGTAATAACAATGACTTTCACATTGGGCTTAGTCGCATTATGCAGCACATCTCGAATACGATCCCGCTCTAGATAGGAAATAAATACACCACGTTTACGACGGTAAATTTGCGAGAATAACTGACAGGCTTTGCCTACGGTTGGGGTATAAATAATCGGTAACATTTCATCTAAATGTTCAGCTATCACGCGCAGATAAAGTGTTTCGTTAGTATCTTGAATGTTGCGAAGATAAATATGTTTATCGAGATCATATTCAATAAATGAAAACTGTTGATAGACGCGAGCCACTTGCTCATCGATGGTCTCGATAGTATGGGGTATTAACCCTTCAATATTAAAGGCACGTTTTTCAGCTTCAGAAAAAGCACTTCCTTTATTCAACAGAGATGTATTGAGTAAGTGTTGACCTGAGATTGAAAGATACAAAGGTCGTTTAGTGGTTATTGTCATTATTTTTAGCCAGTAGGTTTTAGTGAGCAGTAGGTTGAAGAATAGTCGAAAAACACCTATAAAACCATAGTGACTTTACTTTAATCAGCAAACAATCAAGGCGCTCTATACCCGGGTATAAAAGATGCTTTGTCAAGAGCTTGTACAAGTGGTATTTGAGAATAGTAATCTTGCTGTTGATAGTGAATGAATTTTAAAGTTCTAAAAGCATCAAACCATTGATGAATATGAGTTTTAGCTTGTGATTCATTGGTGATATTACTTTGAAGGTGTCCGAACAGTTTTGTAATACGCAGTTGCTTTAGGGCGTATTGAGTTGAATTGGAAAGTTGCAATAGCCATTGTTCAGGCTGATCTTTAAACTTCCATAGATCGTCCATCGCGACTAGACAGTTCTTTAACTCGCTAAATAATTGTGGATGGTAATAAAGATATTGCTCAGGGTGAGGCAGTTTAAGTATTTTTTCCACGGTAGGTCCAGTGCCAAAAGGAACTCGGCTTGATATTCTGGGTTCAATTAAAAGTTTTGCTGTAACATTGAATTGTATCTGACCTAATTTAGCCAGCTTATTTAATAAGTAAAAATCTTCACCAGCACTACGTTTTTGAAATCCCCTTGCCATGCAGTAATAATCATATCGAAAAGCTAGGCAACTGCCGATAGTGAAAAAGGCATAGTGTGAACCTGCCCAGGTTAATCCAGAAACATAATACTTTAGTGCTTTTTCGTAAAGTAGGGTTGCCTCAGATACCTTGTCCTGATGATCAAGATGCTGGAAATCGTAAGTGACAGCAGCACTTTTGTGATCCATAGCTTCAAGACTAGTAAAATAATTATCGGGTAGATGAGTATCAGCATCCGTTGAACAGATCCAAGAACTTTCTATGACTTTCATATCAATTAGAGTCGCTGCTATATCAGCCCCAATTTTTCGGGCCAGACCCACACCTTGTTTATCAGCAATTCGGAGATTTTGATTAAACCTGTCAACAGCTAAAATATAAGCAGCAGCATTGTTAAGCTTAATCAAAAATAAATTGTGTTGTTGCCATACAACGCAGCCTGCTTCTAGAGCACTTGTGAAGAGTTGTTGTTGAGCTATGACATCATCATCTGAAATCGGTTGATTGATGACGAGAATTAACAGGGTTATTTGATGGGCTAATTGGCTGTTTATGAATTCCTGTAAAAAAGCATCGGTTTCTTGATATGCAGGTATGACAAGGCAGTTTTTAAAAGCTAAATCCTTAGGAAAATTTTCTAACTCTTGAGTTTCAGGTTCAGCATACTGGTCTAGATATTTCTTAACATTTGACATGATTATTTCTAGTTAGTAGTTCTGAAACAGCATTAAAGCAAACTTCTCTTTTGATAAGCATCTAGCAAGAGCATGACGCCAAAGGCAGCTGTTAGATGTTTTAGAGAATGCCCACTGATAAGGGGTAGTAATTCAAATATCGCCTGATCAAAATATTCAAGAAATTTTGCCGCTAAGTAGGTAGCAAACAACCACCAGTAACCACTCGCTTTTGAAAAAGGAGATTTAAAAAGCAGAAGAATAACTGGGATCAATAGTATGGGCAGAAATTGCACCAGAACATATAATCGTAAATCACCCTGTCCTTGAGATTCTGTATAAGACCAATAGAAAACAGAGAAAGCACCAACCAAAAGTAATGGTAATAAAGCGGTCTTAGCTAATTTTAGAGAAATAAATTCTCCAATAATAATTGAGAATAAGGCCATAAAAGCAATTGTCATGGGTAACCTGTCCCAAAGTAGGGTTTGATTACTTGGCCACAAATGATAATAACCCGATCCAAAAGCCACCAGGGAAATACCAATAAAAAATATAAAGGTGGCGACGCGTAGTTCAGGTTTTATAGTGAGGTTATTGTCAATCAATAGATTTTTAAGAGCCAGTAAACCAACCAGCAAAAAAGCCAGATTCGATAGAACATTCCAAAAATTTGGCACCCCTAAAATACTGCGTCCATCGGCGAACAAATGATAGCTTGGCGCCTGAGCTATAGGCTCAATAAGAAAAATCCCTAAAGAAGCTAGGCAAATAGCAGCTATTAATGCACTACTTAGTTTATTATTTATAATAGTCATTTTTAATGTCTAAATCAGTCCTTATAGCCCTAATTTAATGCCTTCTTTGGCAATATTAAAGCCCTTGTCACGAACTAGTTTACTTTGCTCACTGTCAGTTATTAATAATGGATTAGTGTGATTCATATGAATAAACCAAACTTTATTACGTTGCTTTTTAGTGAGATTTTTTAACAGTTCCATACTTTCCACCACAAAGGGGTGTGGAATTTTAGACATGTCACGGCCAGGTAATTCCTTATCGTTATAAAAACTGGCATCAATCAGGGCATAGTCTACGGACTTCACCAGCTTAGCAAGATCGGTTTTCCAAAGTGACCACTTATTTATATCAGGAATAAAGATAGCAGTTTTGCTAGGGCCTTCAATTCTATAGCCAACGGTTTCGGAATATTCATCCCTATGGGGGACAAGAAAAGGTGTGACCTTGAGACTACCTAGATCCTGAGGCTTACTATCTGTTAAAGGCACAAGAGCGATGTTTTTATACTTGACTAATTGCTCCCAAGGACCATTTTTTGATAAATATTCCAGCATAAGTGGCATGGCGAATACCTTAATGTTGGAAGCCCCCATTGCCTCGTGGCCTAAAAACATCAAACCAGCGTAGTGACCCATATGTGCATGGGTAAGAAAGATACCGCCTAGTTGAAACCTGTCCGATGGCGCCTCGACTTCGAGCTGATACAATTGTTCTGGAAAATTTGGTGTTGCTTCAAACATATACTTCTTATTTAAACTAGGATCAATTAAAGCAAGAGATACAGCGCCTCGTCTGAGGCTAGGATCATTCCAGCCAGGCATACAATGCTTTTTATAACAGCCAGTTTGAGGATAGCCCGCATCTTGGACGACACCTAAAATGTAGAGGTAAGGCGTATTATTCTCAGCACTGGCATGCGCTTTAAAGCCAAGTGATAGGGTGAATAATAATAGGAATAATACATACTTATTTTTCATAATTTTACTTGCCTGTACTAAATTCTATTTTGATGATAGTTTAGCTTAGCAATTAATAAGGACGAAATCTAATGAAGGTTGGCTATTTTGGTGGTGATTGGCACAAGGGCTGTATCGATGTGTTAACAGATCACGGTCACAATATTTCTCATATATTTGTGAATGAAATTAAACCTTTTAATCAAGAGTTACGAGATTACGCTGATAAAAACAACATTACTTTTTCAAGCACTAAACCTACTAAAGAACTACTAGATAAACTTGTCGATGAGGGTATGGACTGCTTGTTCTCTGTTGAATATCCCTGGCTGATCCCTGAAGTTGCAAATCATGTTTATACTATCAATGTACATCCAACTCTATTACCCTTTGGTCGTGGACCGACACCTATTATTTGGATCTTAAAACAATATAGGGAACAAGCGGGTGTTAGCTTTCATAAACTAGCTAGGGAATTTGATACAGGGGATATTATTTATCAACAATCAATTAAGCTTGATGCTGATGAAAGTTGGGAGAGCCTGTTGATGAAGCTGCATTTGCAGATCCCTGTTTTTCTCGATCAATTGCTAACAAACTTTGGAGCCTTATATCAAGCTGCAAAAAAACAAGTTGGTGGTAGTTACTGGCCTAAAATAACCTTAAAGGATCGTTTAATAAATTGGCACTGGTCAGTAAATGAAATTGATCAATTAGTAAAAGCCTGTGGTCGATTTGGTGTTGTAGCCGATGTAGCTGGTGAGGTGCTTTTGGTGAATAATATAAAAATTAGTCAAGTTGAACACAACAGAGCGAACGGTGATTTGATTCGCGAAGATGATGAGACCCTAGTGGTTGCAGCAAATGACGGCATAGCGATTATTATGAAAAGAAATATAATCGAACGTCTTCAAGTGCCTTAAAGTATCAAACTAGTCGGCTTTCTAACATTGCAAGTTTAACTAATCTTGTATTGCACTTAGACCATGATCATGACATCCAATGCATTGTTTT
This sequence comes from Gammaproteobacteria bacterium, assembly GCA_002746155.1. GTDB lineage: Bacteria > Pseudomonadota > Gammaproteobacteria > Enterobacterales. The sequence continues at coordinate 50,331 of NVWF01000009.1, read as the reverse complement.
GGTAAAAAATGTTCATAGGTCGCTTCTCTCATCTCTAGTTGAAACCGTTCAGGATAGGGCTCTGCAAGTAAACAGCCTTCCTGTGGATAGGGATATAATTCATCATATCGTCTAATGGCATCATGACTCACTCTTCTGAAAATATGAGTTCTATTGAGTCCGCTAAAGGAGGATAGGCCTGCGGCAGAGATAATCTCCATTACGGAGTTGACGGTTTCATGATGATATCTTGCAACTCGGTCTATCTTATTGACCACTACCAAGCCCTTGGTGAGCGACTTTTTCTGGGTAGCAATACCAGTGGGACACTCATTGGTATTACAGATGAGTGATTGTACACAGCCTAGGGCAAGCATCATCCCCCTAGCGCTGTTACAAAGATCTGCACCTAAACTTAGATTTTTTACAAGATGAAACCCAGTAAAAATTTTGCCGGATGCAATGATCTTAATCTCTCGTTTTAAACCAAAGCCGATGAGAGTATCACTGACAAAAGCCAGGCCATCACCTAGAGGCATGCCAACGGAATTACTGAATTCAAGCGGTGCTGCACCTGTCCCGCCCTCACCACCATCAACGGTAATAAAATCGGGTTTAATACCAGTCTTAATCATAGCCTTGCATAGCGCGACAAATTCACTAGGTCTTCCAAGGCATAACTTAAATCCGATGGGTTTTCCGCCCGACAAGCTTCGCAATTTTTGTATAAAGTTCATCATTTCTAGCGGTGTTGAAAAAGCACTGTGAGAGGGGGGAGAGTCTACGGTGGTATAGGCCTCTAAATGTCGAATTTTTGCAATCTCAGGCGTGTTTTTTACGCCGGGCAAGATACCGCCATGTCCAGGCTTTGCTCCTTGTGACATTTTAATTTCAATCATTTTCACACTATCTTTGCAAGCCACCTCAGTAAACGTTTTATGGCAAAACGTTCCCTTAGAAGTACGGCAACCAAAGTAGCCAGTACCTATTTGCCAGACCAAATCACCCGACGCCTGTAAATGATATGGGCTCACACCTCCTTCTCCAGTATTGTGATAAAAGCCGCCTTTTTTCGCGCCCCCATTGAGTGCTGAAATGGCATTATTGCTAAGAGCTCCAAAGCTCATTGCTGAAATATTTAATAGACTTGCGCTGTAGGGTTTTTTGCAATCCGTGCCACCAATTAACACCCTGGGTACTGCCTGGAGTTTACTAATATGAAAAGCTGCTAGAGAATGGCTTATCCATTCGTATCCTAGTTTAGAGGTATCAAACTTAGTGCCTAGAGGAGTGGTTGCTAAATCTCCCTTAGCACGCTGATAAATAATTGAGCGGAACATTCGGCTAATCGGAGTTCCATCTGTTTCAGACTCTAATAAATACTGACGGATGAAGGGCCGAATTGATTCCATTAGCCAACGCATTCGACCAATCAGCGGGAAGTTTTTTCGAATAGAATGAGCGTTTTGCAGGATATCTATTATGCCAATTAAAATGCCCGGTAGAATAATTACCAAGCTCCAGACAATCGGTTGCCAAACTAGCTGCAATAGGAAAACTGTCACAAGAGTTAAGGCTGAAATAAATAAAAAAATTGTTTGCATAAACTATCTCCGATGAATCAATTCAGGATCGTTAATAATTATCAATGGATGATTTTTGTTAAGTTTGCCATTAATCTATCGACAATAGAGCTTAGTATATTTGATATTGTTACAACAATTAGCGGTTAATTTGTAATAAAATCAGAAACAGCAACTCCTTATTAAGTGTTAAACATAGGTATTTTAATTTCAGTGACTATACTTCATCCATAAGGGATTAAATAACAAGATTAAAAATACATGAGGAGCTATGGCATGAAATCATCTGACTTGATGGTGAAAGCGTTAGAAAACGAAGGTATAAAATATATATTTGGTATTCCAGGAGAAGAAAATTTAGATTTTTTAAATTCTTTAAAAGAGTCTGACATCCAACTGATTTTAACACGCCACGAACAGGCTGCTGGATTTATGGCTGCAACCTTTGGGCGATTAACAGGAAAGCCAGGGGTCTGTTTATCCACCCTAGGGCCCGGTGCTACAAATTTTGTAACCTCGGCGGCCTACGCTCAATTGGGTGCCATGCCTCTGGTGATGCTTGCCGGTCAAAAACCTATCAGGAAAAGCAAGCAGGGTAGATTTCAGATTGTTGATATAGTCGGCTTAATGCGTCCTATCACTAAGTTTTCAGAACAGATAGTCGATGGTAATAATATTCCTTCAATGGTACGGGATGCTTTTCGAGTTGCCATGGAAGAGCGACCCGGTGCTGCCTACATTGAACTGCCTGAAGACATAGCCGATGAAGAAACCGATGCTAGTTTGTTTGATGTTGTGGGTCACAGAAGGCCCGATGCGAATAAAAAAGCTATTGATCAAGCTGCAAAGATGATAGAAAAAGCAAAAATGCCATTATTGCTTATCGGTGCCGGTGCAAACCGCAAATCTACCGCCAAGGCACTTAATGAGTTTATCAATAGAACGGGCATCTACTTTTTCAATACCCAACTCGGTAAAGGCGTGGTGGATGAGCGGCATCCGCAATTTTTAGGTACGGCAGCTTTATCGGATAATGATTTTTTACATTGTGCCATCGAGCGGGCAGATTTAATTATTAATGTGGGGCATGATGTCATAGAAAAACCACCGTTTCTTATGGAGAAGGATGGTAAAGAAGTGATCCATGTGAACTTTTTTGCAGCTCATATTGATGATGTCTATTTCCCACAACTAAATGTGGTAGGTGATATTTCCTCTTCTGTTCGAAATATAATGGAGGCGATAAACGATTATGAAGAGAAGGATTTTTCTTACTTTGTTCGCGTTCAAGATGAAATAAATAATCGTCTAACAAAATATTTTGAAGATGACCGTTTTCCCATGTTACCGCAACATCTAGTGAATATTTTACGGGGGCAATTAGATGCTGAGGATATTATAACTTTGGATAATGGTGTTTATAAAATATGGTTTGCCAGAAATTATAAATGTTATAGGCCGAACACTTTGTTGTTGGATAATGCTCTTGCGACCATGGGAGCAGGCTTGCCTTCAGCCATCGCTGCAAAAATTCTATATCCTGAAAAAAAAGTTGTATCCATCAACGGTGATGGAGGCTTTATGATGAACTCTCAAGAGCTAGAAACGGCTGTTCGACTTAATCTTGATCTGGTAGTCATTATTCTTAATGACGGAGCTTATGGAATGATCAAGTGGAAGCAAGAGGGCATGGGGTTTGATAACTTTGGTTTAGACTATACCAATCCTGATTTTGTAAAGTATGCTGAAAGTTTTGGTGCTATTGGTCATAGACCTGAGAGCTCTGAGGAGTTTAGAGCAATACTTGATAAAGCTTTAAATAGTCCTGGTGTTCATCTTATTGATTTGCCAGTTGATTACTCTTTGAATCATTCAATCTTAAACGTGCTTCTAAAAGATTCGGCCTGTATTTTATAAGTCATTGAAAATAGATCATTGAAATAGCTCATTTAATAGCTCATTTAATAGGGAATAGCCCATGCAAAAACTTGAAATAACTCGTCCATTTGACGGTACTGTCATTAAAGAAATCACACTCAATAATAGTGATGACGTGGAGAGGGCGATTAGTCGGGCTTATGAACTTTTCCAAGATCAGGATGCTTGGCTTCCTAGCCATCAACGTCTTGCTATTTTAGAAAAAGTTGTGCACTTGATGTCTGGGCAAATTGAACAACTAACCTTAATTGCAGCAGAGGAAGGTGGTAAGCCCTATGCTGATTCGAAAGTTGAGGTATTAAGAGCAATCAATGGCGTTAAGTTAAGTATAGAACACCTTTCTCAGATAAAAGGAGGACAAATCCCAATGGGCTTAACCGAGTCATCACAAAATCGATTGGCCTATACGCTTCGTGAACCAATTGGGGTTGTCTCCTCTATCAGTGCATTTAATCACCCGCTTAATTTAATTATTCATCAAACCATTCCAGCCATAGCGGTTGGCTCACCTGTGATCATTAAGCCAGCCTTGACCACGCCACTATCTTGCTTGAAGTTTATGGAAATTTTAAAGCAGGCAGGCTTGCCTGAAGGTTGGTGTAAGTGTTTGGTTTGTGATAATCAAGATTCAGAGAAATTAGTTACTGATCCGAGAATAAACTACTTATCTTTCATTGGATCGTCAAAAGTTGGCTGGTTTTTACGTTCAAAGTTATCCCCCGGTACTCGTTGTGCCTTGGAGCATGGTGGTGCGGCACCGGTAATCGTGGCAGAGGATGCAGAAATTGAACCTTTGGTTGATAGCTTAACGAAAGGTGGTTTTTATCATGCTGGGCAGGTATGCGTTTCAGTGCAGAGGGTGTATGTACATGAAAGTATCTGTCAGGTAGTAGCTGAAAAACTCGCAGAGAAAGCAAGTCAGCTTATTGTTGGCGATCCCCTCGATAAACAAACCGAAGTTGGACCGCTTATTCTGCCTCGAGAAGTGGATAGAGTAGAAGAGTGGGTTAATGAAGCCATTGATAAGGGTGCAAAAGTACTCACTGGTGGAAAACGATTATCCTCTTCATGCTTTGAACCAACAGTACTGTTGAATCCTCCCGATGATGCCCTGGTATCAAAATCTGAAATATTTGGACCAGTGGTTTGTATTTATTCTTATAATGATCGATTAGAAGCGATTAAAAAAGCAAACTCCCTTGCCTTTGCATTCCAAGCTTCAGTATTTACAAAAAATTTGGACAGAGCTCTTGATACAATGAAGCGACTTAATGCCACGGCAGTCATGATCAACGATCATACAGCCTTTCGAGTAGACTGGATGCCATTTGGTGGACGAGATTCGTCGGGAATAGGCATGGGGGGTATCGGCTATTCCATGGAAGAAATGACCAGAGAGAAAATGTTTGTGATTAAAAGCTCAGCTCTGATATAAATTTCTTGCTGCTTTTAATAAATAACCTGAATTCAAGTAATTAAAGAAGGGTCAATATCGGATGATCGTGATTCACAAAGGCCCTCTGTATAACCTGAGTATGATTAATTTAAATATTTAGAATTGATGGCTTTATAGCTGCCATCAATTTTCATTTCTTTTAATATATTTTCTATTATTGGAATGAGATGTATATTTTTTTTATGAACAAATCCGTAAAGATCAAATGAGTCGATGACATGAGGTTGAATTTTCAGATTGTCAAACTGACCAGTTGAGTCATTTTTTATATGCTCAAACGCATCAAGATGAAATAATACAGCACTCTTTACTCTGCCTAGTGAAACCAATTTTAAGGTTTGATTTACATCACCAACGGCTATACGATTTTCTGATTTTATGCCTTTCCGAATACGTTCAGAACCACGAATGAAAGATACACTACCCTCATTAACCTTCTCCCAAGAGGCCTCAATAATGTTAGAGTTTTTTAGCGTCACCATTACCAACGTCATTGTAAATAAGGGCTCGTTTATTATACGGTAATTATCTATATTTTCATTTGCAATTAATTTAATGGTTCTTATGCGACTCATATCTCCATCATATTTGCCATTGTTCACATCACGTAGGACACGGAGTCCTGGCAATAACTCGACTTTAAAGGTGTAGCCCATTCGTTTAAATATTTCAGTATAAAGATCGGTTGTTCGATCACTCACAGGGGGTTTTGTGTGGGTAGCAAAAACAAAGTTCTTGCCATAGATTAAAGAATCGCTACTAGAAATAGTCAATAGTAAGAAAGCTATGATGTGTAGAGTTTTTGTCATAAATTTTCAAATTGTTTTTTTGAAACGATTAAACCTTGATTTCATTCAGTATAGTACATCTATAAAAATAGTTAAAACCAGCGCCTAACCTTAGCTTTGTACTCTAAATAGTCATCACCGAATTTGTTTGTTAAATACAGTTCTTCTTTTTTAATGGCAATAAAAAAGACAACTACAATAGAGGGAATAAAACTTAAACTAATCCAAAAACTATTGAGTGAAACACCTATCCCAAGGCTGATGAAACAAAAAGCAAGGTAGATTGGATTGCGAGAATAGGAAAAAATACCCGTGGAGATAATATTAGAGGTAGGCTTCCAAGGTTCAATCCTCGTTTTAGCATGACGGAAAGTGAAAAATGAAATAATGATTATAACAGCACCAAAAGTAACCATTGAGATACCGAGATAAAAACGAAAAGGTAGCACATCCAGCGTCATTGGAAAAAAATTGTGAAATCCATAGGCGGCGAGCATCATCAATAAGAATACTAGGGGGGGAGGAAATTTTACTGCGGCGCCTTTTTCGTCTTTTATCTCATCTTTAGACATTATTTTTTCTTAGACATCAAGTTCAGGTAAATCGATTTTTTTAGAATTTTTAATTTCATCTTTAGTACAACCCACCAGCTCATGCGGAAAAACAAGCCAATCATCGGTTTCTTTAAGATAAAAATCGGGTTTAATATTAGTGACATTTTTATTAGGCTTGTAGTAAACCGTAGCTACTTTAATAACATCAGGAGTGTTGCGTCTACAGGTATGACGCAGTTCACGAATAAGGGCTTCGACGGAACGCCCACTGTCAAAAACATCATCAATAATAAGCAGGCTATCTTCGGCATTTATGTTGTTAATAATATATTCAAGGCCATGTACATTAACTTCTTTCTGTTGTTGCATGCCAATATAACTACTGGTACGAATTGCTATGTGGTCGGTTTTTACACCATAATAATCCATCACCTCTTGCACAGCGATTCCAACAGGAGTTCCGCCTCGCCAAACTGCTATAATAAATTTTGGTTTAAAACCACTTTTTAAAATATTAATGCCAAGTTCAAATGACATGTCGAGTAGTGACTGAGCACTGATATAGGTTTTTTCCATAACAATCTGCCTGCAAAAATTGAACAAAAGGGAGCCCAATTATAATGGTTTTTACGGTTGTTTTGCTATAGCTAACAAGTATAAAAGTTCAGCTATTTAATTATTGGTTGTGTACTTACCCGTTCCACTGAAATATGCATTTTGAAGTAGAACGGGTATAATAATTTCTTTTTATAAAAGTAATTCTTGAGGTTTAGAAATGCCCCGCGCTATTATTCTCGTGCTTGACAGTTTAGGTATAGGCTCAACACCTGATGCTGATAAATTTGGTGATGCGGGTTCAAATACCCTTGGTCATATCGCAAAATGGTGCCATGAGGGCAATCAATGTAATGAACGTAACTCAGGACCCTTGAGGGTTCCTACTTTAGCTAAGCTTGGACTAGGTAAGGCCAATGAATTAGGGTCGGGAATAGCACCTAAAGGATTTGAAACCTCTGAAGAAATTTGCGCTCTCTATGCAGCTTGTGAAGAAATCTCAACAGGTAAAGATACTCCTTCTGGCCACTGGGAAATTGCCGGTGTTCCTGTTCGCTTTGATTGGGGGTATTTTACCAACAAGCAACACAGTTTTCCTGAAAAATTGATTGCAGAGTTGAGTCGTCGATCGGGAATAAAAGGTATTTTGGGCAATTGTCACGGATCTGGCACTGAGATCATAAAAAGCTTAGGCGAAGAACATATTAAGACAGGACTGCCCATTTGTTACACCTCGGCAGATTCGGTTTTTCAAATTGCCGCCCATGAAAAATATTTTGGTTTAGAGAGACTCTATGAGTTTTGTGAAATAGCTCGGGATTTGGTCGATGAGTATAATATCGCCCGCATTATTGCTAGGCCTTTTGAGGGTGAAGTTGGTAGCTTCACCCGTACAGGTAATAGACGGGATTATACAACACCACCTCCAAGCGATACCCTGCTTGATAAGCTAGTATCCGCAGGAAGAGAAGTACATTCTGTTGGGAAAATTGCAGATATCTTTGCCCATCGTGGCATTACTCATAAAGCTAAAGCAACGGGCCATGATGCGTTATTTGATGGCACACTCAAGTCTATGGAAACAGCCGCGGAGGGTAGTTTAATTTTTACTAACTTTGTAGAGTTTGATCAAACCTTTGGTCATCGTCGTAATGTAGGGGGTTATGCTGCAGCACTTGAGCATTTCGATACTCGACTTCCTGAAGTCATGGCTAAAATGAAGTCAGATGATATGTTAATTTTAACAGCTGATCATGGTTGTGATCCAACTTGGGTAGGTGGTGAACACACTCGAGAACATATCCCCTTTGTGATGTACAGGCCTGAGCATTTATCTGAAGTGAATGCAGGTATACGTTCAAGTTTTTGCGATATAGGTCAATCAATTGCTGGGCATCTTAATATCCCAGCACTTGATGAGGGTGTCAGTGTTTTATAAATATCTACTTAGTACCAAATATCTTGTCGCCAGCATCACCTAAACCTGGAATGATATAGCCATTTTCATTTAAATGAGAATCAATGCTGGCAGTGTAAATATCCACATCAGGGTGCTTGTCTTGAAGGCGTTTGATACCTTCCGGTGCAGCAACTAAAATCAGTGCTCTAATATCCTTACAACCGGCAGCTTTAAGTAATTCTATCGTAGCTTCCATGGAGCCGCCAGTGGCTAACATGGGGTCAATAATTAACGCCATTCTATTTTCAATATTTCCAGTAAGCTTTTCGAAATAAGAAACGGGCTCGAGGGTTTCTTCGTCTCGGTATAACCCAACCACGCTGATTTTAGCACTAGGCATTAATTCTAAAACACCATCTAACATACCTATGCCTGCTCTTAGGATTGGGACTACGGTTGCTTTTTTGCCCTTAATTTGTTGACCAGTTATAGGGCCTTCCCAGCCTTCAAGAGTATAGTCTTCAAGCTGAAGATCCTTAGTGGCTTCATAGGTCAATAAACTGCCTACTTCAGCGGCTAGTTGACGAAAACTTCGGGTGCTTCTTTTGTCTTCACGCATAAGGCTTAATTTGTGTTGAACAAGAGGGTGTTTAATTTCAAAAACTGCCATGATTAGTTTCCTTTATGAGGCTATCTAATTAATTAAGTTGTTCAAGGTGTTACCTATCGGCACTTGTTTGAAGCAAAGGTTTCAAACCGATCGGGATAGGCCGTTTTTAAAAAGTCATCGAAGATTTTTTTTGCTTGATTTGACTGAGCAATTTCTTCTTTACTGATTGCTCTATCTATTCTTGTGTAATGGAAAATATTAAACCGAGTGGGATCATCCTTCCACTCGGCTTGCATTTGAACGATATTGATATGGCTATCATCAACAAAATAAATGGCGTCATATTGCTTGGCTATTTTTGCCAATATGACTCTTAAAACTAGGCCCTTATTAAGCCCGGATACCATCACTAAGCCCCGTTGGTAGGTGACGCGATCCGTCCGACTGTTATCGTAAAAGTCAAACTCAAGTGTCTGCCCATTATTAAGGAGATGTTTTGAAGAAAAATCAAAGCCATTGATTTTCAACTCTCTTTCAGTGGCACGTCGAAAGCTATAGGTGCGAGAGGTTAATAGCATTAAATCATGCCCATCCAGATCAAGGATAAGCTGAGCAGCATCAGGTTGAGTGAGTTTAGATGTCCCTAGATCAAACAAGGTACCAAGGGTACTGAACATGCAGTAAAAAACCTCATGATCGGAGATTGAAATTTTTGTCCCATCGGGATCAAAAACCTCTTTGCCTCTTTGCCAGTTATACCATTTGTTGCTACCTACAAAATTAACTGCCTCGAGTAGGGTGTCGTCTATGTCAAAGATGACCAGCACCTTATCCTCAGGATTAGTATTTTTGGCGAGATGATTGTTAACAAAGTTTAAATCTTTTACGTCATTAAAAATCACTGGCTTTGAATAACAGGAACTGGTTACGCAAGCAAGAATGGCAAACAGTATGATCTTAGGTAATGGGTTCATTTTTCAAACACTTCATTTAAGTAAACGGCAACCCTGACCCCAGCTTGCTTTAGTCTAAGCTTTAACTTTGGTAGATTGTTGTACAGGTATTGATATCTCAAGTTAGGCGTATCCGAATCTTCAGGATAAATACTGTTGCGTAATTCCATGCTTTCTTTTATCCAAACCTGCGGATCAGCATCACTCCAATTTTTTAGGTCTTGCTTCGATATTGTTCTATTTAACCAGAGGGCTAGCTCGGTGAAGCTTAGTTGAGTGCTATCGATCATTTTGCTATCCCAAACCACATGCAGATTAGTGTGACGATTAAAAAACTTTACCCTCACGTCATTTCCACCGCGATCCAGTCCAGTACCCACATGAAGTGGCTGGTGCAGATCACCGATGAGATGAACGATCATCTTAATTGCGAGGGCCTTTTCAGCTTTAGTGCTACTCGGGTTTTTAAGTTGTTTGGTATATAAACTTAATGCAAAAACGGCATCGCCTTTTTCAGGTGCGCCTACCTGATGATAGGTTTTACCATCGGGAATGGTCACATAATGATAAGGAGAAGCGACCTTTTGCCAAAAGGGGTCGGGGTTAGAGCGCATTTGATCAGCATAGGTTGATACCTCTGCAAGGGATTGGTTGTCAAGGATGTCTGCTAGCGCCTGCTTAGCCGAAGCTGATAAATAGGACTCAGCAATCTCTCCTGTTACTCTATGGCCGGTTTGACCTAGGGCATAGATCGGTAAACTTGCCATCAGCAGCCCCATCAGCCCCATCACCAGTGCAGTTTGTTTTAGCATCTAATTCTCTCCTACTTTGGCTAACAATTTTCGTTCGCCTTTATCGTTGTATATGCTAGCCACAACCGTTAGTTTTCCATTATCCTTAAAGGTTAGTATGCCATAGTTCTTCTCGATAAGGGCGTTACCTAGCCGGTGGATATTAATCGACTCTGGATAGACATGGGCCGCCAAGCTACTCGAGGTAGCTTCTACGACACGACGACCCTTATAGAGCATTTCTGAAACTTCAGCCTTGTGGATATCGCCACTGATGATCATCAAGTTATCATCAGAGTACTGATGGATAAGCTCAAGTAGTTTACGTCGTTCATGGGGAAAGTTTGACCAGGTTTCCCAACCGGAATATTCATTTAAAAATTGAATGCTTGAGACTAATATTTTAAAGTCAGACGGCTTTTTAAACTCCTGCTCAAGCCATTGCCATTGCTCTTTGCCTAGTAGGGTTGCTGAGCGATCCAATTGGGGCTGATAAGGCCCTAAGTTAATGAGTCTACGCTGCTCTATGGTCAGGTAGGTTGGTAAGAGTGAATCGCGGTACCAACGGGTATCTAGCAGGATTATTTGAATTTTTTTATCGTTAAAATCTATCCAACGGCTATGAAAAATCCCTTGATCCTTACTTTTTAATTGGTTAACTTCAGGGTAGTCAAAGAAATGAATGAAAGCAGTTTTAGAGGACTCTTTCGCTACATAATCCTTGCCGCCATCGTTTAGACCATAATCATTATCATCCCAAGTGGCGATTATAGGAGTCGTTTCTCTGAACCTTGCAAAATTTGGGTTTTTAGAGAAGGTTTCGTAAGATTGAGCAAACTTGTTTCCTTCTTTACCTTCATGATAGACATTATCACCAGTCAAAATAAACAACTTAGGCTTGTGGGTTGAAATAACATCCCAAATGGGTTGTTGACGTTTCTGGTCAGCACAGGAGCCAAAGCCAATGGTGAGGGACTGCTCATCAGCCAACAATGATATGGGGAAAAACCACATAGAAAGACCAAACAGAATCAATTTCTTGCAGCTTGTGAACAAACAACTAAATTTTTTCATTAACTCTCACTAACTCTCATTAATTCAAAGGACTGTAAAGCATCATAATTGCCTTGACTAAATAGTCAAGTTTTAATAAAGTGTGCGATGCTATTAATAATATAACTTGAAGCTTTAATGATCGATGGCATTCTTATAACAATCGGCATTGGGTTATCAATCAAGTTTCATTTTTTACAGGGGATCTAAAAATGAAGAACAAACTGAGTAAAATTGCAGTTGCAATCGTACTGACAGCAGGACTGTCTACGGCAGTAATCGCAAGCACTGTTACCTCTTCAATACGAGGTAATGTGGCAACGGAAACAGGAAATACCTTTGCTGCGGCAACAGTAATTATTACACACACACCTTCGGGCACTGTATCGAGAACAACAACAAACGAGAGTGGTGCGTTTTCAGTACGAAGCCTACGGGTGGGTGGTCCTTACTCGATTACAATTAGCGGCGACGGATTTCAAGCAGTTAAAATCGATGACGTTTATTTGTCTCTCGATCAAGTTTTTTCTCTGCCAGTCGTAGTAGCATCGCAGGATACAGGCAATGTAATTACTGTAACCGGCAGTCGTCAAGGATTGAAAAGCTTTTCTAATGAAGGATTAAGCACTAGCCTTGGGCTTCAGGCACTTGGGGAGTTGGCTTCGATTGACCGTGATATCACTGATGCGGCTAAGATGAATCCATTCGCTTCAGTAAATCTCCAAAGTGGCGGCGCGAAAGAGTTAACGATTGCGGGTGCGAACAACCGCTTTAACTCACTGACCATAGACGGTGTTGCTTTGAACGATCGATTTGGTCTAAATGCAAACGGTTACCCAACGCAGCGCTCTCCTATCTCTTATGATGCAATCGAATCGCTTTCGATTCAGACTGCACCTTTCGATGTAGAGTACAATGGTTTCACTGGCGGTACCATCAATGCCGTTACCAAGTCCGGTACCAATGAATTTAAAGGCTCAGTGGGTTACTACTTCACTAATGATTCATTGATAGGCGATAAAAGCAAAGAAGACGAATTTAACTTCACTTTTGAAGAAGAAACTTTTGTTGCCACCTTTGGTGGTCCAATCATTGAAGACAAGTTGTTTTTCTTCGTCGCTTACGATAAGTATGAAGAAGTTGCACCGCTTAATCGTGGACCAGTAGGTTCGGGTGCTCTAAATATAGACCAGGACATCACACTCGATGATGTTGCAACTGTGCGCCAAATTATTTCTGATGTTTGGGGTTTCGACATTGGAGGTTTCTCTAAGGCTCCAGCTCAAGATGAAAAGCTTCTTGCAAACATAGACTGGAACATAGACGAAAATCACCGTGCGAAGTTCACCTATCTCAACACCGAAGGCAACACTATTCGAGAACAAAATGGTAACAACTTCCTTGCGTCGGACAATAGGCTAGGCGCCTCGTCTGCTTGGTATGACCGTTCTGAAAAGATTGAGAGCTTTATCGCCCACGTATTTTCTGATTGGACACCCGAGTTATCGACAGACCTTAAGATTTCGAGTACTACGCAAGCTACACGCCAGGATTCGCTGAATGGCGCGGACTTTCCTTCGATGGCTGTATTTCTGCGTGAAGTCGATGGTGATGAAAACTATCTTGTTATTGGCCCAGACCGTTTCCGTCATGGTAATCAGCTTGATCAGGAGTTTTTCCAATTTAAATTTGTAGTCAATTATATCTTTGGAGACCATTTTCTTAAAGCGGGTTACGAGCGCGAAGAAGTTGACGTGAATAACCTATTTGCGCAAAACTCGGAAGGTTCTTACGTTTTTGACAGTATTGATGATTTGCGCAACGCAACGGCTTCTGGCTTGTTGTACAACAATGCGGTAACTAACAATGAAAACGACCTTCGTGCGATTTGGGGTTACAACTACAACTCTCTATATGTGCAGGATAGCTGGGACGTGAATGGAGAGCTTGATATAAATTTCGGCCTTCGTTACGACTGGTATGAGTCAGAAGGTCAAATCCGAGAGAATCAAAACTTTGTCAACCGTTATGGTTTCTCCAATACCAATGATATCGATGGGTTGAGTATCCTACTGCCAAGAGTTTCATTCAAGTGGCAGGTATCAGATGACACTATCGTGCGCGGTGGATTAGGCCGCTTCTCTGGGGGAGCACCAGGTGTTTGGCTTTCAAATAGTTACTCTAATGATGGCGTAATTTCTGATAGCTCGAATGCATTCGGAACAGTCATAGTGCCAACCACACCTGACCCGGCAACTGGTCAGTACATTCCTCAAAGTGTGCTTGATTCTCTGGCGAACGAAGCACCAGATGGCTCGGTGAATGCACTTAGTCCAGACTTCGAAATTCCATCAACAATGAAGATTAGTCTTGGTGTTGCCCACGAAATGGACCTTGGTTTCCTTGGTGATAGGTGGTTATTATCCGCTGACGTGCTGTATAACAAACTTGAGAATGCCTCTTTCTGGTCTGATGCACGCTGTAACGTAGAAGGTACCTCACCTGATGGTCGTAACGTATATGATTGTGGCAATATAGTTAGTGGTGACCCTCGTGAACCTGAAGCACTTGTTGTTGGTTCTTTCAAGAGCGGTGGTAGTAGCACATTGATAGCTTTTTCAGCATCTAAAGATTGGGATACTTCCTATGGTAATTTCGACTTATTCATGAGTTACACCAATGCTGATGTTAACGATATTGGTTACGGTACGTCATCTACTGCTACGTCTAATTACTCTGATTTTGCAGCATATGACCGCCAATCTCCACGTGTAGGCACTTCAAGTTTTCAGGTAGAGCATCTGTTCAAACTGCGTATGAATTGGAGAAAAGAATTTATTCCTGGTTATGAAACTAAGGTGTCACTGTTTGCAACTCGTCGTACAGGTCAACCTTACAGCTACACCTTCAGCGAGAACAATAACTGTGTGCTTGACATAGGTGGCGGGCGTTGTGCTCGTGAAAGTCGAAACGATGATGCAGGTCACCTGCTTTACGTTCCATCTGGTCCGAACGATCCTTTGTTTTCAGCAGCGTCATTCGGTGGCGACCTAGTGGCACAGCAGGAGTTCTTTGACTACATCAATAGCTCGGAGTTGGCCCAATACGCAGGCAGCATTGCTCCGCGTAATGGTGATAACTCAGCATGGACTACCATCGTAAACCTACGATTCCAGCAAGAGCTACCGGCGTTTAATGATGACCATCGTTTCCGAATTTTCTTAGATATTGAGAATTTCGGTAACTTACTTAACTCAGACTGGGGCCGTATTGAGCGCACCCGTTACGAGTATGAGCGTGATGTGGTATCTGCTTCTATTAATAATGGTCAGTATGAGTACTTCAACCTTAACAGTGTAAGAAGTATCGAAAACCTGGGATTGTTAAGTCAGTCTGTATGGCAAGTTCAGTTTGGATTCAAGTACGATTTTTAATTTGCTGACTGATACTTAAAGGTAAAAAATCAAACCGGAGATTTATTCTCCGGTTTTTTTATGCCCTAAAATCAGTTTATAATGATGGAAATCAATACTATAAAAAAGGCTAGAACAGTACTTGACTAAATGGTCAGGATTGCATATTGTTTAAATAACAGTAACCCCTATGATTTTACTAGGAGTAATAATGCCCTATCGGTTATGTATGGTTAATCAACACGATGCTAAGTCAAAAGTGACGATTGATAAAAACTTTGAAGATTTACATAGGCCTTTCGACCTACTTCAAGCTAAAGCTGAGGCGAGTAATTGTCTATATTGTTATGATGCTCCTTGCATTAAGGCCTGTCCGACAGCAATAGATATACCAACTTTTATCCATCAAATCCGTTCGAATAATCTACTCGGATCGGCTAAAACCATTCTCTCATCAAATATCATGGCAGGTACCTGTGCTAGAGCTTGTCCAACTGAAATATTGTGTGAACAGGCCTGTGTACTGAATTCATCTGAACAAGAACCGGTAAAAATTGGTGAATTACAGCGTTATGCTGTGGATCATTTAATTGACCTTGAGTTGACTAATAATCAAGCACATCCTTTCCAACGTCAAAGCTTAACGGGAAAAAAAATAGCCATTATAGGTGCTGGTCCCGCCGGTATGTCTTGCGCTCATAAAGCGTCAATGCTTGGTCATGATGTCACCATTTATGAGGCTAAGTCTAAAGCTGGAGGACTCAACGAATTTGGCCTTGCCGCCTACAAAATGGTAGACGATTTTGCCCAAAGAGAAATCAGCTTTTTGCTGAATCTAGGTGGGATTGAGATTAAGCATGGGCAAACTTTAGGCCAGAACCTTTCACTTGATGAGTTACAGGAAGAATTTGAAGCTGTTTTCATTGGTGTAGGTTTAGCAGATAGTAATGAACTGATTTATGAGGGTGAGATTAATAACAAAGTAACTAGTGCCATCGACTTCATCGAACAGCTTCGTCAAGCTGAAGATAAATCAACCGTTGAGGTTGGCAGTAAAGTGCTTGTTATCGGCGCTGGGAATACTGCCATAGACGCTGCTATTCAATCTAAGCGATTGGGAGCACAGAGTGTTACTTTAGTCTATCGTCGGGGTGAGGAGTCTATGAGTGCGACTAACTGGGAGGTAGATTTAGCAAGGCAAAATTGTGTGAATTTATTGTTCTGGTGTGCACCAAAATCCATGAGTGAAGTCGATGGAAAATCATCGATGGTCTTTCAGAGAACCAAGGTTGAGAATAATAAGCTAGTGACTACCGGCGAAGAAATTAAGTTAGAAACAGATAGGGTTCTTACCGCCATAGGTCAAAAGCTTGATCCCACATCGCTACCTGCTATGGATATTAAAGCAGGCAAAATAACCGTCTCGGGTAATTACCAAACATCGATGGAAGGCGTTTTTGCTGGTGGTGATTGTATCGCTTCAGGAGAAGACTTGACGGTTCAGGCCGTTGAAGATGGTAAGCAAGCAGCTTATGCCATTGACCGTTATTTATTGAAAAGTAAGCAAGCTGAAGGAGAGATATAAATGGCAAATTTACAGTGCAATATAGCCGGTATCCCAAGTATTAATCCCTTTTGGCTAGCTTCAGCACCGCCAACTGATAAATACATCAATGTGGTTCGAGCGTTCGAAGCGGGTTGGGGTGGAGTAGTTTGGAAGACCCTAGGAGAGGATCCAGCCGTTGTCAATGTTTCAAGCCGATATGGTGTTCATAAAGATTTTAATGAGAGCATTGTTGGTATCAACAATATTGAGCTTATCTCAGACAGGCCATTACAGATAAACTTGGATGAGATCCGACGTGTTAGAAAAGAGTGGCCCGATAGAGTAATCATCGGATCAATGATGGCTGTCATTGAAGAAAGAGCTTGGAAAGATTTGGCAATTACCATAGCAGCTACCGGTGTTCAGGGTCTTGAGTTAAACCTGGGTTGCCCACATGGCATGTGTGAAAGAGGCATGGGATCTGCTATTGGGCAGGTTCCTGAGATGGTAGAAAAAGTTACCCGTTGGGTCAAAGAAGTGGTGGATATTCCGGTTTTCACTAAGCTCACTCCTAACATCACCAACATCCTTTGGTCAGCAGAAGCTGCTCTTAAAGGTGGTGCGGATGCAGTGTCATTAATTAATACACTCAATTCAATCGTCTCTGTTGATCTGGATAAAATGGCGCCAACACCAACGGTTGATGGCAAGGGTAGTCACGGTGGATATTGTGGTACAGCTGTTAAACCAATTGCTTTAAATATGGTTGCTGAGATAGCGCGCAATCAGGATACCAAAGACTTACAAATGTCAGCCATTGGTGGCATAGAAACCTGGCGTGACGCAGCAGAATTTATTGCCCTTGGTGCTAACGGATTACAAGTTTGCACAGCGGCTATGCTATACGGCTTTCGCATTGTTGATGACATGATAGCAGGACTTTCTAACTGGATGGATGAAAAGGGATATAGTTCTATCGACGAGTTTAGAGGCAAGGCAGTTGAAAATACCATCGACTGGAATGCTCTAAATATGAACTTTGATACTAAGGCTTTCATCGATCAAGACAGCTGTATTGAATGTGGACGTTGTCATATTGCCTGTGAGGATGCCGCCCATCAAGCTATCATCTATGAACTATCAGAAGATGGAAATCGAACCTTCACAGTTGCTGATGAAGAGTGTGTTGGTTGTAATTTATGCGCGATTATTTGTCCTGTGCCTGAGTGTATTGAAATGCGTGAAGTTGACAATCAATTGCCCTATGTCACTTGGCCTGAGCATCCTGCTAATTTACTAAGTTAACAGTATAAATATAACAACCTAAAGACACTTGAATACAAGACCTATAAGAGAGAAGAAATTATGAGTAAAAATGCAACACTTCGAGGCGGTATAATTCAAATGGAATTAAAAGCTTCAACGGATCAAGATCCAGAAACCATAAGAAAAACCATGATCGAAGCGCATATTCCCTATATCCATGAAGCTGGAGAGAAGGGTGTTCAGGTGCTTTGTTTTCAGGAGGTTTTTACCCAGCCTTATTTTTGTCCGAGCCAAGACTCTAAGTGGTATGCCAGTGCAGAACCTATCCCTAATGGACCAACTACACAGTTAATGCAAGAGTATGCTGCACAATATAAAATGGTCATCGTAGTACCCATTTATGAGCGCGATGAGGTTACGGGTATCTATTACAACACAGCTGCCGTGATTGATGCGGATGGTCGTTATCTAGGAAAATATCGCAAGACTCATATTCCACAAGTGGCGGGATTTTGGGAGAAGTTTTTCTTTAAGCCTGGCGCATCAAACTGGCCTGTGTTTGATACTCAGTATTGCAAACTAGGTGTTTATATTTGCTATGATCGTCACTTTCCTGAGGGCTGGAGAGCGTTAGCATTAAATGGTGCTGAATACATCGTTAACCCTTCTGCAACGGTCGCCGGCTTGTCAGAATATCTTTGGAAGTTGGAACAACCTGCTTCTGCTGCTGCTAACGGTTGTTGGATTGCAGCCATTAATCGAATAGGTACTGAAGCTCCTTGGAATATTGGTGAATTTTACGGCCAGAGTTATTTTGTAAACCCTCGGGGGCAAATTGAAAAGGAAGCTAGTCGAGATCAGGATGAACTGTTAATTCATGATATGAATATGGAAATGGTACAAGAAGTTCGTAATAATTGGCAGTTCTTCAGAGATCGTAGGCCTGAAACCTATACAAAATTAACCGATAAAGAATAAACTGATTTAACCTAAGGATAGACTCTAAGCAAGGAAGCTTTTTATTGATTATAGTGTCATAAGCTTGATGAACAGCTAAGGAATATAATGAATACATCAAATGAAGGTACAAGGGTTGCCGATGATTTATGGAATGAGGACTTGGCACCAACCAGCTTAGAAAATCGCAATTGGGACTGGAAATCCTATGCAGCTCTTTGGGTTGCCATGGTAGTCTGTGTTCCAACCTACATGCTTGCTGCAGGACTTGTGGCAGAAGGTATGGCTTGGTGGCAAGCTGTAATCACTGTACTTTTAGGCAATGTCATAGTGCTAGTTCCGATGATTTTAATTGGTCATGCCGGTGCAAAACATGGTATTCCTTTCCCCGTTTTATTGCGTTCATCCTTTGGTACTAAGGGAGCACGCATACCTGCCCTAGCAAGAGGTTTAGTAGCCTGTGGCTGGTTTGGAATCAACACTTGGGTTGGAGGCTCTGCCATTTATGTGATTATAAACGCCTTGGCTGATAATATGATAGTGGGTGAAAAAATTGCATTTCTAAGCATCGACTTAGGGCAGTTTATTTGTTTTCTCGCCTTTTGGGCAATTCATCTGTATTTCATTAAAAATGGTACCGAAAGCATTCGAAAGCTTGAAACCCTAGCCGCGCCTTTTCTAATTGCCATGGGTTTAACGCTATTAGGTTGGGCTTATGTTGAGGCAGGTGGCTTTGGTGCCATGCTTTCAACGCCATCACAATTTATAGAAGGTGGAGCAAGAGAAGGACAATTCTGGGGAGTGTTTATTGCAAGTCTCACTGCTATGGTTGGATTCTGGGCGACTATGGCACTGAATATACCCGACTTCACTCGTTTTGCTAAGAGCCAAAAAGACCAAATGATTGGTCAAGCAATTGGTCTACCTATACCCATGGCGCTATTTGCCTTTATCAGTGTTGCGGTAACCTCTGCAACCGTTACGATTTATGGGGAAGCTATTTGGGACCCTGTGGCACTGGCTGCTCGTATGGGTGGATTAGGTATCATTGTTGCGTTATCAGCTTTAGTTCTCGCTACTCTGACAACAAATTTGGCCGCCAATGTTGTGGCTCCTGCTTACGGTTTTTCAAACCTTAATCCGAAAAAAATTAACCTTCGATTAGGCGGCTATATTACAGCGGGTATTGGTATTGCTATTTTTCCTTGGAAACTAATGGAATCATCAGGTGGTTATCTGTTTGTTTGGCTCATTGGCTACTCGGCACTCCTCGGACCCATAGCAGGAATTTTACTTGCTGATTATTTTCTGGTGAGAAAAAGCGAGTTAGATCATCAGGCACTTTTTGATCATAGCGGCCAATATGGGCAGTGGAATATGGCAGGCATCACCGCCTTAGTGGTTGGTATTCTACCCAATCTTCCTGGCTTTTTATCCAAGGCTGGGATCATCGGTACTGTGCCAGATATATTTCTGTCTATTTATGACTTTGCCTGGTTTGTAGGGCTATTTCTTGCAGGTGGTTTGTATCTAATCTTGCAGCGTATGAAGTAAGAATTTATTGAGGAAAAAATTATGTCTATAGTTATTCGTGGTGGGACAGTGGTTACAGCGGACCAGACTTGGCAGGCAGATGTCTATTGTGAAAACGGCTTAGTTAAAGCAATCGGCAAGCAGTTAGATGTCCCGGACTCAGCTGAAGTTATTGATGCTACGGGACAATATGTCATGCCTGGCGGTATTGATCCCCATACCCATATGCAACTTCCTTTTATGGGTACGGTTGCTTCTGAAAATTTTTTCACGGGTACCGCCGCGGGACTTGCTGGTGGCACCACCATGATCATTGATTTCGTGATACCTAATCCACAACAAAGTTTAATGGAAGCTTATAAAACGTGGCGTCAGTGGTCAGAAAAGTCCTGTTCAAATTATTCTTTTCATGTGGCTGTCACCTGGTGGGATGAAACCGTAGGCGCGGATATGGAAACGCTAGTTAAGGAAGAGGGCGTTAACAGCTTTAAACATTTTATGGCATACAAGCATGCCATCATGGCCGATGATGAAGTCCTTTATAACAGTTTCTCTAAGGCACTGGATCTCGGCGCTATAGTTACCTGTCACGCAGAAAACGGTGAGTTGGTTTATCAATTACAACGCAAGCTTCTTGCGATGGGAATAACCGGTCCTGAAGCCCATCCTTTATCCAGACCTGTCGCAGCGGAAGCCGAGGCAGCTAATCGCGCCATTAAACTAGCTGAGGTTATAGGCTTACCACTTTATCTCGTTCACGTGTCTACAAAAGACGCACTTGATGAAATTACTCGAGCAAGAAGTAATGGTCAAAGAGTATATGGTGAATGTTTAGCAGGCCATTTGTTGATAGATGACAGTGTTTATCAAAACCCTGATTTTGAATTTGCAGCGGCCCATGTTATGTCTCCGCCTTTTCGTCCTAAGGAGCATCAAGCAGCCCTATGGAAAGGATTACAATCAGGGAATTTACAAACCACAGCCACGGATCATTGCTGTTTTTGCGCTGATCAAAAGGCTGCGGGTAAGGATGACTTCACATTGATCCCCAATGGCACAGCTGGCGTTGAGGATCGCATGACCACCTTATGGACCCATGGAGTAAATACAGGGCGTTTAACACCACAAGAGTTTGTTGCAGTAACCTCAACGAATTCAGCTAAGATCTTTAATATTCATCCTCGGAAAGGAACCATAGCGGTAGGTGCTGATGCTGATATTGTTATTTGGGATCCAGAAGCAATTAAVACTATHTCARHGRAWACCCACCATCAAAATATTGATTTTAATATATTTGAAGGTATGGAAGTAAAGGGTATTCCAACCCACACCATTTGTAATGGTGAATTGGTCTATGTAAAGGGTGAGTTGAGAGTTGAACCAGGAAGCGGAAAGTATATTAAACGGCCAGCTTTCCCGAGTACTTTTGATGCACTTAAAAAAATAGCAGAGCGGAAAGTGCCAAAAGCTGTTGATCGGAGTTAGTATTGATGTTCATCACCCAATCGAGTGCGCTTAAGCTCGGTAAATAAATTCATAATGTTGATAACTCTTTGGTTAACTTTTTTAAACCAATAACCTCGATGCCATTTTTTATTGGATAATGTTCATCACCAGCATACAGGATTAGTTTTCTCTGGGGCTTAATATCTTCACAGGCGCTGTGATATCCTCTGCCCACTTTGGGTTTAAGGCTTCGTTTGATCTCTATTGCCCAAATTTGTTTGCCTTTGGGAGATTCATGCTCAATGATTAAATCAATTTCAGCACCACCTGATGAGCGATAAAAACTGGCCTGTGCTTGTGTGGGCATGACCGACAACAAATTTTCAATGACAAATCCTTCCCAACTGGCTCCGATTATCGGGTGGGCGATAATGGATTCAAGGTTCGGAATATTGAGTAAACTGTGTACCAAGCCTGAGTCGCGTATATAAATTTTTGGTGATTTGGTCAAGCGCTTACCCTTGTTGTTATGCCAGGGTGCTAACTTTCTGACCAGCAATAAATCGACCAACAAATCAAGATAACGGTTGATTGTTTTATTATCAACATCTAATCCTCGAGACAAAGAAGCAGCGTTTAATAAACCACCTTGGATATGGGCTAACATGGTCCAAAACCGTTTTAATGTTTCAGCCGGTATGCGTGGACCAAATTGTGGAATATCTCTTTCCAAATAGCTGCGGATAAAGTTTTTACGCCAATTGAAACTTTTCGCATCAGTTTTTGCTAAAAAACTGTCGGGAAAGCCACCTCGAACCCATAATTTATTGGCATCATCTACTTCGGTTGAATCAAGAGGTGATAATTCTAAATAAGCGATGCGACCAGCTAAGCTCTCGCTCGATTGCTTTAGTAAATCTAAAGAAGCAGAACCCAACAATAAAAATTGACCGCTTTTTCTTCCCATTCTGCGGCCTTTATCAATTATGCCGCGAAGTTGGCTAAAAATATTGGGCAGTCGCTGTACTTCGTCCAATATCACCAACTTATCTTGGTGTGCTGACAAGTACAGTTCTGGCTCATCTAATTTACTGCGGTCAGTTTCAGATTCTAAATCCAAATAAATGGCAGATCGGTTTTTTGCTAGTTCCATTGCTAAGGTTGTTTTACCTGATTGGCGAGGACCTAGTAGTGCAACAGCAGGAAATTGATCCAGATTCTCTTTCAGTAGGGACTGTATTCTTCGTTTAAACATCCTTGCAATTATAGACTTTAATGCCAATATTGCAAGGATAAATTAAATAAAAACACCTCAAGTGCAGTAGCAATATGTAGATTGTAAGCGTTCATTGATCGAACTACATCTCTAATCGCCATAGGGTATCCAAATATTCTTAACTTCAGTTGAAGCGCGTAAAAATTGTTTACCTTCACCGTTATTATGCCAGTCGGTTTCATCAGCATAACTAACCCAAGTTCTTTTTAGATTTGCAGCTGAGGCGAGCTCAACCTGAGTTCTACCCTGTGCCGTACCGTGGTACCAAACGCTCTCTACTTGTTCATGCTCAGCTAGAACCTTAATTAAGCTATCTTTATCGCCAGTGATAATATTTACAACACCAGCTGGTACATCGGATGTCTCAAGTACTTGATAAAAATCAGTTGCCACAAAGGGTGCCTTCTCAGAAGGTATGATGACAACTCTATTACCCATGGCAATAGCAGGTGCAAGTAAAGAAATAAAAGCGAGTAAGGGTGATTCATCGGGACAAGCAATTCCAATAATACCAATAGCTTCATTCATGGCAAGGGTTACACCGTTTATTGGAGGTTGGTGAACTGCGCCGTCATACTTATCTGCCCAGGCTGCGTAGCTGAAGAGCCGTTGAATAGACAGTTCAAAATCAGCTTCAGCCTGCTGAACAGACATATCCAAAGAACTTATCAAACGATTACAAAACTCTTCACGACGATAACTAAGGTTCTCTGCTAAATAAAATAAAATTTGTGCGCGGTTGTGTCCTGATGTTTTACTCCAAGCCTTGGCTTTGAAGGCTGCTTCCACAGCATTTCGGATATCCTTTCGACTACCATCCCCAATACGCCCAAGTTGTGTACCATCAGCTGAGAAAACTTCTAGTGTATTGCCATTATCAGGTCGAGCTTGTTTACCATTGATGTAAAACTTAGCTGTTTGATCAATGCCTGAAAAACTAGCGGTTTTAGTCGCGGCTTTGGATTTTTTGGTTGCTTTTGGTTTAACTTGTTTTGAAGGACTAGCGGATTGTCTTAACTTCATATATTCGTGCATTCCTTCAGCGCCACCTTCTCGGCCCATGCCAGATTCACGGTAGCCACCAAAGCCACAGGCCGCGTCAAATTGATTGGTTGTGTTGATCCAAATAACACCGGCTTTTATTTGAGGGGCCACATCAAGGGCTCGGTTAATGTTTTCAGACCAAACACTGGCGGCGAGTCCATAGCGAGTATTGTTGGCAAGTTCAACAGCCTCTGGTTGATGACGGAAAGTTAGGACACTTAATACGGGTCCAAATATTTCGACACTAGCTGCTACGTTACTGGTTTCCACGTCACAAAGTAGAGTGGGAGGATAATAGCATCCATCTTTTGGCGCGTTCATTTCTACCTGCCAGAGAGTAGCACCTTCAGAAACACTCTGTTTGACCAGTGCATCAATGCGAGCTCTTTGACTAGGATCAACTATGGCTCCAACATCGGTACACTTATCAAGTGGATTGCCAATGATGAGCTTTTCCATACGGATTTTAATTTTTGCAATCAGGGTATCGGCAATGCTTTCTTGTACGAGCAAGCGAGAACCAGCACAGCAGACTTGGCCTTGGTTGAACCAAATGGCATCAACTAAACCTTCTACAGCGCTGTCGAGATCGGCATCATCAAAAACAATAAAGGGTGATTTTCCGCCTAATTCCAGAGTGAGTTTTTTACCTGTTCCAGCTGTCTTTTCACGGATCATACGTCCAACCTTGGTTGAACCGGTGAAGGCAATTTTATTAATATCTGGATGAGTTACCAGCATTTCGCCCACTTCACCATTACCCGTGATGATGTTGACTACACCCTTAGGAAGCCCCGCTTCTTCAATTAGTTCTGCGAGCATTAAGGCAGATAAGCTGGTGTACTCAGCGGGTTTAAGCACCACACAATTCCCCGCGGCTATGGCTGGGGCTATTTTCCAGGCGGCCATTAATAATGGGAAGTTCCAAGGAATGATCTGGCCGATAACACCGAGGGCTTCAAAATCAGAAAACTCACTATCCATTAGCTGTGCCCAACCAGCGTGGTAATAAAAATGCCGGATGGCTAAAGGAATATCTATATCACGTGACTCACGAATTGACTTGCCATTATCAAGGGTTTCTATCACGGCTAGTTGTCTGGAACGTTTTTGTATCAAGCGGGCAATACTGTATAAATATTTAGCTCGTTGATGGCCACTTAGAGCACTCCAAGCTGGCTGGGCAGCCCTCGCTGAAGCAACGGCAAGATCAACTTGATGTTGACTTGCTTGGGTAACTTTGCCAAGCAGTTTACCTGTGGCAGGATTGCAGCTATCAAAGGATCTTTTTGCTTCAGCAGAACACCACTGACCATTAATATATAAGGAAAAACCTTGGTTGTGTTTCTTTAACCAGGCTTCGACATTTGCACTACTTTCAGGAGCGGGGCCGTAATTCATAGTATTATATATCTCTGTGATGTTCATAAATGGTTCCAGTTTGTAACTAATTTTAAAGGTTTAACTAGCTTTTTTAAGTTTAACTAATAGCGTGACGATTAAAGGCTGAGTATCGGCCGGTGACATGATGATCAAGTTGTCGTTCAATATCAGCTAATAAACTAGAAGCGCCAAATCGAAACATCTTAGGGTTTAGCCAAGAATCACCAAGTTCTTCTTTGATTAAGATCAGATAATTAATTGCATCTTTTGCCGTGCCTATTCCGCCGGCTGGTTTAAATCCAACTCGGTGACCGGTCAGCTCATTATAGTTGCGGATCATTCTAACCATCACAAGAGTTACCTCTAAGGTGGCATTAGTTGCTTCCATTCCAGTGGAGGTTTTAATGAAATCACTGCCAGCCATCATGGCTACCATAGAGGCTCGAGCCACATTATTTAAGGTACTGAGTTCACCTGTGGAGATAATAGATTTCATATGGGCAGTACCACAGGCTTCTTTAAAGGCTTTCACTTCGTCATAAAGGGCTTGCCAATTGGCATTAAGCACGTGACCTCTTGTTATAACAATATCAATTTCTTTAGCGCCTGCTGCGACAGATGCTTTGATTTCTAGTAAGCGGGTTTCAAAGGAAGATAGTCCTGCGGGGAAACCGGTGGATACGGCTGCAACAGGAATATTGCTACCCTTTAGGGCTTCTACAGCTGTGCCAACCATTTCATGATAAACACAGACAGCGCCAGTGGTGATGGCAAGTTCTTCTATTCCAAGGGCTGCTTGTAAATCATGATTGATAGGCGTCTTAGCCTTGGCACAAAGTCGACGAACTTTACCTGGCGTATCCTGGCCTGAAAGGGTGGTGAGATCAATGCAGGAAACGGCTTTTAGTAGCCAGGCTGCTTGCCACTGTTTTTTAACAGTACGTCGGTTTTTAAGTGTTGCGACACGACGTTGTACGGCACTAAGATTAACCCTAATTTCATCGACCCATTTGGGTTGAAAATCTACACTAGGGTTAGAGACATCATCTAGGCTCATCTGCTTACTCTCCTTCTTACTTGGAACTTTTATTATCACTACTAACGCACTCAAGAATCACCGAGGGGGGAGTAGTTACTGACTCTGAAAAAGTGATTGCCCTATCAAGCTGTGTTACGGCTTTGTCGACATCAGCTTGGCTATTTGCATGGATCATCAAAACGGCTTCACCCTCGGCTATAGTATCACCAATACCCTTAATGGCGCTAAGCCCCACGCCATGATCAACAGGATCTTGAGCTCTTTTTCTTCCGCCACCTAATTCCACTACCACATTGCCAATGGCTCTTACATCCATCTCTGCAATTTTTAAATTGGCGGTATTGCTGTTCTTGCGCTTGATATTCCCCTTGATAAAATAAGGCACTATAATGGGAGCCTTTGCTAAATACTTATCACTAGCGCTTAAAAAATCACTTGGTCCACCATGGGCTGCCACCATGCGTTCAAAATATTCTGCAGCAAGACCTGAGGTTAAGGTTTCATTTAATTTAATCCTAGCACTGCTGCGATTTGCCGCCAAACCACTTAATACCAAGAGCTCAGCGCCTAAATCTACCACTACTTGATGCAGACGGGGATCTTGATGTTCTAGTTTAAGATAGTCCAGAACCTCAATAACTTCCAAGGCGTTACCAGCAGTAGGTCCAAGAACTTGCGACATGTCAGTTATTAAGGTCGAAATGGGCAGGCCAAGTCCTTCGCCAACTTCAATAATGTTTAGAGCAAGATCCTTTGCCATTTGATAGCTTGCAGCAAAGGCACCGTTACCCGTTTTTATGTCCATCACCAGGCCATCAAGCCCTGCTGATAGTTTCTTCGACAAGATAGATGCGGTAATCAGTGGAATGGATTCAACCGTTGCTGTGACATCCCTGATGCCATAAAGGCGTTTGTCAGCAGGGGCCAGTTGTTCTGTTTGACCGACTATTGCACAGCCAGTTTGCTTAACAATATTTTGAAACTGTTCAATGTTGGGTGTGGTGTTATAGCCAGGGATACTTTCCATTTTATCTAGGGTGCCTCCCGTATGACCAAGACCACGGCCTGAGATCATGGGTACAAAGGCGCCACAAGCTGCAAGCATAGGCGCGAGCATAATACTGACCTTATCTCCAACGCCACCGGTGGAGTGCTTATCAAGAACAGGGCCACTAAGATCGAGGTTTTTCCAGTCAAGTGTTGAACCAGAGTGTTGTAGATTTCGGGTCAGAGCAACACATTCGCTTCTCGACATACCTTGAAAATATACAGCCATGGCAAGGGCAGCGATTTGACCCTCCGTGATTGAACCATCCATCAAACCTGCAATGAAAAACTCAATTTCTTTAGCCTCAAGTACCTTCCCTTCACGTTTGCTACGGATCACTTCTTGTGCAAGCATAATTAATTGCTACCTTTACATTATTAGCTTTCAATGAACAGATTATACTGAAAAATGAACAGTTAGGAGTAATTGATGAGCCTAATAATAAACCAATCCTAACCATTTGGTCAAGATTCATTGTACTCCTTGTGTTTAGTAGGCTTTTTAGAGATGAGCCTTGCAAATCTTGACCGTCTGGTCAATGTATGTTAGCTTGATTTTCATAACTAAAAGGGCATTTTATATGAGTGTAATTGGAATAATTGCTTTGATTGCAATCGCAATCATTTTCTCTGAGAATCGCAAAGCCATAAAAATTAGAACCGTTGTAGCAGCATTTGCAATCCAGGCTATTTTTGCAGCTTTAGTGCTTTACGTACCCTTCGGCCAAACTGCTCTTGAATCTCTATCTGGTGGAGTCCAGTCGGTGATTAGCTATGCCGATGCAGGCATCCAGTTTTTATTTGGTGGCATAGGTCGGAAGGAAATTGGATTCATCTTTGCTTTCCATGTATTACCTGTGTTGATTTTTTTCTCAGCCTTAGTTTCAATACTTTATTATCTGGGCATTATGCAAAAGATTGTTAATGTCATAGGCGGTTTTTTCAAGTTTGTGATGGGTACTGGTCATGCTGAATCCCTATCTGCGACGGCAAATATCTTTGTCAGCCAAACTGAAGCCCCTTTAATCATTCGGCCTTATATTCTTGGTATGACACGGTCGGAACTTTTTGCGGTTATGGTTGGTGGCATGGCATCAATCGCAGGTTCACTACTTGTGGGCTATGCGAATATGGGGATTGAGCTGAAATATTTAATCGCCTCTAGCTTCATGGCTGCACCGGGTGGCCTATTAATGGCGAAATTAATTATTCCAGAGACTGACACGCCAAAAGAAGCGGACCAACATGTTGAGTATGATGATCACGATAAACCCACTAATGTTATTGACGCTGCAGCCCAAGGCGCAGTAAGTGGTATGCAATTGGCAATGAATATTGGTGCTATGTTGATAGCATTTATCGCCTTGATCGCATTAATTAACGGGACTCTAGGTGGTGTAAGTTCTTGGTTTGGATTCCCTGAAATTACCCTACAAAAAATCCTAGGTTTTATCTTTGCTCCTGTTGCTTACATTATTGGAATACCCTGGAGTGAATCAGTCACTGTGGGTAGTTTGATAGGACAAAAAATAATATTAAATGAATTTGTAGCCTACGTAGATTTTCTCAGTATTAAAGAGAGTCTAATACCACATTCGCAAATAATTGTGACCTTTGCCCTTTGCGGTTTTGCTAATCTTTCATCCATCGCAATTTTATTAGGTGGTTTGGGATCCATTGCACCAAAGAGACGTCCAGATATTGCAAAATTGGGATTAAAGGCAGTCTTTGCTGCCACCTTGGCTAATTTGATGAGTGCTGCTTTGGCTGGTCTCTTTGTGGCTAACTAATCAAATGATTAATGATGTCTTGATAAACTTTCCAGAAGACGTTCGTGATGATATTGCAGCTATCGTTGAAAAGGGAGGTGTGCTTACGGCGGATTCCTGTCATCGGCTAAGTCGGCGGATGAAAATGAGTAGTGAAAGTTTGATGATTGAATTATTGCCCGTTGCTGCAAGCTACTCAATTGCTCCAATTTCTTGCTATCACGTTGGCGCTGTAGTTCGAGGGGCTGAAAATAGTGATGGCTACGCCAATTTATATGTTGGTGCAAATTTTGAATTTGAAGGTCAAGCCCTAGGTCATACCTTACATGCAGAGCAAGCAGCAATTTCAAACGCTTGGTTACATGGAGAGACTTCTGTTACAGCCTTAGCCATTTCAGCACCACCCTGTGGCCATTGCCGACAATTCTTATATGAAGTTGCAGGCAATAAAGGCTTAGACGTTTTGTTGCCTAAAGGCTCCTATTCGGGTCTAGATAATAAGCACTCTGATCCAGAATTAAGTTTTGATACCATCGATTTATTACAATTATTACCGGCTGCATTTGGCCCTTTAGACTTAGGCTGTGAAAAACTATTGATGGATATAGCAGAGCCTTCAACAAAGCTCAGCCTAGATTATTGTGACCTAAAGAATGAGCAACAAGATAAGCTGGTAGACTTAGCCCTAGCTGCAGCAAACTCATCCTATGCACCCTACAGTGATAATTTTGCTGGTTGTGCATTACAACTAACTAATGGTGAAATTGTACTCGGTCGCTATGCAGAGAATGCCGCTTATAATCCGAGTTTACCGCCTTTTGTTGCTGCCTTGTCGCAAGCTGTGTTACATAACAATATCAGTGAGCCGTTGGATATTAAAAGGGCAGTGTTGGTTGAGTCAGCAACTAACTGCACCCAAAAAAATGTTAGCGAATTATTATTAAAAACCTACTCTAAAAATCTAGCCTTAGAGTACTTTCAAGCCAAGTAGAATTTATTTAGGCCTAGTAAATAATTATCAGGCTTATGTAAAAGAGGTAAAGATGAAAGATCAAAAAGAGTTAGTCCGTGAAATCAATGAAAGAAAAATAATCGAGGCGGCTGAGCAAGTTTTCGCTCGTTATGGATTTAAAGGTGCAACCACCGATCAAATTTCTAAACAGTCTGGACTACCGAAAGCCAATATCCATTATTACTTTAAAACTAAAGCTAATTTGTACCATCAGGTTTTAGCAGGGATCTTAAATGAATGGATGGAGTCAGCCCAAGCCTTCGACAATCAAGAAGAACCTAAACAGGCCTTAACACAGTATGTTGAGTCTAAGATGGAGTTCTCAAGAAAGCGACCTTTTGCATCTAAGGTATGGGCAAATGAAATGCTTCATGGCGCACCTGTCGTTAGTGAGTTTTTAGAAACCACTTTAAAAAATTGGTTAGATGACAGGGTTCAAGTTATACAAAATTGGGTTGAATCGGGTAAAATAAATTCTGTCGATCCCATGGTGTTTATTTATATGATTTGGTCAGTGACTCAGCATTATGCAGATTTTGAGCGCCAGATTGTTTTGCTAAATCACGGTAAAGAGTTTACCGATGAAGAGTTTAGTGAAAAAACACAACAGGTGGTTAATTTAATCTTAACCAGTGTGGGTGTTTAGTTAAAGAATAACTTGGCACCTGTGTCAAGTTATTGGTATAGTTAAATACCGAGCAATAATTCACTGGACATTAACTATGATGGTAAGCCCCGTTCGGTTTTTATTTAATAACGATCTTATCACCTTGTCTGATATTGACCCGAATTTAACCCTATTACAGTATCTTAGGGATGTTCAACTGGCCACAGGAACAAAAGAAGGTTGTGCATCTGGTGATTGTGGTGCTTGTACGGTGGTGGTTGTCGATATATCAGAAACCAGTTCAACTGAGCTTACTTACACCTCAATAAACGCCTGTATTACCTTTGTAACAAGCCTTCATGGCAAACAATTGATCACTATTGAACATCTTAAAGAAGCTGAAAAATTGCATCAAATCCAGCAATCATTTGTTAATAATCACGGTTCACAATGTGGTTTTTGCACACCGGGTTTTGTTATGTCTTGTTTCGCTCTGCATAAAAATAACGCCGAGCCTAGAAGAGAGGACGTCGTTGAAAATCTGTCGGGCAACCTCTGTCGCTGTACAGGATATCGGGCAATCATTGATGGTGCCTTGGAGACAACAAAGAATCTTGATGATGTCTTTAGAAGAAATCATACTCAAACACTTGATAAACTAAAGGGCTTGAAAGAGGGGCCAAGCGTTAGATTTGAGACGGGTGATAAGAAATATTTTGCACCAAAAAGCATTGCTGAATTAGCCGTAGAATTGTTAGCGAATCCGGATTCAACTCTCATGGCAGGTGCTACAGATCTTGCTTTGAATGTTACTCAAAACTTTACAAGCTTTAA
The DNA here is from genome assembly GCA_002746155.1 of Gammaproteobacteria bacterium. Lineage (GTDB taxonomy): Bacteria > Pseudomonadota > Gammaproteobacteria > Enterobacterales. Next base: position 18,500 of record NVWF01000009.1, on the reverse strand, counting down.
AAAAACAATCTACTTGGGCGATGTTAAGGAACTGACTAAGATCACCGAAAGCTTAGATCAGATCATCATAGGTTCAGCGGTTCCCTACAGTCAATTTCAGGCAATACTCGAAAAAGAATATCCAGATTTCAAGGAGTTAATTGAGCGTCTAGGCGCTAAGCAAGTTCGTAACAAGGGTACTTTAGGTGGCAATATTGGTAATGCCTCTCCCATAGGTGATATGCCTCCAGCCTTAATTGTCCTTGGCGCTAAAATGATACTACAGCGAGGTTCTGAAACTCGTACAGTTAAAGTAGAAGAATATTTTATCAGCTACAAGAAGACAGTGTTAAGGGAAGCTGAATTTATAAAAGAAATTATTATTCCAAAGGCGAAGTCTGGGCACCAACTTAAACTCTATAAAATATCAAAACGCTTTGATGATGATATATCAGCAGTGCTCGCCGCTATTTATATCAGGCTTGAAGATGATCAGGTGACAGCTATTCGCCTCGCCTTTGGTGGCATGGCGGCAACTCCAAAGCGTGCTAGTCATAGTGAACAGGTGTTATTAAATAAAGCATTTACAGAGCAGAATATTGTTCTCGCTCAGCAACAACTTGTTAATGACTTTCAACCTCTCTCGGATGTGCGAGCTAGTGTTGACTATCGAATGAGGGTTGCTCAAAACCTTTTAATGAAGTGTTATTTTGAATTAACGGATAATGAGCTTAATACTAGGGTGACTCACTATGCGTAAGTTAGTTGATATAAAGCCTAGCTCAAATAGTAATTTGCAAAGTAACCAAGCAGAGATCGGCTTAGGAGGCGTGGGGCGCTCTAAAAAACATGAAAGTGCCGATAAACACGTTTCAGGTGAAGCCATCTATATTGATGACAGGCCTGAGGCTATAGGACAACTCCATGGAGCGGTTGGTCAAAGCTCAATAGCCCACGGAAAGATCAGCTTACTTGATCTCAGTGCAGTAAGAGCAGCAGAAGGCGTGGTGTCAGTGATTACGGCGAAAGATGTGTCAGGTCAGCTTGACATAGGCCCCGTATTTCCGGGCGATCCGGTACTTGCTGATGATAAGGTTGAATATCTTGGTCAACCCATCTTTGCCGTAGCAGCTACCAGTGTTATTTTAGCAAAAAGGGCTGTGAAATTAGCAATAGTTGACTATCAGCAATTAGAAGCTGTATTAAGTATTTCTGATGCGCTGACTAAGCAAAGTTTTGTTCGTCCGCCTTACATCATGAAAAGAGGTGATTCTGATCTCGCCATAGGAAATGCCGAACATCAACTTGCTGGCAAAGTTGCAATAGGTGGTCAGGAACACTTATATCTCGAAGGCCAGATTTCAACGGCAATTCCCAATGAAGATGGTGGCATGACTATTTATGCTTCTTCTCAGCATCCTAGTGAAGTTCAAAAACTTGTGGCAGAGGTGTTAGACATTGCATTTAATAAGGTTGTGGTTGATACCCGCCGTATGGGTGGAGCTTTTGGTGGCAAAGAGACACAAGCCGCACCTTGGGCCTGTATCGCTGCACTGCTTGCCCATGACAGTAATAGGCCGGTTAAGTTAAAACTCAGTCGCGTTGATGATATGGAAATGACCGGTAAACGCCATCCTTTTGAAAATTCTTATCAGGTAGGTTTTGATGAAACGGGTCAGATAGTGGGCATCAATATCGCTGTTAGTGCTAATTGTGGTTATTCGCCTGATCTCTCAGATGCCATCGTCGACAGGGCCATGTTTCATAGTGATAATGCCTATTACCTTGATAAGGTGACGGTGATCGGAAATCGCTGTAAGACAAATACAGTCTCCCATACAGCTTTCCGAGGCTTTGGTGGACCGCAAGGCATGATGACCATAGAAATGGTGATGGATGATATCGCTCGATATCTAGGTAGGGATCCCTTGGAGATCAGAAAAATTAACCTGTACGGTAAAAATACTCGTAATGTAACTCATTATCAGCAGAAGGTTGAACATAATAAATTAAGTGACTTGATAAGCACATTAGAAAAAAGTTCTGATTATCAAAAACGTCGTCTAGAGATCACAAAATTTAATCGAGAAAATCATCTGTTAAAAAAAGGTATTGCTTTAACCCCGGTTAAATTTGGTATTTCATTTACGGTTCAACATCTCAACCAAGCGGGTGCCTTGTTACATATTTACACGGATGGAAGCCTTCATTTGAACCATGGTGGAACTGAGATGGGACAAGGTCTATTCACAAAAATTGCTCAAATAGTTGCTGAAGAATTTCAGGTAGATGTTGATACGGTTGGCGTTTCAGCGACTCGTACCGATAAGGTACCGAATACCTCTCCAACTGCTGCATCTTCTGGCACAGACTTAAATGGCAAGGCGGCGCAAGCGGCGGCTAACATCATCAAAAAAAGGCTAATCAAATTTGCTTGTGAAAAATATCATGTATTTGAAGATGAGGTGAGCTTTAAAGATAGTCATATCGTCTTGCGTAAAAATACTAAAAAAGAACAATGTATTAACTTTGCAGAATTTATACAACAAGCCTATATGGGGCGAGTATCTCTGTCATCCACAGGTTACTACAAAACACCAAAAATTCACTTTGATAGGAAGACTGGAAAGGGTCGACCTTTTTTCTACTATGCCATTGGCGCAGCTGTTTCTGAAGTGTTGATTGATACCTTAACGGGTGAGAATAAGCTCTTGCGTGTTGATATTTTACATGACGTTGGTCAGTCCTTAAACCCTGCAATTGATATAGGGCAAATTGAAGGAGGATTCATTCAAGGAATGGGTTGGCTCACCACTGAGGAGCTTGTTTGGGATCAAAAAGGCGAGTTGCTGTCAAATAATGCCGCCACTTATAAAATTCCAGCAATAGGTGATGTACCAGAAGACTTTAGGGTGAGTTTACTTGCAGATGATCCAAACCGTGAGCAAACTATTTATAATTCCAAGGCTGTGGGTGAGCCGCCATTGATGCTGAGCATATCTGTATGGTCTGCAATAAAAGATGCTATTGCCAGTGTTGCTGATTACAAATTAAGTCCAGCCCTTGATACACCAGCGACACCAGAGCGGGTACTTTGGGCTGTGGACGCTATTAAAAGTCAGCAACAGAAAAAAGCTGAAGGGTGATAAAAATGAATTGGGTTGCTGCTGTTCAACACTTAACTAATGCTGGTGAAGCTTATGTGCTGGTAACCTTAATTGGAGTTGCAGGTTCAACTCCTCGCGATAGTGGTACTAAAATGGTGATCACGACTGAAGGAATTTATGACTCAATTGGTGGCGGTCATTTAGAGCATAAAACAATTAAATTTGCACAAGCGTTATTAAAAACCGGAGATGCCTGTCAGCACCTAGAACATTTTCAATTGGGTATTCATCTTGATCAATGTTGTGGGGGAAGCACTAATGTTTTATTTGAATGTTTTGCTGCAACCCAAGCTCACATTATGGTTTTTGGAGCAGGTCATGTAGGAACTGCTCTAATACCTATTCTTGCAGGCCTGCCTTGCAAGATTACTTGGGTGGATAGTCGTGAACAACAATTCAATAACTTGAGCACAGACTATGTTAATGTAAAAAAAGTTGTTAGGGCTAATCCACAAGATGAAGTAGCTAACATGCCAAGAAATAGCTACTACATAGTCTTGACCCATAGGCATCAAATGGACTTTGATATTAGCCTAGAAGTTATTAGGCAAGAGGACTATGCATACTTTGGTTTAATTGGTTCAAGGGGAAAGTGGCAACGTTTTCAACAACGCCTTCTTCAGCGAAATGTAACCCAAGAGCAATTACAAACAGTTAATTGCCCAATTGGATTGAGTAATGTCTCAGGTAAGCTGCCAATGGAGGTTGCCGTATCAATTTCCTCTGAAGTTATTGAACATTACCAGAATTTAAAAAGCGAGAACAAAAATAGCCAGAAAACAGAGGGTAAGTTTGAAGCTGTAGCTTCAATACAACAACCAAGTTCACTGGATGTTAAGCGGAAACAAAAGGCTGCCTTACATCAGGGTGTACAACTAAAAATGATCAAACAAGTATTAAATGATAACTAACCAGAGAATAGAAATTTGAAAAATTTTGCTCTTAAGAGTAGTAAAGTCATCACCAGTGATGGAATGGGGCCTTGTTGTGTTGAAATTAAGCATGGGCTAATTCACGCACTTCATGACGTTGGAAAATCTCTTGATTGCCCAATTGAAGACTTGGGTGATCTTGTATTAATGCCTGGCTTAGTAGATTCCCACGTCCATATCAATGAACCGGGGCGCACCGAATGGGAGGGCTTTAACACAGCCACTCAAGCCGCCGCCGCTGGTGGTATTACAACCTTGGTTGATATGCCTTTAAATTGTATTCCAGTAACCACAACAAAAGCTGCCTTTATGGAAAAATTAGAGGCGGTAAAAGATAAACTCTGGGTTGATTGTGGGTTTTGGGGTGGCGTTATCCCAGATAATATCGAGCAACTGGATGAGTTGCTTTGCTCAGGCGTGCTTGGCGTAAAATCTTTTTTGATTGATTCTGGCATTGCAGAATTTCCCAAGGTTGACGCTAATCACATCCGCTTGGCTATGCCAATTATAGCAAAGCATGGAGTTCCCTATTTGATCCATGCTGAATTAGATTGTAATGGAGAGTCTGAAGTTGATATTGGCAACAGCTATCAAAAGTTTTTAGCATCACGTCCTAAAAAATGGGAAAACGATGCGGTACAAATGATGATCGATTTGGCAACAGAGTCCTATGATAAAGGCAATAATATTAAAGTGCATGTTGTTCATTTGTCATCCGATGAAGCCTTAGAAAAAATTACCAAGGCTAAACAAGACGGTCTGGAATTTACAGCCGAAACTTGCCCTCATTATTTAACCTTAGAGGCAGAGCAAATTCCCGATGGAAAAACATTATTTAAATGTTGCCCTCCAATCCGTGAAAATAAAAACCGCGAACATCTATGGCAAGCCCTTAAGCAAGGAGTGATAAGTTTTATCGTTTCTGATCATTCTCCCTGTACTCCTCAATTAAAAAACATTGATAGTGGTGACATTGAAAAAGCTTGGGGTGGGATATCGGCATTACAATTTGGCTTACCCCTAATCTGGACAGAGGCTAGGCAGCGAGATTTTACTCTTGAGGATATCTCAAAGTTAATGTCTTTAGAGACGGCTAAATTCGCAGGCTTAGATAAAATTAAAGGAAAGATCGCAGAAGGCTATCACGCAGACTTATTAGTTTTTGATGAACAAGCAAGTTTTACGATTAGCAACGAAATGATTAAACATCGGCATAAGATCACACCCTATGTTGGTCGTGAAGTTCAGGGAAAAATAATCAAAACCTTTGTGCGTGGACAATTAGTTTTTAGTGGCGATGATTTTATTGGTATTCCTTCTGGACAGGTACTGCTGAAAAATGAACCTATAAAGATTTAAAAGGTAAAAAAAATGATAGAAAACACTCAACAAATGACACGTTTAACGGGAGATGAATCTGAACTCGATCAAAAGATGAGGCAGAATTTTGTGGATCTCGCCAGTGCAAGAGTAGCTGGAGAAACCCTTAGTTGCAGTGATGACTTTTTTGCAGAGATGGAGAACTTATTAAAACCAGGTCGAGGTATTTTTATTGATGATAAATACACAGAACGTGGTAAGTGGATGGATGGATGGGAATCTCGTCGCAGCTATGGCCGAGATGACGGGCGTGATCATGACTGGTGTATTATCCGTCTTGGTATTAAAGGCGTGATCAGAGGATTTGATATTGATACCAATTACTTTAGAGGCAATGCACCTGAAAAAGTATCCGTCGAGGCTTGCCACAGTGAAGGACAACCTGATGACTCAACGAATTGGCAGACAATCTTGCAGCAAGCAGCAGTAAAAGCACACAGTCAAAACCTGTTTAAAGTTTCGAGCGATACAGTCTGGACCCATGTTAGGTTAAATATATTTCCTGATGGCGGCGTAGCTCGTTTTCGCGTTTATGGTGAAGCTCATGTTAATTGGGATAACTTTGTCAGGGGTGAACTCATTGATTTAGCAGCCATTACCAATGGTGCCAAGGCATTACTTGTGAGTGACATGTTCTTCAGTGATAAAAATAATTTACTGATGCCAGGGCGAGGTAAAGATATGGGCGATGGTTGGGAAACCAAACGTCGTCGAGATCCAGGCCCCGATTGGTCCATTGTAAAACTTGCCACAAAAGGCAGTATTGAAAAAGTCATCATTGATACCTGTCATTTTAAAGGCAACTTTCCAGATAGTTTTAAACTTGAAGGCTTACTCAGCGAGGATGATGACTTCACCGGTCAAAATCGATCAAACTCTTGGCAGCCGCTTATTGCTCAAAGCAAGTTATATGCACATCGTGAACATTGTTTTATCAAAGAAATACTGGTGGATAATTTGCAAAAATTTAGTCATGTGCGTTTAAGTATTTATCCCGATGGTGGAATCTCAAGGATGCGTATTTTAGGTAACCCGGTAATTTAAACGATCTATTTAGATGATGAATTTAGATGAGCTTAATCAATTATCAAATGAAGCTGCAGAAGAATTTTTTGTGCAGTGTTGTACAGCGTCTAGCTGGATTAAAAAAATGATTAATTCTAGACCCTACGCAACTACTCATGACTTGGTAATTGCTGCCAATGAGAACTGGCAAGGTTTAGACGAAGCTGATTATTTAGAAGCCTTTGAGGGTCACCCAAAAATTGGTAATGTGAATAGCCTACGAAAAAAGTATGGGAATACAAAACAACTTGCCAGTGGTGAACAAAGCTTGGTGAATCAAGCTTCAGAAAAACTGCTCGGGGATTTAGCTAAAGGCAATGATGATTATTTTAATAAATTTGGTTTTATCTTTATCGTTTGTGCAACAGGTAAAACAGCATTGCAAATGTTGAATTTATTAGAGCAACGGTTAATCAATGACAGAGCCTTGGAATTAATTAAAGCTGCAGAAGAGCAACGTAAAATATTTCTAATTCGATTAGACAAATGTTTGGAGAATAAAGTATGAGTCAAATCACTACCCATGTACTCGATACAAGCCGTGGGATGCCTGCAAGAGAGTTGCCCATTTCTCTTTATTATCAAAGCTCCACGGGATGGCAAAAGCTAGCAGAAGGAGTAACTGATGCTGATGGACGTATCAGCGATTTACTCTCTTTGGAAAAGGCTTTAGAAGCGGGAATATATCGCCTTAAGTTTAATACCAGTGAATATTATAAAAATAATAATGAACAGGGATTTTATCCTTATGTGGATATAGTCTTTGAGTTAGATGCCAGTGGTAGCCACTATCATGTACCTCTTCTTTTGACGGCCTTTGGTTATTCAACCTATCGTGGTAGTTAACATATGATTGATAATAATCCTCAATTGGAAATTACCAAAATGCTACCAACTAGGCTAACCAGAGAAAGTTTTTCTGACTTCGGAGATGTCATTGAGATTAGTGAAAAGGCGGAACATTTTACTATCAACGATGGTTATACCGAGCGTTATCACGATTTGGCTCAGGTTGATGTTATGGCAAAAGGTGGTAGAACATTAATTAATATTTTTCGATCAAGTCCCTTAGATAAACCCCTTGCAATAAAAATGATGGAACGACATCCCTTGTCGAGTCAGGCTTTTATGCCCCTAGGTGATGAAGATTATTTGGTGGTGGTTGCACCAGCTGGAGATTTCGACAGTTCAAAGATAAAGGTTTTTCTAGCCAGCTCAAAGCAAGGTGTAAATTATCATCCAGGTACTTGGCATCATTACTGTTTGGCTGTTAATAATACCAGTGACTTTATGGTAATCGACAGGGGTGGAGACGGTGAAAATTGTGATGCCATTACCTTGGATGGTTCCTTAGTGATTGAAATATAAATAGCTGAAGTGTAAATAATTGAAATATAAACAGCGGGGAGGGAAAACCAAGATGATAAAAGTTTATCGAGGCGAGCTGCTACATTTTTTGGCAGATCCCGAAAAGGTAGGTATTGAACAAAGTTATGAGTATTTCAAAGATGGCCTGTTAATCATCAAAGATGGCCTAGTGGAACGAATGGGTGATGCAGAAGATTTAATGCCATCCCTAGCAACTGATACCAAAATAACCCATTATAAAGATGGTCTGATCATGCCGGGATTTATTGATACCCATGTGCATTACCCGCAAACTGAGATGATCGCCTCCTACGGTGAGCAACTTCTTGAGTGGCTTGAAAATTATACTTTCCCCGCAGAGAGATGTTTTAGTGATCTTAGCCACGGTGAAAACGTTGCAGAATTTTTCTTAACGCAGCTGCTTGAAGCAGGAACCACCACAGCATTAGTTTTTGGTACGGTGCATAAGCAGTCAGTGGAGGCATTTTTTAACATCGCTCAGCAGAAAAATTTACGGATGATCTGTGGCAAGGTTTTAATGGATCAAAACTGCCCAGACTATTTATCCGATACTGCACAAACCGGCTATGATGATAGTAAAGCTCTGATTGAAAAGTGGCATAATACCGACCGTTTACAATATGCAATAACACCTCGTTTTGCACCGACCAGTTCTAAGGCACAACTGGATAAAGCCGGTGAACTTCTTGCTGAATACCCTGATGTTTATATGCAAACCCATTTGTCTGAAAACCTTAAGGAAATTGAGTGGGTGCAGGAATTATTTCCAACAAGTAAACACTATCTTGATGTATATGATCAGAGCAAACTACTTTCTAGACGTAGTATTTTTGCCCATGGAGTGCATCTTAAAGATGAGGAATGTGCTCGGCTGGGAGAGATGCATTCTGCCATCGCTTTTTGTCCCAGCTCCAACTTATTTTTAGGCAGTGGATTATTCAATTTAGTTCAAGCGCAAAAGTATAATGTAAATATAGGTTTTGGTTCAGACATAGGTGCGGGCACTACTTTTTCAATGTTAAGTACCATCAATGAAGGTTATAAAACTCAGCAACTTAGGGGTGACAAACTTAGTCCCTATCAATCATTTTATTTAGCCACCTTGGGTGGTGCCGTTGCTCTTGATTTAGAAGGCACCATTGGTAATTTTATGCCAGGTACTGAAGCTGATTTTATCCTCTTGGATTACCACGCAACACCTTTAATGGATAGAAGAATTAAGCACTGCTCAAACCTGACTGAAAAGTTATTTATCCTAAGCATGCTGGGTGATGAGCGACATGTAAAAGCAACCCATATTCTGGGTGAGAAAATATAATAGTTAGGTATCAATAACTATGTATCAACAACTTTGTATCAAGAATAAAGGATCAGTATGGACCCCTATATTTCAGAATGGTTGAATTTGATTATACGTTTTGTCCACCTAACCACGGGCATTGCTTGGATCGGTGCATCATTTTATTTTATCTGGTTAGATAACCACCTACAAAACCCACCGGATTGGAAATCAGAAAAAGGTGTCTCAGGAGAACTCTGGGCAATCCACGGTGGTGGCTTTTATGAAATCTCTAAGTATAAGTTAGCACCCGCCACATTACCAACAAGCTTGCACTGGTTTAAATGGGAGGCTTACACCACTTGGATCACAGGTTTTATGCTTCTGAGTTTAATCTTCTATGTGGGCGCTGAGTCCTATCTAATCGATAAAATAATTGCTGATTTGAGTCAAGTCCAAGCCATTATGATAGGGCTTGGAGTGATTGTTTTTGGAACAATTTGCTACGAAGTTCTGGTTCGCACCCAATTAAAAAGTCACGGTTTAATCCTAGGGGTCATCTTGTTGATTCTTGCCACTGCTCTGTCTTACGGCTTAACCCAGGTGTTTAGTGCCAGAGGTGCTTATATGCATATGGGAGCGATTATTGGTACCATCATGGCTGGTAATGTGTTTTTTGGCATCATACCTTCTCAAAAGGCACTGGTAAAAGCAGTGGAGCAGGGTACTAGTCCTGATCCAGCCTTTGGTTTGAACGCAAAATTACGTTCAACCCACAATACTTACCTCACCCTACCTATCCTATTTATTATGATTTCAAGTCACTATCCCATGACCTATACCCACAGTGCAAATTGGCTGGTATTAATGGCGATAATTGTTATAACAGCTGCCCTACGACAGTATTTTGTGCTTAGACATTTTGGTAAAAATAAGCCTTTGATTATAGTGGGTACTATCCTTGCTACGATTATTCTTGCCTATGCCATAGCACCTAAATCCGTTGAACTAACAGCTTCTCAAAAAACCCTAGTAGTTGATGATCAAGAGGTGGTGCAGATCATCGAGTCTCGATGTTCAAGTTGTCATTCTATTAGTCCAACTGATGACATCTTCACAACCGCACAAGGTGGAGTTATCTTTTCAGATCTGGCTTCAATAAAACAATGGGCAGCGAGAATTAAAATACGAGTCATTGACACTAAAGACATGCCTTTTATTAACAAAACTAAGATGACTGAGGAAGAACGATTAAAGCTGGCCATCTGGATAAAGGACTTAAAATGAACACTAGACATGTCATTAAAAATGGTTATCAAGTAGCCACTTGTCTTGCCTCTTTAGTCAATAAAGAAATCCTTCCTGAACTTGAAATAAGTGAGCATGATTTCTGGTCTTCTGTTGCTGATATTTTGGATGAATTTATCCCTCGAAATAAACAGTTATTAGACCTTCGACAAGACTTGCAAAAGCAAATAAATCAATGGCATTTAGAGCCAGCTAATCAACCATTTTCCCAAGCCAAGTATGAAAATTTTCTTAGGCAGATAGGCTACTTGGTTGCTGAGGGAGAAGACTTTAAAATCACCACCTCAAAGGTTGATCCAGAAGTTGCAGACGTTGCTGGGCCTCAATTGGTCGTGCCGTTAATGAATGCTAGGTTTGCCCTAAATGCTGCTAATGCTAGGTGGGGAAGTCTTTATGATGCTCTCTATGGAACAGACGTTATTAGTCAAGATGATGGTGCTGAAATTACAAGGCAGTATAACCCTGTAAGAGGGGCAAGGGTTCAGAAATATGCTAAAGAATTTCTCGACAAGACTCTGCCCTTGAAAAGAGCAAGTCATCGGCAAGCAACAGCTTACCATTTGGTTGAAAATAACTTAATGGTGAGATTAGATTCGGGCCTAGATATAGGTTTGTTGGAGCCCGATCTGTTTATAGGTTATTTAGGAGAGCCAAGTAATCCCAAGTCAATTTTATGTCGTCATAATGGACTGCATCTTGAAATACAACTAGACAAGGACCACCCAGTTGGTAAAACCGATCCAGCTTTTGTTAAGGATATTATTCTTGAAGCAGCTGTATCCACAATTCAAGATTGTGAAGATTCTATTGCAGCAGTTGATGCTGCTGATAAAACACTTGTTTATCGAAATTGGTTAGGTTTAATGAAGGGCGATTTGAGTGAAACTATTCACAAACAAGGAACTACTTTTACACGTTCATTAAATCAAGATCGACGTTATATTTCACCCCTTGGAGAGACTTTTAGTTTGGCTGGACGCTCCTTGCAATTTATTCGAAACGTTGGTTTATTAATGACAACTGATGCTGTTCTTGATGCACAGGGAGAGGAGGTACCTGAAGGAATTCTTGATGGAATCTTCACTAGCTTAATATCGTTACATGATCTGCAAAAGCCAAAATCATCCCCTCTTATCAATTCTAAAAAGGGTAACATCTATATTGTTAAACCTAAGATGCATGGACCTGAAGAAGTAAAATTCAGTGACGATTTATTCTCTCAAATTGAACAGGCTTTAAGTCTTGCGCCGAATACAATTAAGATGGGCATAATGGATGAGGAGAGAAGAACATCTGCCAATTTAAAAGAGTGTATTCGAGCCGCAAAAAATCGAGTAGCTTTTATTAATACGGGATTTTTAGATAGAACGGGCGATGAGATCCATACCAGTATGGAAGCAGGCCCCATGGTACCTAAAGACGTCATGAAGAATGAGCCATGGATAACTGTCTATGAAAATAGAAATGTTCGAATTGGCCTAGAAGCGGGCTTTAAAGGTAAGGCGCAAATCGGTAAAGGAATGTGGGCGACTCCCGATGAGATGGCAGGCATGGTAAAAGAGAAAATTGCCCATCCACTTTCAGGCGCAAATTGTGCTTGGGTACCCTCTCCAACAGCTGCTGTGTTACATGCCTTGCATTATCATCAAGTCGATGTAGCTCAGGTACAGGATGAGTTGCTTAAGCGCTATGAGACATCTAAGACAGATGATCTAACATCTTTATTGACCATTCCACTTATAAAAGACACTGCTAGTTTAACGAAATCCCAGATCCAAAAAGAGCTCGATAACAATGTACAGGGACTACTTGGCTATGTCGTGAGATGGATTGATCAGGGTATTGGTTGTTCAAAAGTACCCGATATGGATCAGATAGGACGGATGGAAGATAGAGCCACTTTACGTATATCGAGTCAACATATTTGCAATTGGCTGCATCATAAAATAATAACTCAGCAACAGGTTATGGCATCTCTCAGTCGGATGGCAGAGGTTGTGGATCAACAAAATAGTGACGATGTAAATTATCAAAAAATGACAGGTAAAGCAGAGACAAATATTGCCTTTTTAGCTGCAAAGGATCTTATCTTTAAGGGTAAAGAGCAACCTAGTGGATACACTGAACCTTTACTGCATCTGAGACGCAAACAAATTAAACAACTTGGCTTGAATTAATATGTCTAACAAGACAAGCAACTCTGGAGCTATCCGTCAAAAAAATAAAGCCCTCATTTTAACTGCCGCTAAGCAAGAGTTTGTTAGCTATGGCTTTAAAGGTGCGTCAATTAAACGCATTGCAAACAGGGCTAACATTGCCAGAGCCAATATTCATTATTATTTTGAGGATAAAACAGGGCTCTATCAAGAGTTACTCGATGAGATTATAGATACTTGGAATAGAAGTTTTGATACGCTTAAGGAAGAAGATAATCCTAAGGATGCTCTAACTGCTTATATTCGAGCAAAGGTTATTTACTCAAGAGATGATCCAGATGCATCACGGATCTTTGCCAGTGAAATTATTCATGGTGCTCCGGTATTAAAAGATTATTTATCATCTGATTTCAAACACTGGATCCAACAAAAAGTAGCGGTCATAGAAGCTTGGATAGATAAGGGTTTGATGGATAAGATCAATCCTTATCACCTGTTATTTTTGATATGGAGTTCTACCCAACATTATGCAGACTTTAATGTGCAAGTTTGCGCAGCATTAGATAAACCAAAGATGACAAAAAAAGATTTTGAAAATGTAGTAGCTAGTCTCACTTCAATTATTTTAAAAGGCTGTGGCATTAGATAACTAGGATTGTTCTCTAGTCAGTGGAAAAAACTCCTAACAAAAATAAGGAAAAGATAGATTATTTCTATTAGCTTTATTAAAATAATCCTCCTACAAAAATAACCAACAAGATATTTGAGCATTATGGCAAAACTTTATTTTTATTATTCTTCGATGAATGCAGGTAAATCAACTGCGCTTTTACAATCAAGCTACAACTATCAAGAAAGGGGCATGAACACTTTGGTGTTAGCGCCAAAACTTGATGATCGATATAAGATAGGTAAGGTTACATCAAGGATCGGTCTTCAGGCCGATGCCACAGCTTTTGAAACAAATGACGATCTCTATAAAATTACCCAAGCTGCTATTGATGAAAGGCCTATACACTGTGTATTAATTGATGAAGCGCAATTTCTTACTAGAGAGCAAGTATTTCAGTTGTCTGAGGTTACCGATGGGCTGAATATTCCTGTTCTTGCTTACGGGATCCGCACAGACTTTCAGGGCGAACCCTTTGAAGGTAGTAAATACTTACTTGCCTGGTCAGATAATCTAAAAGAATTAAAAGCTATTTGTCATTGTGGTAGTAAAGCCACCATGGTTTTACGCCAAGATCAGCAGGGTAATGCAATCACCGAAGGCTCGCAAGTTGCAATCGGTGGAAACGATCTCTACATCTCGGTTTGCCATAAGCACTTTAAAGAAAATTTTTATAAGACTAAATATTAAGTCTAATAAACTCACAATATTATCCTTATCTTTTAATTTGAATTGAAGTTATTTAAAACCAGGTGTTTTCCATATCAAAACAAACTGGATTTAATTCATTTAACAAGCTCAATGGGTGGTAAATTGTTGGTAATTCCCAGCTTATATAGTATTCAGCAGTTTGGCATTTTCCTTTCAAAAAATCTTCTTGCTCAGGGTTATCCCTAATCTCAACTAGTTGTGTTGTAGCAACAACCGCTTGTTCTAACCAGAGCCAAGCCACTACAACCTTTCCAAAACAGTCAAGATATAAACTGGCATTTGCGAGGGTGATATCGGGACCCTTCTTGGTTAAAGAAACACCAAGATTTTCGGTGACGTCTGACAGTTCAGATGTGGCTTTTGATAATAGATCAGCTAAGTCCGTTAATGATTGATACTTATGTGCTTGTTTGATTGTAAGATGAATATTATTCATCAATAACTCTAAGCCCTGGCCTGAATTTAACCATAATTTTCGACCTAAAAGATCCAAGGCTTGAATACCATGGGTACCTTCATGGATGGGATTAAGCCGGTTGTCGCGGTAACACTGCTCAACAGGATATTCTCTGGTATATCCTGAGCCACCGAGTACTTGAATAGCTAAATCATTGGCCTTAGTGCCATAGCTTGAGGGAAAGGATTTGACGATGGGGGTGAGTAAATCGAGCAGTAGCCCTGCCTGTGTTTTATGCTCAACGCTATCACCAACTTCACTGATATCCATTAACTTCGATGCATACAAACAAAGCGCTAAGCTTCCTTCAACATAGGATTTTTGAGCGAGTAACATGCGTCTTATGTCGGCGTGCTCAATCAACATCACAGGTTTGCTTAAGGGGTCGCGATTTGAAGGCAAGCGTCCTTGGGGACGGCTTCTAGCATAGTCAAGGGAGCTAAGATAGCCACGATAACCAATCATAGCTGCGCCAAGACCAACTCCAATACGAGCTTCGTTCATCATCATGAACATATATTTCAAGCCCTGATGAGCTTCGCCAATTAGGAAGCCATGGCAATTATCCTGCTCTCCAAAATTTAACACAGTGGAGGTAGTGCCACGGTAGCCCATTTTATGAAGTAGACCTGAGAGAGCTACATCGTTTTTTGATAAGTTTTTGCCCTGATCATCCACCAAAAATTTAGGCACAATAAATAATGAAATTCCCTTTACTCCAGGAGGAGCATTTTTAATTCTTGCAAGTACTAGGTGAATAATATTTGTACTTAACTGGTGATCGCCACCAGAGATAAACATTTTCTGACCTTTAATTAAATAACTTCCATTTGATGTAGGAGTTGCTGTGGTTTTTAAATCGCCAAGAGAGGAACCAACCTCTGGCTCTGTTAATGCCATGGTGCCGAAGAACTCACCCTCTAATAAAGGTTGTAGATATCGTTGCTTTTGACTTTCTGAGCCAAATTTAGCGATAAGATTTGATGCAGCGGTTGTTAAAAATGGATAACCTGAAGTTGATGGATTAGCTGAAAAGAAATAGCTCTGACAAGCGGAAGCTATTAGGGAAGGAAGTTGCATGCCACCATCATCAAAGCTATGTTTTGCGCCAATAAAACCTGCTTCAACATATTGCTCAAGTGCTATTTTTACCTCTGGGATAATAGTAATAGAGTCCCCATCAAAATGAGGTTCTTGTTGATCGGCCTTGGCGTTGTGAGTTAGAAAATATTTTTCAGCAATTTTTTCAGCAGTTTCTATAAAAGCATCGAAGCTTTCAACATTATGATCTTGAAAATGACCAAACTCGGTTAAAGATTTTGCATCAAGTACATCATAAAGAAGAAAATTAAGGTCACGCTTACTTAGTAATGGTTCCATTATTTTTCCATGGCAAGAATTAAAAGTTTATTATGCAGCAAGCAGCTTGTAATGTATTTCTTTAGATAATATTTGTGCTAGTGTTGACTCTACGAGCTTATTTACGTTAAATATCAAAAAAGGGGTGGGTCTTGGATAATTATGGCTTTTACTCAATTATTCCAATTCTTATCACNNTGTTAATAGCTGTTTGGACAAAAGATGTCATCGTTGGTTTATTTACAGGACTATTTTGTGGTGTTGTGATCCTAAACGGCATCAACCCTGCCATGACCTTAAGCCTAATGGTCTCAGATTATTTCGTTCCACAAATGGTATCACCGAGTAATTCAGGTATTCTTGTATTGATGTGCTTTATCGGTGGATTTGTAGCACTCATAGAAAAATCCGGTGGTGCTATGGCCTTTGCATCATCAATGACATCCATCATAACGAATCGTTTTAAAGCCCAAATAGCGGCCTGGTTAACGGGAATTGGTATCTTCTTTTCTGATCTCGGTACACCTTTAATTGTTGGTCCAATATTTCGCCCAATCACAGATAAATTAAAAATATCACGGGTTAAATTAGCTTGGATTATTGATACTACCGCCTCGCCCGTTGCAGTGTTAGTGCCCTTCATAGGTTGGGGTGTTTACTCAATGGGCTTAATTGAAAAACAGTATCTTGAAATTGGTATAACTGAGACAGCTTTTGATGCCTATGTGGCTGCAATTCCTTTTCAGTTTTACTCTATTTTTGCTATTTCGATGGTGCCCTTAGTTGCCTATTTTGGTTATGAATTTGGCCCCATGGCTCGGGCTGAATTAGAGGCACAAGCTAAGACAGAAACAGCAGATCCTAGCTCAGAATTTGATAACCTATCCCATCCTAACGCTAAAGCAATTTTTGTCTGGTTGCCACTAGCTGTGATGGCTTTTGTACTGTTATATTTACTCGTTCCCCTAGGGTTTCCTTTGGAGTCCGTACCTTCGCTCGCCTTTAGAGGCGCTCTTTCAAGTGCCTATTTTTACGCAGCCGTGAGCCTAATCAGCTTGATGATGTTTTATGGTGTGAAAAGCTTTCAGGAAAGTATGCTTATCTACTTTAAGGGTGTTGGTAAGATGACTAGGGTGTTAATTATTCTAGTGCTCGCCTGGTCCTTGAGTTCATTAGGTACCGATCTGGGTACTCCACAATATATAGTCTCTTTGGCTGAAGGCACTTTCGCTCCTTTTCTAGTACCTGTTATTGCCTTCTTATTTGGCGCGGCCATGTCCTTTGCCACAGGTTCTTCTTGGGGCACCTACGCCATAATGATGCCCTTGACCATAGCGGTGGCGGAAGCCTTAGGTGCACCCATGCACGTTTGTATCGGAGCAGTATTATCGGGTGGTATGTTTGGTGATCACTGTTCACCCATATCCGATACAACCATTTTATCAGCCTCGGGTGCTGGCTGTAGTCAATTTGATCATGTGAGAACTCAGTTGCCCTATGAGATTTTCAACGGCTCAATTTGTGTACTTTGTTATATCATTGCTGGCATTACAGCAAGTGCCCTTGTATTTATCCCAGGATTGATTATGCTAGGCTTTAGTTTGAGACTAGTGAATAAATTGATTGGAGTTAGGGTTTAGGTTCTAAACATTCTAAAAGAAATTATTATGACTGATCAAATACATCGTTTTATTTTTGACAAGTATGGCATAAGAGGAGAGATGGTTAAGCTCTCGACTTCTAGTCAGAGAATGGTACAGGGGCATCAGTATCCGCTTGTTATCAATAACCTGTTAAAACAAGCGGCTGCAGTTAATGTGTTATTAGCAACCACACTTAAGTTTGAAGGTCGAATATCGATTCAGTTACAAACTGAAGGATCGCTTAAGATGCTAGTGGTGCAAACTAGTCATGACTTGGGTTACAGGGGTGTGGCTCAATATGATAAAGAGATAGACTACTCAGGTTTATCCTTCAAAGACATAACCAGAAATGGTCAAATGTGTATTACTATCGAGCCATTAAAAGGTAAACGTTACCAAGGCATTGTACCTCTTGAGGGAGATAATTTAGCTCAGAGCATTGAAGGATATTTTAAGCAATCAGAACAGTTAAAAACTAAAATTTGGCTTTATAATGATCATCACCAATAATTAAAGGATCTAACTGTCGACTAGATGAATCCAATGGATCAATCGCAGGATAAATACCAAGCTCAGCAATCTTCCTACTTAATACAGTAGTTGCATCAAGGTGAGCAAAAGTGGTTGCCGGAGCAGGGTCAGTAAGGTCATCCGCAGGTACATATACTGCCTGAACAGATGTAATTGATCCTTTCTTTGTTGAAGTAATTCTTTCCTGCATCGCACCCATCTCAGTTGCCAGAGTTGGCTGATAACCAACAGCAGAAGGCATACGCCCAAGAAGTGCTGATACCTCAGAACCTGCCTGAGTAAACCTGAAGATATTGTCAATGAAGAATAGAATATCATTACCTCCTCCTTCGCCACCGTCTCCATCTCTGAAGTTTTCAGCTACGGTTAATCCGGAAAGAGCTACTCTTGCTCTTGCTCCGGGAGGCTCGTTCATTTGACCAAACACCAATGTAGCCTGAGACTTTGCTAATTCTTTTTTGTCAACTTTGGAAA
>NVWF01000008.1 GCA_002746155.1 Gammaproteobacteria bacterium | reverse complement strand
TAACTTAACAAGAACTATCATGAGTAGATCCTTAAGACAACGGCTTAGCCCTTGTCCAAGCCACCGCCTTAGGCGGTGGATATACAAGACTGATTATATCTAAATGATAATCGCGTAAATTTTATCGATACATTATCCCATTTCAGACATGACCCTTTGAACATTAGCCAACACCTCACCATGCTCTTTTGTTGGACTAAAATCAATGAACTTCAAGTCCCTGTCTACAATTGCTGTATGACCTGACGGTGCATAAAAAATGTCTCCTTCTTCATACACTTCTTCAGTTCCATCATCATAAATAAATCTAAATGCTCCTTCAAAAATATAACCCCAGTGAGGGCAGTGGCAACTATTGTTCTTCAATCCCTTGAGCAAGGGAGTAAAATCTGTACCTTGGGGAAGCTCATGATAAACAGCATCCATACCTCCTAGTCCCTCAACTCTACGCATTATTGTTCCTGGGCCTTCCATAATTACAGGAATATCTTCCTTTTTAATTTTCATTTAATTCACCTTCTCATTATCTTTATTATGTTGATTTTTACAATTGATTCTATTTAAATAGTTTATGTCTAAATATATTTACTAACAATTAGCAATAAAATAAATCATAATGTGCAAATATGCACATAAGAGGATTAAGATTATGAACTGGGATGACCTAAAGATAGTTTTAGCCGTCTCACGATGTGGCACGATGAGTGCGGCCGCACAACAATTGAAGGTGCAGCACTCTACTGTATCTAGACGTATCAAGGCTTTGGAAAAACAATTAGGAACAAATATAATCAGGCGAATGCAGGGCCGCTATGAGCTCACTAAAGCAGGAAATAAGTTAAAAGATACAGCGCTCAGAATTGAGAGCGAAATCATTAGTGTTGATGGCACTTTATCTAGAAAAGATGACCCTTTGTTTGGGCCACTACGTGTTACAACAATAAACAGCATGGCCTCAACCATTTTGATGCCTATGTTTAGTGCTTTTAGCAAATTGCACCCTCAGATCAACTTTCATATCATGGTGTCAAACAGTACTACCAGCCTTGCCAATAGAGAAGCTGACATCGCCATACGTCTCAGTAATAAACCACCTGAAACAGTGATCGGCAAACATGTATTGACAGTTTCCTCTACTGTATATGGAAGTTCTGACTACATAAATAAATACAGGGGAAACAAAGATGATCTAAATTGGCTCGGTGTAAGTTGTTGTGGTTTTCATAAAGCATGGACAAAAGAATCCTCTGATGTTCATAACCATCAGTTCAATTGTGATGATGCTCTACTAACAGTTGCTGCCCTTCGCGAGGGTCTCGGAGTTTCATATCTACCCTGTTTTATTGGCGACGCTGATCCTGCACTGAGGCGATATTGTGAGCCTGAGAAAAGGTTTGATTTAGGTCTATGGGTTCTTATGCACCCCGAGTCAAAATCTAATATTCGAGTATTAGCATTTCGTGATTACATAATTGATGCAATAAAAGAACAAAAACAGCTTTTTGTTGGCATCGTGTAAGCCTAAGGTATTAACAAGTGCTTTTGGGATGCTAATAGTAGATTATACTAAACATGAAATGTTAGGCACTTTCAAAAACGGATGCTCTGAAAGGTTTGAAAATGGTGGGTTGTGCAGGGATCGAACCTGCGACATCCTGATTAAAAGTCAGATGCTCTACCAACTGAGCTAACAACCCATATTTGCTTGAGTAACAGCAGGCGCAATAATACTGTTTTTATAGAAAAACACAAGCCTATTGTTGAAATAATTTAAGTTTTTTAATCCATTTCCTCAATCCAGTACATTTGAATGGCTTCAAGTATTTTTTCACCGCAATGTTCAGGCAAATCATCAAAATTTTCAAGTGCCAATACCCAAGCACGAAGCTCAGTAAATCTAATGGTCTTAGGGTCAACCTCAGGATGTTCATCTATCAAATCCAGAGCAATATCCAGTGAATCAGTCCATTTCATGTTTCTACTACCTTACTTAAATATAAATTGTGATTTATGGTTCTAATGGGCTTCAGAAACCTGATTAACCGTGTATTTAGGTATCTCCACCACAAGATCTTCATTTTCAACCATTGCCTGACAACCAAGGCGGCTATCGGGCTCTAAACCCCACGCCTTGTCTAACATATCATCTTCCAGCTCGTCAGACTCTTCTAGGGACTCAAAACCTTCCCTAACTATGATATGACAGGTAGTACAGGCGCAAGACTTCTCACAGGCATGTTCTATATCGATATCATTTTCAAGGGCTATATCAAGTATAGACTCTCCTTGCTCGGCTTCAACGACTAATCCTTCTGGGCATAATTCTTCATTAGGTAAAAATATAATTTTTGGCATTGGGTTGTGTTAATCCTGTGTCTGTCTAGTTGGGCGTGATGAAGCAGCTAGCTCATCGATAGTACTGCCCACTAAAGCTTCATTAATACTAATATTCATGCGCTTTGAGGCAAAAAATTCTGATTGCTTGTTAAGTTCATCCAGCTGATTCTTAATAGCGAGATAATCATCCTTAAGCCTGGTTAGTTCTAGTTCTGCCAAGGCGTCATTTAAAGCTCCCTGCTCTGCCTCGGTCAATAAATCACTACCATTGTCAGCAAGCGCAGCTCGGGTGGCTTCTATTAAGCGTTTGGCTTCAACCTGTTGTTCTTTTAGGCGACGTTGATGAACATCATCCTCAGCATGTTGCATACTGTCATTGATCATGGAAATAATGTCGTCATCCGTTAAGCCATAAGATGGTTTCACCACTATATGACTTTCCACTTCTGTTGATTGTTCCATGGCAGTGACACTGAGTAGACCATCAGCATCTACCTGAAAAGTAACACGTATATGGGCGGCGCCAGCAACCATAGCTGGAATGCCAGACAACTTAAACTCAGCCAGCGAACGGCAATCAGCCACAAGCTCTCTATCACCCTGAACAACGTGCAACTTCATGGCCGTTTGACCATCTTGATAAGTGGTAAAGTCTTGGGCGCGACTAACGGGTATGGGCGTATTTCTTGGGATGATTTTTTCCACTAATCCTCCCATGGTTTCTATGCCAAGTGATAAGGGCAATACATCCAACAGCAGCATTTCACTGTCTGGTCGATTACCAATCAAAATATCCGCTTGAAGCGCTGCACCTATTGCAACTACCTCATCGGGATTAATTGACACCATGGGCTCACATTGAAAGTACTCTGCCACCTTTTCACGTACCAGAGGTACACGAGTAGAACCACCCACCATGATCACTTCGCCAATCTCTTCTATATCAATTTCAGCGTCTTTTAAAGTGCGACGACAAGACATCAAAGTTCTTTTTACAAATCCGCTAATCATTGACTCAAAATCTGTTCTTAAGAAAGTGCCAGACCATTTGATCGACGCATTACTCTTAGCAGTAAAATCTAACTCAACCTGAACAGAATCAACTGAGGACAACTGTTCTTTAATGCTCCTTGCTTGATTAAACAAATAGCGTTGTACCTGAGGATCAAGATTGTCACCACCAGAAGATTTGCGGTCATGACAACGGGCTAGTAACCAAGATGCCACTTCGCGATCAAAGTCATCCCCACCTAAGGCTGAATCGCCACCTGTAGCCAGTACTTCGAAGATACCCTTGTGAAGACGCAGGATAGAAATATCAAAAGTACCTCCTCCCAAATCGAAAATAGCAATAACTTGTTCTTTAGCACTATCTAGGCCGTAGGCCAATGCAGCAGCGGTTGGTTCATTAATTAATCGTAATACATTTAAGCCAACAATTTTAGCTGCATCACGGGTGGCCTGACGTTGGGCATCATCAAAATAAGCCGGTACGGTAATAACCACACCATCAAGCTCTGCGCCAAGCGCCTGTTTAGAGCGACAACTCAAACAGCGTAGAATTTCAGCAGAGACTTGAACCGGTGAGACGATTCCCTGATTGGTGATCAACTCAGGCATACCATCTCTTTTATCAGTAAATCGATAAGGCGATTGAGCCCCTAGATGGGTGACATCTTCAATGCCTCGCCCCATCATGCGCTTCACTGAGGCGATGGTATTTTGAGGATCACTAACCGCCATATCATAAGCAGCCTTACCAACAATTGGCGCACCTACTAGAGGATAATGTACAACACTAGGTAATAACTTCTGCTCAGTATGATCAGCGAGCACTATGGCTTCACCACTTCTTACTATAGCGACTAAAGAGTGGGTTGTGCCCAAATCTATACCCGCAGCAAATTTCTTCTGATGGGGTTTTTGGCTTTGACCAGGTTCTGCGATCTGCATTAATGACATAAATAATTTCCGGCTTATTGTATCAACATAAGTTGCTCTTCAACCTCATCGAGATCTAGGGCAAGTTTAGTAAGAAATTGCAATTCACAGATAAGGTTTTTAAGGCTACTGCTATCGAATCTTGTATTGTCTAGGCTATTAATTTGTTGCAGATGTTTAAATTGTTTAGAAATCTTAGCCGTCATGTCTTGGCTTAGACTCTTGATTTTTTTTGCAAAAGCGTCAAGTTCTTCAAGTTCATTGTTATCTTTAATGTCGCTCAACTGCTCACGGTATTCCATCTGTTCCATCAAAAGTGCTACATCTGAAACTGTGTAAGAACCGAGATCAAATTCGTGACCAAGTAATGTCATTAAGTGACAAGCTCGCTGAACCAGAGATTTTAATGCTTGATAGGCTTCAATATTTAAGGCTGTCTGCTGCACAGCTTCTCTTTGCCGTTGTGCAGATTCATTAACAAAGCGATCAGGATGGCTCACCTGTTGCAAGGAGCGATAGGCTTTATCTAATTCTTGTCGGTCGATATCAAAGCACAAGGGCAAAGACAAAAGCTCGAAGTAATTATTAGTGATCTGTGTCATAAAATTTACAGTTTGCTTTAGGACTGTTAAACAGTAAAGCTTTCACCGCAACCACAGGCGCCTTTTTGGTTAGGATTTTTAAACTCAAAGCCTTCATTAAGACCTTCTCGTACAAAGTCCACTTCAGTACCATCAAGATAGACCAAGCTTTTCTTATCGATGATAATTGAAACACCATCCTGCTCAAAGACTTCATCATCAGAATTTATACTATCCACAAACTCGATAAGATACGCTAAACCTGAACAACCCGTAGTGGTAACACCAACCCGAACACCAACACCAGAACCACGATTATCTAAAAAGTGTCTAACACGTTCAATTGCTGGTTCTGATAAAGATATAGCCATTGTTTATTCCTCAGAAGCAGATGTTTTGCTGCGATAATCTGCAACTGCTGCTTTAATTGCATCTTCAGCTAAAACTGAACAGTGTATTTTCACTGGAGGTAGGCAAAGTTCTTCGGCGATTTCCGTATTTCGGATCTGAGCCGCTTCGTCAATTGACTTACCCTTTACCCATTCTGTCACCAATGAGCTCGACGCTATAGCAGAACCACAACCATAAGTCTTAAACTTAGCATCTTCGATAATGCCTTGGGCATCCACCTTAATTTGTAGTTTCATTACATCACCACAGGCTGGAGCACCAACCATACCGGTACCAATGATTCCGCCATCATCTTCTTTTAAGCTACCCACATTACGAGGGTTTTCATAATGGTCAATTACCTTTTCGCTATAAGCCATTTTTATTCACCTACTTAATTAACTTTCACTTACAAAAAAATCTATAAAAAGCCCGATTAGTGGGCCGCCCATTCAACTGTTGATAAATCGATGCCGTCTTTAAACATATCCCACAGAGGAGACATTTCTCTTAAACGGTCTATGGCGTTACAAACGCCTTCAATTGCATGATCAATTTCTTGCTCAGTGGTAAAACGGCCAATTGAAAAACGAATTGAGCTATGGGCTAATTCATCCTCAAGCCCTAAAGCTCTTAAAACATAAGAAGGCTCAAGGCTTGCAGAGGTGCAGGCAGAACCTGATGATACGGCCAGATCCTTCAGTGCCATTATCAAAGATTCACCTTCAACAAAGTTAAAGCTGATATTCACTGTGTAAGGAACATGCTGCTCTTTACTGCCATTTAAATGAACTTCTTCAAGGCCTGACACGCCATCTAATAATCGCTGACGTAGTTTAGTAATACGAACATGTTCTGATGCCATTTCTTTACCGGCTATCTCGAAGGCTTCACCCATGGCAACAAGTTGATGGGTTGCAAGGGTACCAGAGCGCATGCCACGTTCGTGTCCACCACCATGTGTTTGAGCTTCAAGACGAATACGAGGTTTACGTTGTACATAGAGGGCACCAACACCTTTAGGTCCATATACCTTGTGGCCTGAGAAGGACATCAAGTCGACTTTAAGCTCTGCTAAATTAATATCAATTTTGCCAGCACTTTGGGCAGCATCCACGTGGAAGATTATTTTATTATCACGGCAAATCTCACCAATGGCAGCTATATCTTGGATAACACCAATTTCATTATTCACATGCATCACTGATGCTAAAATCGTATCTTCACGGATTGCAGCTTTGAAGGTTTCTAGATTAACTAGCCCATCATTTTCAACGTCGAGGTAAGTTACTTCATATCCTTCACGCTCAAGTTGACGACAGGTATCGAGAACCGCCTTATGTTCAGTTTTAACGGTGATAATATGATTACCGCGCTTACGGTAAAAATGAGCAACACCTTTTATAGCAAGATTATCAGACTCTGTGGCTCCCGATGTAAATACAATTTCACGGGGATCAGCCTTCACTAGGTCAGCAACTTGATTTCGTGCAATATCAATAGCTTCTTCAGCTTTCCATCCAAACTGATGTGAACGTGAGGCTGGATTTCCAAAACCACCTTCCATGGTTAGGAACTGCATCATCTTTTCTGCAACACGAGGGTCAACTGGTGTTGTTGCCGCATAATCTAGGTAAATTGGCAATTTCATAAACTTCTCCAAAATTCAAATTTCATCATTCTTTTAATCAATCACTAAAATCTTAAACAGTCACTTCCGATGGAATATTTCCAGCACCGGGCCGGCTTTGGAGATCTTCATCTGAAGGCTCTTGTGATACGGGGGCATCTTGCTTGTAGGCTATTTCACGGATCTCTTGCTGGGAAATAACCTCTGCTAGAGTAATATTGTTCAAATATTCATAAATGGTATCGCTTAAACCCAACCAAAGATTATGGGCAAGACAGATTGAGCCTTGCTGACAACTGCGTTTACCCTGACAGCCTGTGGCATCTAGGGATTCATTAACAGCAAGGATAACTTCAGCCACTTTAATCTGTTCGGGATCTCGTCCTAATTGGTAACCACCACCTGGCCCGCGGGTGCTCATCACTAGGCCGTTTCGTCTTAATCGAGAAAATAACTGCTCCAAATAAGACAGGGAGAGATCTTGTCGACTAGAAATATCACTTAGGGTGATAGGATTATTCACAGAATGCAGTGATAAATCGAGCATTGCAGTTACTGCGTATCGTCCTTTAGTGGTTAGCTTCATAGAAAATATCCATCATATTTAACTAGGGTAATTTTCTCATAACCAAGTAAAATGGTCAAGTATATATTTCAAGTTAAAATATATATAAAATATATTTTAGATATATGCGATATGTTATTGATTTTTAATGGTTTTTTGAATTGATGATAGAATGCCGCGTAATATCTGCATTTCAGAATGGTCAGGTGTAGTTCGATTATAAATACGTCTTAGTCGAGACATTAACATCTTCGGGTGTTGAGGATTATGATAGCCAGTTTCAATTAAGGTTTGCTCAAGGTGTTGATAAAAACCTTCCATCAATTCAGCGGTTACTCTAGGCGCTGCTTCTCGTTCAATATCCTTGGCACTATTACCCAAGACTGCTACCCGCATTTCATAACTGATAAGCTGTACAGCTGAGGCAAGATTTAAAGAACTGTAATCTGGATTTGCAGGAATAAAAACTTGATAATGGCATCTCGAAAGCTCTTCATTAGTTAAACCAGCATTCTCAGTTCCAAACATGATGGCAACCTTCTGAGCACTATATTTACTAACAACCTTTTCTGCCATTTCTCGTGCCGTCAAGATAGGCACATCAAGATGACGACTACGGGCACTACAGCCAACAACCACTGTAAATTCCTTTAAAGCCTCATCCATAGTTGGATACACACGAGCATCTGCTAATACATCATCAGCCTTAGAAGCTCGAACTGTTGCCTCAAATGAAGGAAAATTCTTAGGTTTAACCAAGATCATTTTAGAAAGCCCCATGGTCTTCATTGCGCGAGCTGCAGCACCAATATTGCCAGGATGAGAGGTATGACTAAGGATAATATTAATAGAATCAAGCATTGATAAAGGTCTTGGGGTAAATAGTAAAAACGCTATGATACAGAAGATACCTTGCTCTCTCCATCTTTTCTGATAGAATAGCGCCAGCCCAAGTGGCTAACCGTTCTTTACACAACTTTTGAGAGATAATCACGATGCACCCACTAGTGAACATTGCAGTTTCAGCTGTACGCCAAGCTAGCAGAATCAGTTTACATGGCATGGATATAGTTAGATCACATAGTAAAGGTCCCAGTGACTTTACGAACAAAATGGAACTCAAAGCTGAACAAGTCATGATTGATGTTATTAAAGCAGCTTACCCGAATCATGCTATAGCAGCAAAATTCACCGGTAGTATGCCGGGAAAAGATATCACCTGGCTCATCGACTCTCTAGACGGTCTGAGTAACTTTCACTCGGAAATCCCTCATTTTGCTATCACTATTGCCATCAAAGAAAATGACCGCATCCAGCATTCGGTGATTTATGCGCCCGTGGTAGATGAACTCTACACAGCATCAAGGGGTAGAGGGTCTTCGGTCAATGGAAGGCGCTTAAGAGTAACTAATCAAAAAGATCTCAAGAACTGTACTTTAGCAACGGGGTTTCCTAGTCCAAATAGCACAAATGGCAAAACGAAGATGGCTGCTTTCACTGATTTTATTAACCAATGTGACGATCTGCACCTAACAGGCTGCCCTTCTTTAGACTTGGCCTCTGTGGCCGCAGGAAGAATTGATGGCTTCTGGCAGTTTGGTTTAACACAATGGGAAATATCTGCTGCAAGCCTGATGGTGCTTGAAGCAGGCGGTATACTTGATGATATGCAAGGTCAAGCAAAGCACTTAACCTCTGGTAATGTAATTGCAGCCTCACCTAAAATTTTTAAAGCTATAGCTAAGACAATAAGACCCCATCTGTAAAATCAGATCAGAGCGTCTTGATCAGCCCCTTCCTTCTCAACTTCTGGAGGCATCAAGTCTTCCTTAGAAACCCCTAGAGCCAGAGCAAAAGTACTCGCTACATAAATCGACGAGTAGGTTCCGATAACAACACCCATTAATAAAGCCGTAGCAAATCCATGTATCAACTCACCACCCTTGAGGTAGAGAGCCGTCAATACAATAATAGTCGTTAAAGAGGTGATAATGGTACGGGCTATTGTCTGGTTCAAAGAACGGTTAACAATATCTTCAGGCGTGCCCTTACGCATCCGCAGGAAATTTTCACGAATACGGTCAAAGATCACAATGGTATCGTTAAGCGAATAACCAATAACCGCTAGTAATGCAGCAAGTACGGTTAAATCGAATTCGAGGCCTAGTAAGGAGAATAGCCCTAAGGTGATAGTCACATCATGAGCCAAGGCTGCCACGGATCCAACAGCAAACTTCCACTCAAAACGGATTGCCACATATATCATGATACAAATAAGGGCAACAAGCATGGACATACCACCTTGCTGTGTAAGCTCATCACCTACACTTGGTCCAACAAATTCGATGCGCCGAATGGTCACAGATGAATCGGCGGCTTTAAGAACCTCACCAACCTTAGTGCCTATTTCGTCATTCTTTATACCCTCAATTGGCGCTAGACGTACTGTAACGTCTTTCGATGAACCAAAATATTGAACCACTGCACCTTCAAAACCTATAGCGACTAATTCAGAACGGATAACACCAAGATCAGCAGTGGAATCATAACCTACTTCAATCAAAGTACCGCCGGTGAAATCCAAACCTAAATTCAAAAATTTAGTACTTAATGAACCTATAGAAACGATGAGCAGGCACAATGAAAGAGCCATCATCACCTTGCGTAATTTTAGAAAGTCCAAATTAAGGGAGCCAGTAAGTAGTTGCATAGTCATATTCCCCTATATATAAAGTTTTTTAACATTTTTGCCGCCATATACCAGATTGATAATAGCTCGAGAACCCATGATTGCAGTAAACATGGAAGTTAGAATACCAATAGCAAGGGTTACCGCAAATCCTTTAATAGGACCGGTTCCCACTGCAAACAATATAATTGCGGCAATCAAGGTAGTAATATTTGCATCAGCAATGGTTGATAAAGCTTTATCGTAACCATTATGGATGGCCTTTTGTGGTGAGCTACCGGCACGTATCTCTTCACGTATCCGCTCAAAGATCAGTACATTAGCATCCACGGCCATACCCACGGTTAGAACAATACCGGCGATACCAGGCAAGGTTAAGGTTGCCCCCGGAATTAAAGACATCACTGCGACGATTAACACTAGGTTAGTCAGCAAAGCAAAATTAGCAACTAAGCCAAATAGCTTGTAATAGACCAGCATGAACAATAACACTAGACTCATACCTATTTGGATAGATAACATGCCTAATTCGACATTTTCTTTACCAAGGCTTGGTCCAATAGTACGCTCTTCAACAATTTGAATAGGTGCAGTCAGGGCACCAGCTCTTAATAACAAAGCTAATTCATGTGCCTCAGAAGACGAATCAAGGCCCGTTATTCTAAAGCGATTACCTAGTACTGCCTGAATACGAGCTATGTTGATGATCGTCTCTACCTTACGAGGCGGGAGAGCTACAGACTTACCATCTTTCTCAACATAATCTGTTTTATATTCAATGAATACAGTGGCCATCATCTTTTGAATATTGCGTTTAGATGAGGTTGACATTTTAGTGCCACCCTTAGAATCCAGCACGATATTCACTTGTGGCATGCCATTCTCATCCATACCCGAGTTGGCATTGACAATATGATCACCTGTGACGATAACGTCCTTCATCAATAGGTAAGGTTGTTCATCATCATTATAGAGAATTTCTGAATCCCTTGGCACCCTGCCTCTAAGAGCGACTTGTACGTCACGCTCTTCATTGAGCATACGGAATTCAAGGGAGGCTGTTGCGGAAAGCAGCTTCTTAGCCTTTGCAGAATCTTGCACACCAGGTAATTGAACAACGATGCGTTCTGCCCCCTGACGTTGGATAAGTGGTTCAGCCACGCCTAATTGATTGACACGATTTCTTAATATAGTGATATTTTGTCGTACAGCATCATCACGTACAGCTTTGATTTGCTGTGCTGAAAAGGATGCTTTAAAGGTATAAACCTCACCATCATCCGATTTTTCGAAGGTTAAATCCTGATAGCGTTCTTTTAAAATATCATAGGCTTTATCTCGGGTTTCTTCTTTACGAAACTTAACCAATACGCCACCTGCAGGACTACGATTAATAGGTCCGAAGTAGTGTAATCTCTCTTTTTTAAGATCTGCTTTAAAATCAGAAACATACTGAGTCTCACGCTTGCTTACAGCGGTTTTCATATCCACTTCCATTAAAAAGTGAATACCGCCACGTAAATCGAGTCCAAGCTTCATGGGAGAAGCGTTGAGATCCCTCAACCATTGGGGTGTTGCAGGAGCAAGATTCATGGCAACGATATACTGTTCATCTCCATAGGCATCTCGAATCGCTTTATTTATGATAGGTTGAGCGACAAGTTGCGTATCAGGGTCACTAAAACGAACCACTATCATTTTGCTATCCCGTTCAATTTTTTTATACTTGATGTTGCTTTCAAGTAGCACAGTCTGAACGGTTTGCTCAACATCACTACTCAAAGCAGCTTGCTTTTGAGGTGATATTTGGATGGAAGGATCTTCACCATAATAATTAGGCAAAGCGTAGACAACACCAATCACCAGTATAAAAACGATCAGGATGTACTTCCATAATGGATAGGTGTTCATCGGCTGATTAACAGCAGGTTGATTCATGAACATTGTTTAGTCCTATTGGCTATTAGTAAATTTATAGATGTAACTAAATAGATTTAATCGTGCCCTTGGGCAAGGCAGATGAAACTGCATGTTTTTGTATGTTGATTTCAACATTATCCGCCACTTTCAAGGTGACAAAACTATCGCCAACCTTAGTGATTTTTCCTAAAACACCGCCATTTGTGGTAACTTCATCACCCTTTTGAAGGGCTTCCACCATGCCTTTATGTTCCTTCGCACGCTTTGATTGAGGGCGAATCAACATAAAGTAGAAAATAAGACCAAATACGACCAACATGATAATGCTTGACCAGGGATCACTTTGACCTGATGCTCCCGATTCTGCAGCTATTACATCACTAAATAAGAAATTCATACTATCCCCTTTATATTATATTTAAAGTATATTTATAGTTTATTTATAGACTATTGTTATTCATTATTTAACCAAGAACCGGTACTTCTGTACCAATGCCTAGATAGAATTCTTCCACAAAGTCGCTCAATGTACCCTGTTCAATTGCACTTCGCAATCCAGCCATTAGAAACTGATAATAATGCAGATTATGTAGGGTCGCTAAGCGAGCGCCTAAAATCTCATTACATTTAAATAAATGATGTAAATAAGCACGACTATAATTACTACAACAATAGCAATCACAATCTTTACTTATTGGCTGAGTATCTTCTTTATGGGGACTGTTCTTGATTCTTACAACACCTTGTTGTGTAAAAAGATGTGCATTTCGGGCATTTCGAGTTGGCATCACGCAATCAAACATATCAACACCACGTCGAACAGCCTCCACGATATCCTCTGGTCGACCAACACCCATCAAATACCGAGGCTTATCACTGGGCATTTTTGGCGCAAGGTATGACAAGACTCTCTTCATATCTTGCTTAGGCTCGCCAACCGATAATCCACCGATAGCATAACCATCAAAACCAATATCCACCAATCCATTTAAAGATTCTTCACGGAGATCTTCATACATGCCACCCTGAACAATACCAAATAAGGCATTTGGGTTATCGCCATGGGCATCTTTGCTACGCTGAGCCCAACGCAGACTCAGTTGCATTGATACTTCTGCTTCCTTTGGTGTTGCAGGATAAGGCGTACATTCATCAAATATCATCACGATATCTGAGCCTAAGTCACTTTGCACCTTCATGGATAGCTCAGGATCCATAAATATCTTACTACCGTCAATTGGCGAGCGAAAATGCACACCCTCTTCGGTAATTTTCCGAATATCGCCTAGGCTAAACACTTGAAAACCGCCTGAATCTGTTAGAATTGGTCCTGACCAATGCATGAAGTCATGGAGATCACCGTGCTTTTTAATAACCTCAGTTCCAGGTCGCAACATCAAGTGAAATGTATTACCAAGGACAATTTCAGCGCCGAGGGTTTTTAACTCCTCCGGTGTCATTGCCTTAACGGTGCCATAGGTACCAACAGGCATAAAGGCCGGTGTCTCAACGGTTCCTCGTTCGAATTTTAGTTGGCCTCGCCTTGCTAAGCCATCTTCTGCAATCTTTGTAAATATCATCGACATTATTCTTGGTTCCGTTTAGTTAAGCCTTTCTTTAAAAACATGGCATCACCATAACTAAAAA
Source organism: Gammaproteobacteria bacterium (assembly GCA_002746155.1). Taxonomy (GTDB): domain Bacteria; phylum Pseudomonadota; class Gammaproteobacteria; order Enterobacterales. Next base: position 110,674 of record NVWF01000008.1, on the reverse strand, counting down.
AACGATACTTTTCCTCTATGGCCTGATGGTAAGCCCTGAGAATGTTTTCTCTTCCGGCAAAGGCACTAACCAACATGATCAAGGTTGACTCGGGTAGATGAAAATTAGTGATCAGCACATCAACCATTTTAAATTCATAACCTGGTGTGATGAAAATATCAGTATCACCTGAAAAAGCCTTTAGCTCTCCTGATGATGCCGCTGACTCGAGGCATCTAACACTTGTAGTACCAACTGCTACAACTCTACCGCCACGCTCTTTGGTTTGTTTTATTTGTTCAACTAGCTCTGCTGAAACTTGAAACCATTCACTATGCATCTTGTGTTCGCTGATATTATCAACTCTTACAGGCTGAAAAGTGCCAGCGCCAACATGAAGTGTCACAAAACCTGTTTCAACACCCTTAGCTTTGAGTGTCTTTATTATCTCTTTACTAAAATGTAATCCTGCAGTTGGGGCAGCTACTGCACCCTTGTGCTTACTATAAACCGTTTGATAGCGCTCGTGATCCGACTGTTCATCTGGACGGTCTATGTAAGGCGGTAAGGGAATATGGCCTATGGCATCAAGTATTGTAAGTAAATCAGTAGCAGGCTCAGCTTTAATGATAAACAAATTATCTTTACGTCCAATAACCGTCAGAACCGAGTTATCTTCAAGTATGATTTTTGAATCTGGTTTAGGAGATTTACTTGACCGTATATGGGCAAGTGCCTCCGTTTCAGAAATTAATCGCTCAATTAAAACTTCAATCTTACCACCAGATTCTTTTCGAGCATTTAATCTTGCCGGTATCACTCTGGTATCATTAAATATCAGTAAATCACCAAGATTTAGTAATTGCTCAATATCAGTAAAATTACCATGCTCGATAGTACCATTGTTGCCATCAAGTGACAGTAATCGGCTTGCTGTTCTCTCCTCAAGAGGATAACGTGCGATCAGTTGGTCTGGTAATTTAAAAGTGAAATCTGTTAGTTGCATATTTAGCAGTGAAAGTCTTGTTATCGCTGAGGTTGCGGACTATACCGATGCAAGCAGATTGAGTCAATCTTTGCTGTCTTTATTGGTTCATTACACCTATAGTAAATAGTAAGCCTCCGTCACTAAATCATCAAAGGAACTCACTTTGAACGAAAATATTATCACCCAATTCATCAACACCGTTATCACACCAGACCCTGAAAACAATATTTTATCTCAGGATGAGATCCGCCGAATGAGAGATAGCTCTGAAGGTGGTATAAACGAATTATTTAAAAAGTGCGCCTTAGCAGTACTTAACAGCCTTGAAGTCACCGATGATGTAAGGGTGGTAAAATCTCAGCTTAAACATTTTGATATCAATGTCCTGCAACGTGATAGAGGCATAAAACTGGAAATTATTAACGCCCCAGCCCAAGCTTTTGTTGATGGTGAAATGATCCAAGGTATTAAAGAACATCTTTTTTCGGTGCTTAGAGATATCGTTTATCTCGATCAAGCTCTCAATCACAGCCCAGACTTTGATTTCAGTGGCGGTCTTTCAACCACCAATGCAATTTTTAATATCCTGAGAAATGCCAAGGCCATTAGGCCAGGGGTTGAGCCTGACTTAGTCGTTTGTTGGGGTGGTCATGCTATTTCTAATGCAGAGTACGCCTATTGTAAGGAAGTGGGTTATCGACTTGGCCTTCGCGGGAAAAATATCATCACCGGTTGCGGGCCTGGTGCCATGAAGGGCCCCATGAAAGGCGCTTTGATTGGCCAATCAAAACAACGTATTCACCTTGGACGTTTTATCGGCATTACAGAACCTGGGATCATAGCTGCCGAATCTCCGAATCCCATCGTAAATGAATTAATGATAATGCCCGATATAGAAAAGCGACTTGAAGCCTTTGTGCGTCTTGGCCATGGAATAATTGTATTTCCGGGTGGTGTGGGTACCATGGAAGAAATCTTATATCTCATGGGAATACTTCTGGATGATGAAAATAAGCATATGCCCTTCCCTGTTGTGTTTACCGGTAACAAAAATTCAGAGGCTTACTTTGATAAAATCGATAGCTTTTTGCATAACACTTTAGGTGAAGAAGTTTGTGAGAGATACCAAATTATCATTGATGATCCCATCCAAGTTGCAAAGGTTATGCAAGCGGGTCTGAAAGAAGTGACTGCCTATCGTAAAAAAATGGATGATGCATTTCATTTCAACTGGCGGCTAAAAATTGATGATTTGTTTCAAAAGCCTTTCCATCCCGATCATCAAAATATGTCAGCATTAAATTTAAGTACTAATCAGGAAAAATATATACTAGCCGCTAATTTACGTAAGGCCTTTTCAGGTATCGTCACAGGAAATGTGAAAGAAAATGGCATAGAAGCCATCGAGAAGTATGGTCCCTATAAGTTAACAGGTGACGCTAAACTTTGTACTGAAATTGATGATTTGTTACAAGCGTTTATTAAACAGCATCGAATGAAATTGATACACTCTGATTATCGCCCTTGTTATGAGTTTTATTAATCAAGATGCTGCTCTTATCTGACTAGGCCGCTATTTGCTTTGAGAGACGCTCCGCAGTTCGGCATTCTTCTATATAACCGTAACCGTGTTTTTGCCATACAGCAATAATTTCACCTTGACCTGTTATAATTTTCACTTCAGTGTCTGAATTTTGTTCTCGAGTATTAGCCATATAGGTATTGACATAGTCACGCCAATCTACAGCCTGATGAAACTCTTTAAAGTTTTTAATACCATAACGCATTATTAACCTCCCTAATCAGTTGAAAATATAGTTTTTAACGCTATAAGCATCATGCCGATGCTAGTCTATTATTAACACAAATATTAGGTAAATCAAGGGTTGGAAGTTCAGTAAAGTTTCAAACAACCATCGTCATAATCAGATATAAGGGTGATGGAAAATATTAACACTAATAAATACAAAAGCTTGTTAGGGATTCTCAATAAACTGCTTCATGTGTTAAAGTGCTGCTTTTAAATTAAATGATTTTGTTGCTAAATAGTTATGGATAAAGTTGATAAGGTGTTTTCTGAGCCATTGAATGAAGTGGACGATTTTAACTTTGATGATAAGGTGGCCGATGTCTTTCCAGACATGATTAAACGCTCTGTCCCAGGATATGAACGTATTATTCGACATTTAGGCACTTTTGCACGACTTTTCGTGACAGATAGCAGCAATGTTTATGATTTAGGCTCAAGTTTAGGAGCTGCAACCCTCTCTATGCGTCGAAGCATTAGTGCTTCAAATGTGAAAATGATAGCCGTAGACAACTCAGTCTCCATGGTTGAGCGCAGCAAAAAACTCTTCTCGGCCTATGGCTCAGATATTCCAGTGCAGGTGATTAAACAAGACATTGAAACGGTCGAAATCAGCAATGCTAGTATGGTGGTTCTTAACTTCACATTACAGTTTATCGAGAAAGCCAAACGTACGGATTTACTGCAAAACATTGTCAAGGGCTTAAACCCCGGAGGTTTATTAGTTCTATCGGAAAAAATTCATTTTAGTAATCCAGCTACTCAAAAACTTATCGATGACATGCACTTAGATTTTAAACGGAAAAACGGTTATAGCGAACTTGAAATAAGCCAAAAAAGAGAAGCTTTGCAAGACATATTAATTCCTGAAACTTTTGATGAACATAGAAATAGACTTTTATCTGCTGGTTTTCGCTCGGCAGATATTTGGTTTCAGCAATATAATTTTGCATCAATCGTGGCCATTAAATGATTCATTTTGAACAAGCCTATAAAGATATATCAGCCAGTGAACTTATTCCTTGGATGGAACGTTTACCCTCAGACATAGCGGCTATCTTTGAAAAATATACCCATGGAGAAATCACACAATGGCACCAACTACTGGATGAGTTAATCCAAGTTCCTCCTTTAAATTTAGATATCAAAACTAGTGTGTCGGTGGGTGACTGCACAAGTTTGTCAGATTCATCCAGAGAAACTCTTAAACAACAATTGATGTTATTGCATCCTTGGCGCAAGGGGCCTTTTCAAATTAATGGTTTGCATATCAATACAGAGTGGCGCTCTGATTGGAAGTGGGAGCGCATTAGTCCTCACCTGAGTGATTTAACCAATCGTACTATTTTAGATGTTGGTTGCGGCAATGGTTATCATTTGTTTCGCATGCATGGTGCTGGGGCTAAGTTAGCCATTGGGATTGACCCATCACAAAAGTTCTTAACCCAGTTTCATGCCATGAAACACTTTCTTGGAAAGATGCCCGTTCATCTTCTCCCCCTTGGCATAGAACATATGCCAGATTTAGCTCTATTTGACACGGTTTTCTCCATGGGTGTGCTTTATCATCGGCGCTCCCCAATTGAACACCTACAAAAACTGAGAGATTTAGTCAGGCCTGGTGGAGAATTGGTAGTTGAGACCCTCGTGGTCGAAGGCGATAAAAATACTGTATTTCTCCCCCCTGGCCGTTATGCACAAATGAGAAATGTTTGGTTTTTACCCTCAACCGATGCCTTGATGCATTGGATGAAACGATGTGGGCTAAAGGATATTCGTTTAATTGATTGCTCTAGGACAACAACAAAAGAGCAAAGAGCCACCGATTGGATGCATTTTCACTCACTTGAAAATTACTTAGATCCTGATGATCACAACTTAACCGTGGAAGGACATGCCGCACCGCTTCGAGCTACAATAATTGCACGGGTATATTAGCAACGAATCGACTATACTAGTCGTTATAAGTTGCTGTTTGTTATATATTAATTAATAGGTAATTACAAAGATGGTATTTACCCCTCTAAAAAGTCGAACAAAACAAGAACAAATTCTAATGGTTTTATCGGCAACAGCCTCTGTTGTACTAATTCCTTTTATCATGATAAGAGCTATGGCTGGAGAATGGATCATTGCATTATTTGATCTAGTACTATTCTCAGTATTTGCCATAAATGGCATGTATGTTTATAAATCTCGAAAAGTTCACATTGCAAGATTAATTCTTGCAGGCTCATTAGTCTTAGCAATGTTATACGGATTTTATCTTAAAGGCGTTGCTCACATACCCTGGTCTTATCCAGCCTTGGTGGCAATATTCTTTGCTGTAAGACCTAAACTAGCAAGTTTATTTTGTACTATTTGTATCGTTTTTATCGCAGTATTTTCCTATCCATTATTATCTACGTTTGAATTTATAACTTTCTTATCGACTCTTATCAGTACTTGCATATTTGTTTATATTTTTGCAAATCTAACTATACAACAAAACAAAGCTCTGATTGAAGTTGCACGAAGAGATTCCTTAACAAAATTACGCAATAGAAGAGCTTTTGATTTAAAGCTTGATGAGTTCATTGGTAAATATCGAAACAATTTACAGACCTGTTTAATATTATTTGATGTGGATTATTTTAAAGCGATCAATGACGAATTTGGACACTCACAAGGCGATGAAGTACTCATTAACCTCGGTCAAATTGTTTCAAAACGAATGAGAAGAACCGATCACCTCTATCGAATTGGGGGAGAAGAGTTTGCTATTGTGCTTGCAGACTCTACACCTGAAAGTGCAATGAATATTAGTGAAGACATTCGAACTCTTATAGAGCAATCAACATTAGTAGCAGGTATAAAAGTTACGATCTCACTAGGCGTTGCACTTTATCTAGAAAATGAATCTAAAGATTCTTGGTTTAAACGTTGTGATAAAGCTCTTTATAGTGCAAAAGAAAGTGGGCGCAATAATACCAAATCAGCGGACATTAAATAAAACAAGTACCTGTGCCACTTAAGCCACAATAACCTTGTGGGTTCTTATCTAAATATTGTTGGTGGTATTCCTCTGCTAGATAATAGTCTCTATTGAGTAGTAGCTCGGTGGTAATTTCACCATACCCATCCTCTGTAAGTTGTTTTTGATAAAGATCGCGACTTTGTTCAGCAAGTTGTAATTGCTCATCTGAAAAGCAAATCAACATGGAGCGATATTGACTTCCTAAATCATTTCCTTGTCGCATACCTTGAGTGGGATTATGATTTTCCCAAAACGATTTAAGTAATTCTGTCGTTGAAATTTCATCGGTTTTATAAACAACTTCAACCACCTCACCATGACCAGTAGTGCCTGTGCAAACAGCTTCATAGGTTGGTACAGTTGTATCTCCTCCAGCGTAACCTACGGAGGTTCTGTACACTCCAGCCAGTTTCCAAAAACATCTTTCTGCTCCCCAAAAACATCCCATTCCAATGAGAATTCGTTGGGTGTCTGCAGGTAATTCACCTTCTAAAGGTATATTAAAAATAGTATGACTTTGCATTATTCAAATGTTCCTTTGATTAAGGCTTGGCCCTCTGAGACCATAAGATTTCCCATAGCAATCACTGAATGGATTGCCAAAGTACCTGGTTCAAGTAATACCAAATCAGCATCCCCTGCTATTCGAATTTGGCCTTTGGTAGTTAAACCTAAAATGTTTGCAGATGATGAGGTGATCACCTGAATAGCCGTTTCAAGAGGAATATTAAACTGAGAAACAGCGTCCCTTACTTCATTAAATAAGCTTTTCTCAGAACCTACCTTTAGCCCAGACAATTGTCCCTTATCATCAAAGGTCGGCAGACTAGCGTGACCATCGGATGAAAAGCTTATTTGATTAACATCAAAGCCATCTTTAAGTAGCTCAGCCAGTGCTTCACAACAGCGAGGCTCACCATTAGCTAAATCCATATCAGTGGTACTGGTTGTTAAATCGACATAACCACCATCTTCGAGCCAGCCTTTGGCAGCATTAAGTAGCCCTATATTACGATTGATATGAGTTGGGTAAAACTGTGTAATAGGGATATCAGTATTAGCAACGACTTTCTCTAATAACTCAAGATGATCCGTGCTATCCCCCATATGAATGCTCACAATGCCCTTTTTACCGCTGAGCATTCCGCCAACCCTTGCTTGGGCCGCAAGGCGACTAAGTTCATCCTGAGTTGGGTTTGAAGAACGGTGATCAGCTATGGCAATTTCCCCTACTCCTATGAAGTCTGGGATAAGAATAATATCATCTTGCACAGAACCAGTAATCGTCGTTACAGGGACTTGATAAGAACCCGTATGACAATAACAACTGATACCTTCAAAAGTCAGAGCCCTTGCTTTTGCCAGTAGATTTGGCAAACTTCTAGTCGTGGCGTCCGTTCCCAAAACCCCAACTAGAGTGGTAATACCGTTTAGAGTGGCATCGGTCAGTGACATTTCAGGCGTACGAGTATGAAAGCCACCTTCGCCGCCTCCTCCGGTAATATGCACTAGGGAATCAACAAAGCCAGGCACTAATTGCAAGCCATCTGCTTCTATGACTTGGCAAGAGCTATAAACTGACGATGGGTTAATAGAGTCTTCAATTGCCATGATTCTTCCATCGGCAATTAACAGATCTTTTTTTCCAATATTTTTAGGTGCAAATACTTCTGCACCTTTTATTAGCTTTAACATTAGTCTGATCCTAAAGGCTTTTTCAGTAATAAACTGCTCTGAGCTAATTTAATCACGGAGCTTGATGTATATCTAGCAAAAGTTAATATGAGGACAAATTTTTCAATATCAAACTCCCCTTGTTGATTATTCAAACAGAATTAAATAAATTTCCATAAAATCTTGATAGTTAGTTAAAGAAGTGTAAAAATGCCCTCCGTTCAGCGCCCGTAGCTCAGCTGGATAGAGTAACTGGCTTCGAACCAGTTGGTCGGGCGTTCGAGTCGCTCCGGGCGCGCCAATTTTTCCTGATTAAACCACCCTTAACTACCGCTTCGATATTGATTAATATCCTTAATACCAGTACATTATCTGCCAAGGGACAAATCTTAATAATAATTAGGAACTATCATTGGCTGATTCATTCTTTGCAGAACTCAAAAGACGTAATGTATTTAAGGTAGGCATTGCTTATCTTGTACTTGCTTGGGTGGTGGTACAAGTCACTGATACAGCCGTACCCGCCCTGCATTTACCCGAGTGGATCATTACCGCTGTTTTCTTCTTTGGCGTGATAGGTTTTCCCTTTGCCATTTTCTTTGCCTGGGCTTTTGAAGTTACGCCCGATGGCGTAAAGAAAGAAACTGATATATCCGCCGAAGATTCCATTACAGCCCATACAGGTCGTAAGCTAGATTTTGTTATTATTGCTTTAATGGCTGTTGCATTAGGTTATTTCATCTATGAAAGTCGCTTTGCCACAGAAGCTGAACCAGCAATTATTGTTGAAGACTTCTCAACTAAAATTGAAACACCAAAAGAAGTCACTATAAAACCCGAAGGTTCGTCCATAGCAGTACTGCCTTTCGTCAATATGTCATCGGATCCCGAACAAGAATATTTTTCCGATGGGATCTCTGAAGAAATTCTCAATGTTCTGGCAAAGATCCCTAACTTGCATGTTACTTCACGCTCCTCTGCTTTTGCTTTCAAGGGAAAGGAGATAAATATTTCTGAAGTTGCTGAAAAACTTGGTGTTAGCAATATCCTTGAAGGGAGCGTACGTAAAGCTGGCAACAGGATTAGGATAACTGCCCAGCTGATTGAAGCTGGCTCGGATAAACACCTTTGGTCTGAAACCTATGACCGTGAACTAACTGATATATTTGCTGTTCAGGATGAAATTTCATCGGCTATTGTTGAGGCACTGAAATCTAAACTAGGCCTAGACACCAAATTAGTTGCCCGTGATATGAGCAAGGTTAACCTCGACGCTCACAATGAATATCTCAAGGGTCGGTTTTATATAGAGAATCGCACTCAGGCAGATATTGAAAAGGCCTTGGTACATTTTAACAAGGCAATAGAACAAGCGCCTGAATATGCACTTGCCTGGATGGGTAAAGGCTGGGCAAGTTACTTTCTGAGTGAGCTCAATTATGGAAACATACCCGATGAAATTGCACGAGACAGAGCAAGACCCGCAATTGAAAAGGCACTAGAACTCAACCCTGAATTACCCGAAGCCCATGGCATAATGGGGCTAATTGAAGGAGCTAGTTTTAATATAGACATTGCCATAGCTCATTTCAAGAAAGCCATTGAGCTAAACCCTAATTATGCAGATGCCTATTCCTGGTATGCTAATGGTTTAGGTGACCAGCCATTAAAACGCCATGCACTTCGTGAAAAAGCACTACAGCTAAGTCCAATGTCAATGCTTGCTAATGTTAACTATGCCTATGAACTCATTTTCTATGGAAAAATTGATGAAGCATTAAAGGTGGTTGAATATATGTTGACCATCAATGCTTCACACCCTCTTCCATATTTGGCATTAGGCCAGATACATCTCTTCAAAGGCGAGTATGCAAACGCTGCTATTGCTTTCAACCAGGCTTATAAAAACTCTAACGGCATTACACAAACTCTATTTTCAACGGCGGATACTTTAGCGACTATGGGACTGACTGAGCAAGCGGCAGATTATTTTACAGACTCTGAGTTTCCTGAAGTACAGTATTTTTATAAGGGGAATAGAGAATTATATCTCAGCTAAGTCAGAGAAGTATACCCACGTAATGATAATGATTCACTGGGATTACTCATTCGTGCACTCGCAGAAGCCACCACTGAAAACTACAGTGAGGCCAGTAAATATTTCAAGTTAACAGAGCTCTGGGAGACCGATGCTCAGAGAATATACAGTTATCTTCAGGTAGGTGAAACTGAAGCAGCAGAGGTTTTATTGACAAAAGCTAAAACTATTTTATCTTCAGCAATAGAAGCTAAAATGCAACGCTGGGGATTTAATCCGACAGAACTAAGAGTAATGGAAATCGCCTATCTTGAAGGTGATATTGCAAAAGCTATCGCGAATTTAAAACAAGCCATGACTAAGCACTACATCATTAGCTCTAGCATAAAATTTCAAGCTATGTATAAACAACTGAGGCAACACCCTGAGTGGCCAGCCATACTCGCTGAGTCCGATAAACGAGCAGCAATACAACGAGAGTTATATCTTAAGTTAGTAGCTGAAGCTCAGTAATGACCATCAAGTATTACCCAGTAAAATAAAACCTAGTTAAGTTATTCTTTTACAATAATGGTAATTTTCTTAGAAAAAATAGGCTTTGCATGGGCAATATGCTGATAATCTCCAAGCAAGAGTTGTAAGGTATGTTTACCCGGTTCAAGGGTTAATTCCGTCTCAGTCTGCCCTCCTCCAAAATGTATGATTTTGTCAGTTGCGGGAAGCATTTTACTCAAATCAGGTAGTTCTTTAGTATCAATCAACAAATGATGATGACCAGTATTTTCTTTATCTGTACCTGCCGGTGCAATGCCAAAACCTTCTAATCCAAATTTCACGGTAAAAGTTTTAGAGACTGTCTGACCATTATTAAGTTCGATAAAATATATTTTAACATCAGCATCTTTTTTCATAGGTTTGTTATCAGCATCATAGGCTTGGATAACAAGGTTTGAACTCACTAGACACAAGCAAAGTAAAAGAGTGATTCGCTTCATAATTAACACCTCATGTATTCGTTTAAAGAATACAGTATAGACTTAGATCTTCTGAAAATCATCCCATTGGTCTCGTTCATATTCTTCCCTTGTAGTTATTGGCTATATATTTTATATTTTTATTATGTATATAACCATCAAGAATCTTCATCTTGTTCTAGTTGCGCTGAGTTTTATTATTTTTATTAGCCGCGGAATTTTAATGCTGCTTAAAAATAACCATTACCGCCATAAAATTTTTCGCATTATTCCCCCGATTATAGACAGTTTATTGCTCGCTTCAGGGGTAACTCTAATGGTTATACTACAGCAGTATCCAACCAATCAGTCTTGGCTTGCTGTCAAACTGAGTCTGTTAGTTGCCTACATTCTACTTGGCGTTATTGCACTTAATAGAGTGAACCATTATAAGGCACAACTAGTTAGTTTTATTTTAGCTGTTATGACAATTTTATTTATGTACAGCATTGCTAGAGCCCATAATCCCTTAGGAATCTTGACCTCTATCATTTAGAACTAACCTCGAGTCTCGCAAGCTTCTGTTTCACTGGACTTCAGGTGCATAACAAAATTGCAAGGTCCATGCTCTGCATTTAGCTGATCGGCTAAGATATTATCCCAGCCCGTAGCACAGGCTCCCGTTGAACCCGGCATACAAAAGATAACCGTCTGATTAGCCATGCCTGCAACTGCGCGTGATTGAATAGTGGAAGTGCCTATCTCCTGATAAGAAATACTTCTAAAAAGTTCTCCAAAGCCCTCCACAGGCTTATCAAATAGAGGGATTAAAGCTTCTGGTGTAGTATCTCTTGCTGTAAAACCAGTGCCGCCTGTCACTAACACCACCTGTACATCTTTTGATGCAATCCACTTTGAAACTACCGCTCTAAGTTGATAAACATCATCGATGCATATTTCTCGACCCGCTAAAAGATGGCCAGCCGCTAATAGTCTTTCTTCTAGCAAGGCACCCGATGTATCTGTTTCAAAGGATCTTGAATCTGAAACTGTTAACACCGCTATATTTAGAGGTGAGAAGTCTCTTTTTGCATGTCCTGCCATGGTAATTACACCTTCATTATTTCAATATACCCGTTTCACCTCAAGCAGCATGTTTCAGCAAGACTAGACATAGTCATATTTGGGGCAAGTAATTTTAGAGCTAGTCATTTATAACCAGTGAATTGTACCTAGTTTGACGACAAACTGCGCCATTGTTCTGGCGTATTGCAGTTAAAAAATACATTTTGCTGATCTTTATCAAGGGGTAGTATGAGATTATCAAAATGTGACAGCAGTTTCTTAATCGAAGCTGCCTTTCCTCCATCACTCTTTTCGAGTATTTCCATGAGTAGTTTTGATAATTTATCTCCAACGGGCAGTAATAATGGAAATCGACCTAAGGGGTAATAGATAGCTTTATCTTTTACTGCCTTTTGCATAAGCTCCGTTAATAATTGTTTAGGCACCAAGGGCATATCCACCGGCATGATCAGCATGAAATCAACGTCGGAGATGTTCTCAGCTATGTAAGCTAAACTAGCCTCTATTCCTGCAAGGGGGCCCGATTGAAGATAGCGATCTTTAACACAGGCTTGAAGTTGATTATGGCTTACAATGACCTCTGAGCAGCCAGCTTTCTCTAAGAGCTTTTTTGTGTGCTCCAAAAGCGTATTTTGCTGCCAGATAAGTTGCGACTTATCTTCAAGCATACGAGATGATAATCCGCCTGCAAGTACAACTCCGACCGTTTTCAAAAGATTAACTGACCTTATCTGCGACTTCAGCTTGATGAAGAGTTAATTGGTCGAAAGGAATAGACCAACCATTTTTATTACACGCATCAACAGCAGCGCTTTGCAGCGCCCTTTTAATGATATTATGATGTCTTGCAGCTATGCCGTGGAAGTCTGCAATGATCTTGTAAGTCAAGGCTGAATCTGAAGCTTTATGAAATTCTACACGTAGGACTTTCAGATATTTACCGTAATTTTGACTCTCAATATATTCTTGGATTTCTTCTCTGAACACTGATTTTACGCGAGTGGTAGCCGTTTTCTGCAATCCATAGTCAACACCAAAGAATGAGGATACTCGAAAGGATTCTTCACTCAAGTTGGTAAAGGTCATGGACAAGAAATCATCTGTTCTGATGGTGGTGGTGGCACCGCCTGTGTAGTTTAGCTTTACAAATTCTGGTGATTGGAATTCAACTTTAACTAGCCGACCTTCAGGCATAAGCAGCATATCCCCCTCTCTACAGGGAAACCAAGACTCACAATCAGCGAAAGGGCGGGAATTCATCTCGACCAACTCTTTTAACTGCACTCTGATCCTACCGCCCACTAAAAGAGGATTAAAGAGCATGGTATAAACACCAATGGTTTCAACTTTCCAAGGTATGTCATCATAAAGCACCCGCTCGCCTTCCCTCACCGGTCCAATATTGAGCAGTAACTTTGTCTCAACAACAAATCTTGGAAAGTAATTTTTAATGGAAAAGAAGATCGTTACCAGTATCAACATGGTAACACCAAGCATTATCCAATCACCCTTCACATAAAACACCAGCACCATGGCTGTTAAAGCGATTAAAGAGGCGAAGATCTGATAGGTATAGAAAAATACACGTGAGGATAAATTTGAATCTATATTAAATTTTTTCTTCTCAGCTATATAATTGTACCCTCGGCGTAGTAGCATAAAAAAGTACCAAACTACCCAAAAAGCAAATAAAGCGAGAACTATAGACAAGCCCCTTCCCTTTCCGAAATCTTGCAGGGTTCCACCGAAGTTTTTAAAGAAGTTAGAACTTTCATCTAATCTGGTTTGAAGTTGAAATTCAACTATTTCTAGCTCTTCTATGAGAGATTCATGACGACTAGACCAGTCTAGCTCTGCCTGAACGACTCTTGACATAAATACTTCGGGTAACTCTGTGCTATTAAATTGTTGAATAAAGTTAAGTGCTGATTCACTTAGTTCTATATTTCGTTTTAAAACACTGGTTTTAGATCGAAGTCCTTCAATTTCTCGAGGTTTTTCAGTAACACCTTTCATGCTCCGAAAAATCGGTTTCATAATCTCTTCTAGATCAGTTCGCCAGTTATACACTTCTTCCACATCGGAAGTCAGTTTAACTTTATCTATGCCTCCTGTGAGGGTTCGATTAAAATCATCTCGTATTAGAATAATATCCGCCCTTAATTGTTTTATTTCTTCATCAAGCTGTATTTTCAGACTCTCACTTTCTACATTAACTAATTCATTTTGCAGCTGAATCAACAAAATTTCTTTTCGTTGTTGTGAAGTGAGTAAATTAGTTAGACGACTACGGGTACTGGCAAGCTGTTGTTCCAACTTAGCACTGACTTCAACTTTTTTAGCTTCAATGGGAGCGTCTGGTTGTTCTTGGGATATTTCAGCGGCTTTTGTTGATGATAAACTAGAGGTAAAACCTGAAATTAAGAGAGCAGTGATCAACCAGTACACAATGTTCTGTGTTACATTTCTGGCAGACATGACCCCTCCTTGAGGAAAATACGAAAAAGAATTGCTAAAGTTATACTTTATAATAGCTAATAAAGCCGATTCTAACAAGATCAGTCTGATAAAAATAATATAAATTATCTTAAAAAATCGTTACTTAGGTCACATTTCTCATATTTACTTCAAGTTTAGAGTCTAATTAAAGATTTCACTCTATAAAAACATTTAATCGCAATTACTTATGCAAACTTGTCGATTAGTAATAACACCGCCACAGGATCTAAATGATTGATTGAAGATCTGATCGCAATTCAATGCAGTGTCTTTACATTTAGCCCTAAGACGATTAAAGATTCTATCTCGAGTAGGCGCATAGGGTTTGGCTGGATAATTTGGCTCGTAAAGTTTTTTTGCTCTCTTTATCGCTGCATCCAAAAGTTTCTTGCAGGCGGGAAATTTATTGATGCTAGTCATATTGATATCCTTTGAGCATCGAATGTAATCAAGTTCTCCCTCACTCATCAAAAGCTGTTGTTGCTGCTCATACTCTTGATACGCTATTTCATAGTGCTCATGGTCAATAATATAACGCTCAAGAGCTTCAGTATAAATATCCTTTGCCTGAGCATAGTGCTGTTCAGTATCATAGGAAGCTTGTTCGCTACACTGTTGAAAGGCCACCACATTATCCGACTGACAGGTATTACGACTATCGTTAGCTCTTGCCACGCATTCCAAGCCAGAGTCCGATGTAGGTGGTATATAATCAGTAACATTTTTCATCACCGGACCACAGCCAGACAATAGTCCACTAAATAACCCACTAAAGAGTAGAATCGACACGATCAAAGGTATTTTATTGGCTTTAAGGTCCATGCTTTTTTCTTCTTTTAACATCTCTAAGATCCTTCATTGTTACTACTACGAATAGTTTCGTATAATAGTCTATAGCTTTAAGAGAATCAAAGAGTGATATGACGGGAATTAATGTTATTATTGCCGTAAATGTTCAACAAGATACTAGCTGAAAATAATGCAAGCAAATAAATGGTTCAACGAACGCACCATGCTGATGATCATGTCGATCATCATGCCTTTAACCTTTTCAACTTGGCATGTACTGCTTAATAACTTCGCCCTTGAGCAGGCAGCTTACACGGGTGCAGATATCGGACTTCTGCAGAGCGTTAGGGAAATTCCGGGCTTTCTAGCTTTCACTGTAGTGCTACTGTTATTGATTGTAAAGGAACAGATCTTAGCCCTTATCTCCCTTGCTGTTTTATCTATTGGAGTAGCACTTACTGGTTTCTTTCCATCAAGTATTGGACTTCTCGCAACAACCTTTTTAATGTCCATGGGTTTCCATTATTTTGAAACCATTAAAAATTCTCTAGTCCTACAATGGATACCTAAAGCTGATACGCCCTACTTCTTAGGAAAACTCCTAGCAATTGGCTCAATGAGTTCGCTATTTGTTTATAGTTCAGTTTGGGTTTTAATTGAGAAATTTTCAATTGCCTTTCAATGGATTTATCTTGTCGCTGGAGGTATCGGTTTAGTACTTGTGCTATTTATCAGTTTTGCCTACCCCGCATTTAAAACACCCGTTGAACAAACTAAAAAGCTATTCTTAAGAAAACGTTATTGGCTTTACTATGTGCTGGTTTTTTTAAGTGGCGCAAGACGACAAATATTCATTGTTTTTGCCGGATTTTTAATGGTTGAAAAGTTTGGCTATTCTGCTGCGGATATTAGTTTATTATTTTTACTTAATCATCTTATTAATCTCTATGTAGCACCAAAAATTGGTAAGTTCATTGCTAAAGTTGGTGAACGAAACGCCCTTACCCTAGAGTATTCAGGTCTAATAGTGATATTTTTAAGTTACGCCATCGTGGAAAGTTCTGAAGTAGCAGCCATGTTATATGTTATAGACCATGTATTTTTTGCCATGGCAATTGCCATTAAGACTTACTTTCAGAAAATTGCTGATCCGGCTGACATAGCTTCAACCTCAGGCGTTAGCTTTACAATAAATCATATAGCAGCCATTATCATTCCAGTAACTTTTGGTTTGATTTGGCTCATTAATCCATCCATAGTATTCATCTTTGGTGCCATGATAGCTTTTGCTTCCTTACTATTTTCTAGAAAAATTCCTGATATACCTAGTCAAGGTAATGAAGTCATTAGACGCTTAGGCCGCAAGAACTTCATTTAAAGATTTATCTGCTAATAAACAGCTATCCAAAGCCCTCTTAAAATCAATTAAAAGGTCTTCAGCATCTTCTATTCCAACGGACAAACGTAAGAGTTGCTCACTAATGCCCGCAGTTTTTCTGGCTTCAGCAGTCATGGACGCATGGGTCATGGTTGCTGGATGGGCAATGAGCGACTCAACACCACCGAGAGATTCCGCTAATGAAAATAACTCTAGTGAATGGACTAGTTGTTCAACATTGGCAGTATCACCAGCTAGTTCGAAACTGATCATGGCACCAAATCCCGACTGTTGTTTAGAGGCTATTTCATGCCCTGGATCGGATTTAAGCCCTGGGTAATACACTCTGGTCACAGCAGGATGTTCCACCAATAACTCAACAAGGGCAGCAGTATTTTCCTGATGCTGACGTAAGCGAGGCTTTAAAGTTCTCAAACCTCTCAGTGTTAGAAAGCTATCAAAAGGCGAGCCAGTTAAACCTAAACAATTACCCCAGAAGGCTAACTCTTCAGCTATTTGTGGGTCCTTCGCAATGATCGCTCCACCAACAACATCACTATGACCATTAATGTATTTGGTGGTTGAATGAAGTACTAGGTCAGCACCAAGATTTAGCGGTTGCTGTAAAGCTGGTGATAAAAAAGTATTATCCACTAGCACTAGTGCATCAACGGATTTAGCTTTTTCCACAAGCGTTTTTATACAAACAACTCTTAACAGAGGATTACTAGGTGATTCAACCCACAATAAAGCTGGCTTTTCAGCCATGGCAGCATCTAGTGCAGTGCTATCGGTTTGATCAACAAACTTTAATCGAAATGCGCCTTTTTCAGCAAGGCTAGTAAACAATCGAAAGGTTCCACCGTAACAGTCATGGGGGGCAATCAAAAGGTCAGCTGGTTTAAGCAATTGCAAGGCCAGTGTAATAGCCGACATTCCACTAGAGGTAATAACAGCATCTGCACCATTTTCAAGTTCAGCTAAGGTCTTAGCAAGTAAGGCTCTTGTTGGGTTTCCTGAACGACTATAATCATACTGTCTGGGTTGACCAAATCCAGAAAAGGTAAAGTTACTACTCAAATGTAATGCCGGTGTCACGTCGCCATGTTGAGTCTCTGTTTCAATTCCTGCTCTGGCTGAAATTGTTGATTGCTTGAAATTTGCCATTACTTTTCTCACTATCGCTATTGTTATGGTTTATAATATTCAGATGCCTAGACGTCTATACGCCTAAATATAAGATACAGTTATCAATAAGTCAAGCCTTTTATACGTCTAAATATCTACAATGCTAGACGGCTGGCTGTGCTTGACGGTACAATTAGCTTGAACTTGCAATAGATAAGGATTAAACGATGAATAAATGGGATGGCAATTACATCAGCCCTTACGTTGAACATGGCAAAAAACAAGGTTGTGTTAAGAAAGTTACTGTATCAATACCCTTAACTGTTCTAAAAATTCTAACGGACGAACGAACTCGCAGGCAGGTAAATAATTTACGCCATGCAACAAACAGTGAATTACTGTGTGAAGCATTTTTACATGCCTACACAGGCCAACCTCTTCCTGCTGATGATGAATTATTCAAAGACAATCCAGAACCCGAACATTGGAATATTGCAGAATAGCTACCACCGATTATTTAAAAAGAAGGATTTAGTTAATGAATCGCCGTACCAAAATAGTTACAACCCTTGGGCCTGGAACCGATAATCCCAAAATTTTAGAACAATTGATCCTAGCAGGAGCAAATGTTGTTCGTTTAAATTTTTCCCATGGTAAAGCTGAAGATCATAAGAAAAGAGCGAACATGGTTCGAGAAATTGCCGCTAAACACGGGCATTATGTCGCCGTTATGGGTGATTTACAGGGTCCTAAAATACGAATTGCTCGTTTCAAAGAAGATAAGATTGTTCTTGAAAACGGCGATGCATTTGTCCTTGATGCAAAACTAGACGATGATGCTGGCGACCAAAATCAAGTAGGTATCGACTATAAAGATTTGCCTGGTGATGTGGTGGTTGGAGATATCTTATTACTAGACGATGGTCGAATGGAACTTTCGGTAATCTCTGTTAAAGACTCGCGCATAGAATGCAAGGTCCTGCTCGGTGGTACTTTATCAAATAATAAAGGCATTAACCGAAAAGGTGGTGGTCTTTCTGCTCCAGCCCTAACAGATAAAGATCGCGCTGACATCATCATCGCTGCAGACATAGGTGTTGACTACCTTGCGGTATCTTTTCCCCGTAGCGCTGAAGACATGCGTGAAGCTACCAAACTAATGAGAAACGCTGGCAGTAAAGCAAGTATCGTTGCAAAGATAGAACGCTCTGAAGTGGTAGAGGATGAAAAACTATTAGATGAAGTGATTTTGGCCAGTGATGTGGTCATGGTCGCCCGGGGCGATTTGGGTGTTGAAATTGGTGACGCTGAACTGATTGGTGTTCAAAAGCATATCATCAAACGATCCCGCACATTAAATAGACTTGTCATTACAGCTACCCAGATGATGGAATCCATGATTACCTCCCCTGTTCCAACTCGCGCAGAAGTCTTTGATGTGGCAAATGCCGTCTTAGATGGTACAGATGCCGTTATGTTATCGGCAGAGACGGCCATGGGCGATTATCCCGTTCAAGTGGTTCAATCCATGTCTCGGGTTTGCCTAGGTGCTGAGCGCCATAAAATATCAGTCATATCTGCGCACCGTGTAGATTCTAAGTTTGATAGTAGTGATGAAGCCATTGCCATGGCGACCATGTATACAGCAAATCATCTCAATGGTGTAAGAGCGATTATCTGTTTGACAGAATCTGGAGCAACTCCCTTATGGATGTCTCGGATACGCTCAGGTATCCCAATTTATGCATTAACTCGCCACCAAGAGACTCGGCAGAAGGTGGCTATGTTTCGTGGTGTTGAGGCAATTCCCTATGACGCTACCTCTGTTGACAGAAAAGATGTTAATCGGCTGGCAGTGAAAGAGCTTGAAAGTAGGAACCTTGTTAATAAAGGAGATTTAGTTATCTTAACTAAAGGTGAGCACATGGGCATTGACGGGGGGACGAATGCCATGAAAATTCTTACTGTAGGAAATGTTCCTTAAGTATTTTTGTTGTGCTTTTTGACATTTCCCATGACCATTTTAGCAGCCTCTAAAAGTAATCCCGGTGATAACTGTGACTCAAAATCAGGATTGACATATTGAAAGTGTATCCTGCCTTTAGTATCCACAATAAATACTCCAGGAACGGGTAAATTATACATTTTTTCACCCTTAACATGACGTAGCTCAGTTCCGTACTTTTTCTGTATCTTCCTAGCGTCTTTTACCGATAAGCGATAGGCTAGACCAAAAGAACGAGCGGCTTCTAAGTGATAATCTGATAACAGTAAGTATTTAAGGTGTTTTTGCTTCGTACTTTTTTTTAATTTGTGGGGAGAATCAGGACTGATGGCAATTATTTGATAACCCATCTTACTAAGTTTTTTGTAAAGACCTTGCACTCTATCAAGTTGATTTGAACAGGAAGGCGACCAGAAGCCTTGGTAAAAAATTATGACCGTTGGTCTTTTCTTAATCATTTTTTTCAGATGAACAGGATCACCGTTACCAGTCCAAAGATTAACATCAGGTATCTCTGTTCCAACTGTTAAGGGTTGAATGCTATCAGCCCATTGAGCGATTGGCATTTTATCACCAGCTTCAAGTGAAAAGCTAAATAGAATAAGAAACAGGCTTATTACAAACTTCATTAAAACTCCGGTAGTAGCTTTTGTTGCTTTAGTTGCTGTAGTTTTAAGCTACTATTTTTTTATCTAATTAAATACAGCATAAACCGTTTTTACATTAAATACAGTCTGACAAGACGAAATGAATGATCTTAAAGGTAGATTAGGCTATTTTAAGTCAATCCGAGATAAAACAACGTAAAATATGCAGCTTGTGCAGAGGTACTACTCTTGTTAAATCCCAAACAATTACAGGAAATAAGACAATCTTTCGCTTTTTTTAACAGAAAAATATCCTCTGACACTGTAATTTACTTTGACAACGCTGCTACCACCCAAAAATTATCGGTAGTCTTGGACTGTTTAACAGAACTTTGGACAGAAGGATCAGCAAATGTTCACCGTTCCTCCCATGGTCGCGCCAATCAACTTACCCAGCGGTTTGAGAAGGCTAGAAGCTATGCAGCGAGTTTTATTAATGCCGAGCATTCAAGTGAAGTGATTTGGACAACTGGAGCCACTGAGGGGATAAACTTAGTGGCCAATAGCTGGGGGAATGCACAGATTCATGCTGGAGATCAAATTTTAATATCAGCAATGGAACACCATGCAAATATTCTACCTTGGCAACAGTTATGTGAACGCCGCGGCGCTGAATTAAAAATAATTCCTTTAACTGATAACTCTGAACTTGATCTAGATGCCCTTGATAGTCTGCTTAGTGAAAAAATTAAGTTACTTGCCATTACCCATGTTTCAAATGTACTTGGTACCATAAATCCTATTAAGAAAATCGTCGAAAAATGCCAAACATACCCATGTAAAGTATTGGTTGATGGCGCCCAAGCTGCGGCCCATATACCGATTGATGTCCAGGATCTCAATTGTGATTTTTATGTTTTTTCAGGGCACAAGTGTTTTGCACCAGAAGCCACTGGGGTACTTTATGGAAAAAAACAATTACTCACATCCATGCCTGTTTGGAAAGTGGGTGGAGAAATGGTTAAAACGGTTACTTTTAATAGTGCAGAGTTCCAAGCCCCTCCCCTGCGTTTTGAAGCTGGAACGCCTAATATCAGTGGTGTTATAGCCTTTGCTGAGGCCTTAAATTTCTTAAAAAAACTTGACCAAGATGCCCTAGCTCACCATGAGCAAAGCCTTAGACAACTGCTTGAACACCACCTCTCAAAAATTCAAGGTATAGAAATTTATTCTAGGGCTAAAAATAGGTGTAGTTTGGTTACTTTCAGCATCAAAGGCTGTGAATCAATGGATATAGCCACACTGCTCAGTGAACAAAATATTGCTGTTCGCAGTGGTCAATTATGTGCCATGCCACTGGTTAAAAGCTATCATCCAAATGGAGTGTTGAGAGTTTCCTTGGCCTTTTATAATAGTGAGCAAGAAGTCTCTCAATTTATGAAAGCACTCTTGGTAGCGATAGAATTACTTAGGGAATGATATGAATAAAGCTACTCCTCCATTTCATGATACCGATTTAGACTTTGCTCTTGATCTTGGTCAGGTCATTAGCTCCCTAACTCAACTGAGTAATTGGACTGAGCGATATCGTCAGCTATTTAAACTAGCAAATAAATTACCTCCACTGGCTGAAGAATATCGCCTCGAGGAAAATATGGTTGAGGGTTGCGAAAGTCCTGTTTGGCTTATACATTTTTATTGCAGTGACACTAATAAACACTATTTTAAAGCTGACAGTGACTCAAAAGTCGTTAAAGGTCTGCTGGTAATCATTTTAGCCGCTTGTAATAATCAAACTAGAACTACGATTGAAACCACTGATCTTGAGGCGATACTTAAGAGAATAAATTTTGGAAAGTATCTAACCCCTAGTCGCACCAATGGACTGTTTTCAGTAATGACTAGGATCGAAGAATTATCTAGAGGATCACATTAAAGTAAGTTATCAGCTATCTAATAGATTACGAATTTTAGAAAACAACTTCTGTGAGCTATAGGGTTTGCGGAGTAAATTGGTATGTAACTGTTTATCAACCATATCCAAGTGCCTATCATCTGAAAAACCACTCGCTAACTGCACCTTCACCTGAGGATATTTCTCTTGAACCGTGGCGGTAAGTTGGTAACCGTCCATATGAGGCATAACCACATCGGAAAGCATGAGATCTACCTTCTCTACAGCAAGGATACTTAACGCCTTTTCAGCATTTTCAGCAGAAAAAACCTTATATCCCTGTTTTTTCAATAAAAGTGAAGTGACATTGCGAAGAGAAGGTTCATCATCAACTACTAGGATGGTTTCATCTCCAGTTAAACTAACAGCTTGAGTTTCGACTATAGTCTGATGAGTAATTTCTTGTTCTTGATAGCGGGGAAAATATAAAACAAACTGTGTTCCGTGAGCCTTTTCTGAATAAACTTTAATGGTACCTCCTGCTCGCTTGACAAAGCCAAATACTTGAGAAAGTCCAAGTCCAGTACCCTTTCCCCCTTTAGTTGAGAAAAAAGGTTCAAAGATTCTTTTCATTATTGAATCATCCATCCCCGAGCCTGTATCGGTGATACTCAACTGAACATAATCTCCACTGTCTAAACCAATATCGAGAATGTCCACTGATTTAATAGTTTGATTAACGGTGCGAATAGTTAATTTGTTTTGTGTCTCTCTATCAGTCATGGCGTGCATGGCATTAACACTCATATTAAGAATTGCATCTTCAAGATCGCTCTTATCGATCCAAACGGGCCAGAGATGACTGTCCAAATCGTAAATAAGCTCAATACGAACGGTTAGGGATTTTTGTAATATATCCTGCTGATCTAAAAGCAGTGAGTTAATATCTATTTTACCGGCTTCGATGCTTTGTTTGGATGAAAAAGATAATAATTTATTAGTAAGCTTAGATCCTCTCTCACCTGCGTGATATATATAATTAACAAATTCAACTAGCCTTGGTTTACCTTTTAACTCCCCTCTTAGCAGTTCAGCGTAACCTAATACTATTCCCAGAAGATTATTAAAATCATGGGCAATTCCGCCCGTTAATTTACCAAGAGCTTCCATTTTCTGTGATTGATGGAGTTGATTTTCTAGGGCAATACGTCTTAATTCAGATTTTTTACGGATTTTTATTTCAGCTTCAAGTTTTCTGTTCGCTCGAAAGGTTATGAAGATAATTAACATTAAGGCCAAAACAATGGGGAAGCCCCAGATTAGAAGAGTTTTAATTTCTAGTCCTCTTTGGACATGAACGGCCAACCAATTATTAGCTATGGCAGACTTCTGTTTGCCAGTCATATTTCCAAAGGTTTTATTAAGTATAGGTACCAGAGGTTCGAGTCCTTTTCGAACAGCCATGGATATCTCAAATTTATAGGGGGCAAAGGCAGTAATAATTAAATCATGTAAGTTTCGTTTATCTATTTCATAATTAATTACCGCTATGGCACCAATAAAGGCATCAATTGTGCCTGAATGTAATTGCTCAAGACCATTGGCCACTGAGTCAACCTGTGCAATGCTGATATTAGGGTAATCACGACTAACTAATTCCACCATGACATAGCCCTTCACTAAACCTACCCTTCTGCCTTCCAAACTTTCCATTGACTCGGTAGAAGGTGAATCTTTACGAGTTACGATTACTGAGCTAGTGACGAAATAGGGTTCCGTAAAGTTCATCAACTTTGCACGATCTTCAGTCTTGATTATGGCTGAAATAATATCAACCTCGCCCTTCTTTAGAGCTTCAAATGATTCAAGCCAAGTTTTTCCCACTACTGGCGGCATAGTTGTTCCCAGCACTTCGCTTACATAGTCAATATAGTCCGCAGAAATACCACTATGGTTACCATTTTGATCATAAAAATCAAAAGGATACGAGATAGTATCAGTACCTAATGAGAATGATGTTCGACTTTTAAGCCAGTTTTTCTCACTGGTGCTTAAAAAGCCATTCGCTGATTCAACCGCAAAATAAGTCTTAAATGTGGGCAACCACTTTTTTTCCAACTCCACTAAACTAATAACTGGTATTTGGTTAATACCACGATTGATGGTATCTAAAAGCTCAGGCTGACCTTTAGCGACTACTCCATGGACAGTATTGCTCAGCAATATCTCATCGGCTAAATTGAAAACCCCACTAAACCCCAACTTTGCAACACTAGCTTTAAGCGCGGGTACATCAGCAACGATTGCATCGACGTCACCACTTAACAACTTAAGCAGCGCCTCTTCTAACAACATATAATAAGAAATGGTGAAATTGGGATAATTTTCTATTAAATAGTTAGCTTGATAACTGCCTCCTATGGCTGCAACATTAAGTTTATCTAAATCACTCAGTCTAGTGTGTTTGGGATATTTATCACTATATATGATCCCTGTATCGACTCGATGAAAGGGTATTGAAAAATCAGCCCATTGACTTCGATGTTCATTTTTAAATAATCCAATATGAACCCTATTATTAGCTTTAACTAGAGCAATGGAATGTTTAAATCCAGTCATTTCGAATACAACTGGAATCCCATTGGTCTCTGACCAAAGTTGCCAAAACTCAATGTAGAGTCCTGTTGGCTTACCATTTGGGAGGGTAAAACTAAAGGGGGGACGATTGTTTGAAGCAGTGATGATGATTGGCTGGACAGACTTTTCTTCATTTGCCCATAAGACTGCCACAGGGTTTGATATCAGTATAAAAATCAAATAACACTGTGAAAGTAATATAAATCTCATCTAGATAATTCTCGTTCCAAAGTTGCTGTCACTAATCAATTAGTTTTTATTATTCATTAGTTACTTATCTAACAAAGTACATATAGCCTTAGTCTCGCTCTCCCAATTTAACATAACTACGAGCTTCAGGGCCAATATAATCAGCAGATGGGCGAATAATTCTATTATTACTCCTTTGCTCCATAACGTGGGCAGTCCAACCTGTGACTCGGGACATTACAAAAATGGGAGTAAATAGCTTAGTAGGAATGTCCATGAAAGAATAGGCAGAAGCGTGAAAGAAATCAGCATTACAAAAGAGTTTTTTCTCGCGCCACATGACTTCTTCTACCTTACAAGAAACTGCATAAAGTGTTTTATCACCAACATCTTTAGCAAGTTTTTCTGACCATACCTTAATCAAGGCATTACGAGGATCAGAGGTTCGATAAACTGCGTGGCCAAATCCCATAATCATTTCTTTACGAGATAGCATACCCATAATTTCTTGTTCAGCCTGCTGAGGTGATGTCCAATTTTCTATCATTGCCATGGCCGCTTCGTTTGCGCCGCCATGCAGAGAACCTCTCAAACAACCAATGGCTGCTGTAACACAAGAATGCACATCCGTCAGCGTGGAGGCACAGACTCTAGCGGCAAAAGTTGAAGCATTAAACTCATGTTCAGCGTAAAGAATTAATGAAACATCCATGCAACGTCGGTGGGTTTCATTGGGCACTTCGCCATTAAGCATATGTAAAAAATGTCCAGCGACAGAATCATCATCAAGATCAGTTTCAATAGAAATACCGTCATGACTAAATTTATACCAGTAACAAATAATTGATGGAAATAACGCTATCATGCGGTCAATTGCATCGATTTGTTGAGAAAAGTCTTCTTCTATCTCAAGATTACCTAACATAGAACAGCCTGTTCTCATTACATCCATCGGATGAGCTGAGGCAGGAATTCGCTCTAAAACATCTTTTAAGGCCTGGGGTATGGCTCGCCTAGACTTCAATCTTTCTTTGTAAGTAGCCAATTGGGAACTGTTAGGCAGTTCTCCATAAATGAGCATATAGGCAACTTCCTCAAAGGTTGAACTTTCTGCTAGTTCTGAAATATCATAACCTCGGTAAGTTAGGCCAGATCCTGTTAATCCCACAGTACATAGCTCAGTTTCACCGGCAACCTGGCCTCGAAGACCTGCTCCAGTTAATTTTTTATCCGTCATAATTTATCCTTAATTCTATTTTGTTTATTCTGCATTCTTTATTCTGAATTGTTATTGAAAAGTTGATCAAGTTTTTGCTCAAACTGGTGATAATCTAAGTAATCATAAAGCTCTTCGCGGGTCTGCATTAAATCTACGACTTGCACTTGATCGCCATTATCCATGATCGACTGATAAACATTTAAAGCTGCTTGATTCATCGCTCTAAAGGCACTTAATGGATAAAGTACCATGGCAGCACCTGCCCGATGCAGTTCTGTTTTGTTAAATAAGGGTGTTGTACCAAATTCAGTTATATTGGCCAAAATTGGTACCTTGACCGCTTTCGAAAATTGTTGATAATGGGCTAGTTCATTAATCGCTTCGGGAAAGATCATATCAGCTCCCGCCTCCACACAAAGACAAGCTCTCTCTATAGCTGCTTCCATACCCTCAACAGCAAAGGCGTCTGTTCTTGCCATAATAACAAAACTATCATCTTCTCGCGCATCAACAGCTGATTTAATGCGATCAACCATCTCTTGTTTAGTGATAATGGCTTTGTTTGGTCTATGACCACATCGTTTTGCTGCAACCTGATCCTCAAGATGTACTGCACCTGCGCCAGCTCGAGAGAATTCTTTGATGGTGCGGGCTATATTAAATGCACTTCCCCAACCTGTGTCGATATCACACAACAAGGGAACTTCAGTGGTGGCCGTTATTCTGCGCACATCTTCAAGTACATCAGTCATACCGGTCATACCTAAATCCGGTAATCCATAGGATGCATTAGCAACACCTGCACCAGAGAGATAAATGGCCTTGTATCCAACTCTTGTTGCCATTCTGGCTGTATAGGCATTGATAGTTCCCATTACTTGTAAAGGAGCGCTAGTAGCAACCGCTTCTCTGAAACGGCTACCTGCGGTTTGATTTGTCATACATAACCTCTCATTTAATGAACAGGGTTAAAGTTCTATTCCCTTTAAGATGAACTGATCATATACTTGCAGAAACTCACTTACTTATTAATAAATGACTAAATATGTCGAGTAAAGGACAAACCTGGCAAAAATTCAAACCAAGGCTAAGTGTTTTTAAACACTTGCCAACGTCTGTCTTTATGAAAGCAAAGGAAATGCCAGCCTTTAGCCAAATCATTGAACATCGTCATGATTGGGACCAATTGGTTTACGCCCTTGAAGGTGTATTAGAGGTCAGAAGTAATGAAGGTCATTACATTATACCAACACAACAAGCGGTTTGGATCCCAGCAAATAGGCAGCACAGCATATCAACAATCAATGGTGCCAAGCTTCGTAGCGTACATCTTGAAAAATCTTTAGTAACTAGTTTCGGTGCTCACATTAGGGTCTTAAAGGTGAATGCCCTAGTCAGAGAAATTATTCACAAGGTCTCTAGTTTTGAATTTAAAGAGGATATGGGTAAGCCACAACTTAGGCTATTACAGGTGCTAGTGGATCAAATAAGTTTGTTGGATGTAGTCGCTCTCGGCTTACCCCTGTCAAATGATCACTTAATACTGCCAATTTTAAGTCATCAACAGGCAAACCCATCGAGCAATAAAAGCTTGGATGATTGGTCATCAGAATTAGGTGCAAGCTCTAAAACCATATCAAGAAGATTTAAAACATTGCTCGGCATGAGCTTTAGCCACTGGAGGGAACGACTTAAATTACACACGGCGATTCATTGGTTAAATGAAAAGCGTCCCGTTACCCAAATTGCCTTAGACTTAGGCTATGAGTCACTACCTGCCTTCATCCATATGTTTAAACGTAACATGGGAATAACACCAGGAAAATTTGATAGCCACACTAGCTAAAAAGTATGATAACCTTGCATTCATTCAAATATCGGAATGTTTTCATGGCCATTCAATATCAACAATTTCCAGAGTTATCCACTGAGCAACGTAATCAATTATTCTCAAACTATGCGAATAAAATAGGTGCGTTTATGCTTGATAGTGGTGGTAGCATTTATCAAAACTCTGAAGATAAACGCTACGATATCTTAGCAGTTGAGCCTCTAAAAATAATATCAGGTAAAGATATCGATTCAGATCCCCTTAATCTTCTCAAACAACATCTACAGCTAGTTGAAGCAATTGACATTCCTGAGCAATTAAAACACCTTCCCTGCCTTGGCGGGTTATTTTTCGCCTTATCCTATGAGATGGGCAAATATTATGAAAAACTAAGTTCTAAGGCCCTAGATGATTTAGCACTTAATGATTATTTTGCTGGTATATTCGGCTGCATTGTCATTATCGATAGAAAATTACAGACTAGCTACCTAATTTGTAGTAATGACAGCCAAGTTGATTTATATGATCGACTTAAAATTCAGATAACGGGTGTCCTCAATCTATCTGTTAAAACAGAACAAGTATTTACTCTAAACACTAAATGGCAGGCTAATTTTACAGCCAGTGAATATGCACAGGCCTTCAATCAGGTGCAAGATAATATTTACTCAGGAGATTGCTATCAGGTTAATCTGGCACAGAGATTCAAAGCGGGCTGTAATGGAAGTTCTTGGGCAGCCTATTGCAAGCTCAGTAATGCCAATCAAGCCCCCTTCTCAGCTTTTATCAATACAGGTGAAGCCGATATATTAAGTCTCTCCCCTGAACGATTTTTAAAGCTTAAAGACAAGGAGGTTGAAACTCGACCTATCAAAGGCACAAGACCTCGTGGGATAACGCCCAAAATTGATAAGAAATTAGCCGATGAGCTAGTTGCTTCAAAAAAAGATCAAGCTGAAAATTTAATGATTGTCGATCTCATGCGTAATGATTTGGGACGCTCTTGTATTCCAGGTTCCATTAGGGTTCCCAAGCTGTTTAAACTTGAAACTTTTGATTCTGTCCATCACCTCGTCAGTACAATACTAGGTCAATTAGACGATCAGCAAGATGCCTTTTCGTTACTTGCTCAGAGTTTTCCAGGAGGTTCAATTACTGGAACACCAAAAATTAAATCCATGGATATAATTGATCAACTTGAACCCCATAGACGGAGCTTCTATTGTGGTTCAATTGGTTATGTGGATATACGAGGTAATATGGATTCGAATATCAGTATTAGAACCCTAGTAAGAAAAGATGATTACCTCTACTGCTGGGCGGGTGGAGGACTAGTCAGTGAATCTAAACTTGAAGATGAATATCAAGAAACCTTTCATAAAGTTAGTCAAATTCTTCCTCTATTAGAAAATGCCTCATGATCAAGTTTGATAGAATAATAAAATCCCTTCCCGAATTAAGCAAGCCTATAGCAATGCCTGACTATTCCGATAGTTTGAAAGCTTCAGCAGTTTTGTTAATCCTCCATCTAGTTGATGATGAGTGGCAGCTTCTGCTTACCAAAAGAGCTGACCATTTAAAACACCATGCCGGTCAGATCAGCTTTCCCGGAGGAAAGTATGAGCTTGGGGATGAACATTTAGTGGAAACAGCAATACGAGAAACTGAGGAAGAAATTGGAATTAATAGACAACTACCTCAAGTAATTAGTCAGCTGGCAAATCATTCAACCTTAACCGGCTATAGAATTTATCCCTATGTTGCATTGATTGAAACTCTTCCCGTATTAGTTATTGATAAGGGTGAGGTAGATAATATTTTTAGTGTGCCCTTATCATTTCTTATCAATAAAGCAAATCATCAATTACAATCAGTCAATTACAATAATATAGATTACGATGTTTATAAAATAATTTGGCAAGATAAAACTATCTGGGGTGCCACAGCTCGAATGATCGTCAATTTATCTGACTATCTTAATGCTGATGAACAGGCTCACACTAGTCTATAACGTTGCTATATAGGCAGAAACATCTTCGATTTGTTTATCAGATAACATCTTTGCCATTGGTACCATGGTTGCAGCCACAGGATCGTTAGCTCCTCTTGTACCATCTTTGAATCGTTTTAAAGATGAAGCGATATACCAAGCGTCTTGACCAGCCAAGCGTGGCGATTGCATCCCTCGGTTACCTTCGCCTTTCACACCATGACAAGCTGCACATATCATATATGAAGCTTTACCAGCAGCTGCATCACCAGCAGCAGAAAGGTTGCTGCTGGTTAGAGAAGCAAGGGTTATTATGCTAAACAATAGAATAGTTTTCATTATATAGTCCTTTTAGTTAATTATTCTTTTGGTAATTACTTGGAGTCACTTTGAAATAGTTCTTAAAACAGGTACAAAAATAATTAGGTGATCGAAATCCACAGGCTTCAGAAACCTCAGCGATGCTTTTGTGTCGAAGCAATAGTTGCGAGGCTTGTCTTAGACGGAAGATCCGTAGTAGATCCATTGGGGAAAAACTGGTGGTTGATTTGATTCTTCTTTGTAATTGTCTAACACTTATACTCATGTTATCTGCTAGGTGTTTAACATCAAGTTCTTTATGAGAGTAGTTTGATAGTAAATGACCAACAAGTAGTTCCAGAAAATAGCGTTCATCATGGGTATACTGATCGGAATCTAGGCCTAACTCTATTTTGAGAAAATCTTCCGTATCACTTTGTTTCATTTCCTTCCTGAGTTGCAAAAGATTCGACATTTTTATACGCAACTCTTCATAGTCAAATGGTTTAGCTAAAAAGTCGTCAGCCATTGCCCTTAACCCTTCTAAACGATTTTCTCGGGTATTATAACCACTAAGTAATATAATTGGTGTCAAACGCGTGCGAGGACTTTGTTTTAGGCTCCTCACAACATCTAAGCCAGAAATCTTTGGCATCTTAACATCACAAAGTATCATATCGGGATCTATTTCTTCGGCCTTTTTAATGCCATCTTCTCCATCAACGGCTTTGGTGCAAATATATTCATCAGAGAATAGGTCCGTTATGAATTGTACGACATCATCAGAATCGTCAATAATTAACAAGTGAGGAAGTTCTGGATCCTTATTTTTGATGATTGACTCGCCAAACATTTACAATATCCCTATAAAAGTATAATTAAATACAATTAAAAATTATTTTCATTATTTGTTTAAAGCTCTTGCTATAACTTCAAAAAGCTCTTCTTTGGTAAATGGTTTTTTAATAAACCAAATATCCTCATCTAAAACACCCTTCTCAGCGATTACTTCAGCTGAATAGCCAGAGACATACACTGTCTTAAATTGGTGCATTTCAGCTAGAGCATCTGAAAGCTCCTTGCCATTCATGCCTGGCATAATTACATCAGTGAGTAGTAGGTCAAATTCACCCTTTATTTCTTTACTTAATTCAATTGCTTTGAACGGATCAGCCGCTTGATGGATAACAAGCTCAGTGGATGACAAGAGAGCCACCGTTAACTCTCTGACATTATCATCATCTTCGCAAACAAGAACAGTACCTTTGATACTACTAGGTTCAATAACTTTGTTTATAACATCAGCGGTTGTTTTAACTTGATCACCTTTAGATATGGGCAGGTATACATGAAATGCAGTGCCTACACCCACCTCACTATCAACAACTATAAAACCATTCCACTTATCAACAATACTGTAAACAGTTGAAAGACCAAGTCCAGTACCCTTACCCACTTCCTTAGTAGTATAAAAAGGTTCAAAAATCCTCAGTAGATCAACGTCAGAAATACCTGTTCCTGAATCAGAGACACTTAGCAAAACATATTCACCCACTCTAGCGTTCGCATATTCTGATACAAATTTATCATCAAGCGTTTTATTGCTGCATTCTATGACAATGTTACCGTCATCTTCAGAAGCGTCTCTTGCGTTTACTACCAGATTCATCAAAATTAGTTCAACTTGGCTTTTATCAATAGTGACAATATTAACCTTATTAAGATGATAAATAAGCTGAATGGTTTCAGGCACTAGTCGGTCGATGAGTTTTGAGGCAGCTTGAACAGATTCTTGAATATCAATGAGCGCAGGTTCTATGACATCTTTTCTTGAAAATACCAGTAGTTGTTTAGTCAATTTTGCTGCTCGCAGTGCACTGTCTTCAATTGCATTGAGAGATGTTGATATTTTATCGTGATTTTTTGTTTCTAAAAAGTTCTTAGATAAGGATATATTGCCCAGAACAACGGTCATAATGTTATTAAAATCGTGGGCAATACCACCTGCTAACTGGCCAATTGCATCCATTTTTTGTGAATGACGAAGCTTTGCTTCTAATTCCAGCCTTTCCTGTTGCTTAGCTTCTAATTCATGGGCAAATTTATTACTTTCGTTGATGTAGTTAACAGTGCTACGTGCCAATAGTCCCAACTCATCTTTTTGATTAGTTAACTCTATCACTGGAGCTTTTTCGCCTGGTGGTATATTTGCAATAATTCTTGATAGGCTTTCAACAGGTCGTGCCACCAATTTTACACTGATGATATACACTGTTAATGCAATGGCCATTATTTCAACAAACTTAATTAAAATAGAATTTAGTACGAGGACATAAAAATCAGCTAAGCTGTTTTCCATATCAATGATAATTTCATGACTACCGATGGCATCTTGGTTTAAAACATCAATATTTTTGACAATAGTTTCATTTTTAAGTCCAAGGGGACGCCAAACTTCATCTGAAGCAGGCTCATGTCTAGTTGCTAGAACCACTTTGTTTTCATCGTAAAGCGTACTTTTTACAACATATTTATTAGCAACAACACCGTCAACTAGCGTTTGGGCGATACTTTCATCTAATTTATAAATAGCTTCTGAAGCGGTTTCTTGAGTAGACAATAAAAGTTCATTGACTGACTGATAAATATTTGCCTTAAATGAGGTGTATTCAGAATAAGTATTAATCGTAGAAAATATGATTGCTAACAAAAAAGTAGCAACAATGATATGCAAGGCAAGATTGGCTGATAAAGTTTTTCTAAACATACTATTTGCGTTGTCCAAATTAGAATGATAATTCAACTCTTTAACTCAGACGACAACTGTAACAAAAAACTTCACTTGAGTCATGCTTCATTATCAAATAGTTTAACATTTATTTATTTAATCTCTTCATAGATTTATAGCAATCTAGTCTTTTGAGTTTTGGTTTTGAAATGCCTGCAATTATTATTTTTCTAGCATCTAGGTAGATGTTGATTTAAAATATCCAACTTTCACTAAAATTAAATAGAAGTTATATAAATGAATCATTTTATTAAAAGCAAAAATTTACTTATCGCTATCAGCTTAGTTGGCCTTTCACTACTCAGTACAGTAACTAGTCAAGCAACAATTGTTCGATTTGAGACAACATTAGGTGATATTGAAGTTAACCTTTATGATCAAACAACTCCTCTAACTGTGGCAAACTTTCTGCAATATCTAAACAACGGAGACTACGCTAATGTAGTCTTCCACAGGGCAGAAACTAATTTTGTTCTTCAAGGAGGAGGTTTTGCCTACACGGGCATTTGGCCGTTAGATGGTGTTTCAACAACTGCCCCTGTTAATAATGAACCTGTCCACTCAAACGTTACAGGCACAATTGCAATGGCAAAGCTTGGAGGTGACCCCGACAGTGCTACAAACCAATGGTTCTTTAATCTTGGAGACAACAGTTTAAATTTAGATCGTCAAAATGGTGGGTTTACAGTCTTTGGCGAAGTTATTGGTGATGGAATGACCGTTATTTCTGAAATTGTAGCTCTGCAACGTTACAATTTAGGCGGAGCCTTTACTAGTATTCCACTGCAGAACTACGATGTAAGTAATGATCCCAATGATACTAACTTAATGATCATAAATACTATTGTGGTTTTAGATGATGCCATAGATTCAGCGGCGGGATTAAATCCCCCTGCAAATATAGGGCCTGTAATTGTGGTAGATCCACCTGCTGGTTCTGGCGGTGGAACTTTTGGCTATTTGATGCTTGGCTTAGCTCTTTTGAGTTATCGCAAATTTTATAAAAGTTAATCAACCATAATCTTATCTAGATTTTTCAATATACCTAAGGCTAGTTAACTCTCCTTGACTAGCCTTACCTCCTGTTTTATGCCTGATTGCTTATATATTCGTTTTAACTATACTCAAGAAATGGTGCCCAGGGCCGGAATCGAACCGGCACGGTGTTACCACCGCAAGATTTTAAGTCTTGTGCGTCTACCAATTTCGCCACCTGGGCAGATGACTAACAATTTTTCTAAATTTGGGTGACTGGTCACTCAGGGCGCGACTTTATCATGGATTAATCTCTGATGGCAATTGCTTTACCATCAGATAATGGATTAATTTTTAACAGGGGCGCATAGCTGGACAATAAACAGTCAATTCGGTTGAATTAGTCCCAGTTTAATCCACCAGCTTGATATTCAGTTACCCGCGTTTCAAAGAAATTTTTCTCTTTACGGATATTAGCCTGTTCATCTAGCCAAGGTAGTGCACAAGATGCATTAGGGAAAGGTTGTTCTAAACCTAATTGCTGAGCTCTTCTGTTAGCGATATAACGGAATTGCTCGATATGATCTTCAGCGGTGTAGCCTAAGATTGGATTTTTTAAAATGTAACGGGCATAACCTAATTCTGCTTCTTCAGCTTCATCCCACATCTGTCTGATAGCTTTCAAATCTAGCGTGATGTTATTTTCCATGATGATCTGTTGAACCACACGAATACCAAAACCAGCATGCATGATTTCATCACGCATTATGTATTGTAATTGTTCAGCAGTCCCCTTCATGAGACCCCGTCTTTGTAATGCAAAAATCGGACTAAAGCCATTGTAGAACCAAGTACCTTCAAATACCGCTGCAAAGAATATATAAGCCATAACAAAGTTATTCAGCTCATCAGGATCAGTTAAATCAATGTCAGCGCGTAAAATTGAGCTAAGGCGATCATTAGCCATTTGAATTTTTTTGTTGATAGCTGGTACAACTCTGTAACGGTTATAGATCTCACCTTGATCTAAACCAAGAGTCTCAATGCAATGCTGATAAGTCCAGGTATGTAATGCTTCTTCATAAACTTGACGAGCTTGGTAAATTTGTAGCTCAGGTGCAGTCATTTTTTCCATCACTGCCAAGCCGATGTTACGCATTGCCATAATGTCTGACGTGGTTAGATAAGACAGAACATTGGTATAAACGTGACGCTCATTATCAGACAGTTTATGCTTATAATCATAGATGTCTTGAGTCATATTGATATCAAGAGGTGTCCAGTGATTTTTATTGGCATTGAGAAAATATTCCCAAGCCCAAGGATATTTAAATGGCGCTAACTGATTAACATCGGTTAAGCCATTTACAACACGTTTATCTTCAGCTCTTACAGGATCCAAGGATTGACCTAGAACATCAGGTTGTTTCATTGTTGTGGCAGCTTTGGACTTGGTTCCTGATGGTAAAGTTACTGGCGTTTTAGTTTCAGTCACTGAACTAACCTGTACAGCAGGTGTGTCTTCTGATTCAATAACTGGCTTAGTCTCAACCTCTGGTGTTGGTTTTGAAGGCAGATTTTTGTTATCAGAAAATGTTTCCCAATTCAGCATGTTTTTCCCCTGAGAATATTGCTTTTGCAGCACTAATTGCTTGTCTAGTACTTGTCTACATACACGTCGATTTATTATATTACCGGATAGTTCAATCCTGTTGTTATTATGCAACCAAATACTACATCTAGTAGCTACAACAGTCAAGCAACCCTATATAAGGGAAAGAGCTGTTTTTATGGATTTATTTAATCTGGTAATTTATGGCTAGAGTATAGAGTTTTTTTATTGATCAATAAAGCTAAGAATTGGCTAGATTTGAATTAATTTCAATATAAAACTTTATCCACATTCTATCCACTAATTGTTAACAAGTTACTCAGTAAATCCCATAAGTTTAAGTCAAGATACCGCCATCTACTGGCAAAGAAATTCCCGTTATGTAACTAGCTGCATCAGAAGCCAAAAACAAGAAGGCTGGAGCGATTTCTTCCGGTTGAGCAACTCTGTGCATGGGAATAAGTGG
Organism: Gammaproteobacteria bacterium; assembly: GCA_002746155.1. Taxonomy (GTDB): domain Bacteria; phylum Pseudomonadota; class Gammaproteobacteria; order Enterobacterales. The sequence goes on along the minus strand of NVWF01000008.1, from coordinate 74,846 downwards.
CAGCGTTCTTTTTAACATGGTTTCATTTTGGGTAAGTGCTGAGGCAAACTTTGTCTCAGTCAAGCCCGGTAAAACAGCATTAACTCGGATATTTTCAGGCGCGCATTCCTTAGCAAAGGACTGGGTCATGGAAATAATTGCAGCCTTAGTTATAGAATAAATACCCTGCATGGGACCAGGTCTCATTCCGTTGATTGAGGCTGTATTGATTATACAACCGCCTCCCATCTCACGCATTAGCTGTCCTGCCAACTGACTCATCTGAAAATAACCCTCAATATTAACTTCCACCGTTTTACGAATAGCCGTTTCATTGGTATCAAGTATGTGACCAAAATATGGATTAGTGGCGGCGTTATTCACAAGAATATCCAAACGACCAAATTGCTGTTTTATATTAGCCATTAACTCACTAACAGCCTCTGCATTTCCTATGTGACAAGCCATTGCATGAGCTTTGCCGCCAGTAGATCGAATGGACTCAGCCACCTCATCAAGTGTTTCTTGATTACGACTAGAAACAATAACCTCAGCCCCAAATTCTGAAAATAGTTTTGCAACCGCCAAACCAATACCTCTACTACCACCGGTGATTAATGCCACCTTGCCAGTGAGGTCGAAGGCCTGAGATGAACTAATTTTACTCAGTAATTCTTGATACTTTGTTGGATCCAACAGCATAATTTACCCTTATCAAATAGCTTTAAAAATTAAAATTCTTTCAATGATACTTCTTGCATTCATTAATAAGTACACTACAAAACACCCCAAATTGTGCAAATTTTTTGTTATGGGTTTTACCTTCCTTGAAACGTTTATAAATCTGTTGAGCTATCACTGCCAAGCGAAATAATCCGAATACATAATAGTAGTCAAAATTGTTTACCGTCCGCCCACTGACTTGTAAATAATAATCCACCAGCTGCTCTCTAGTCATCATGCCTTTTAGATGGGTGGGCAACATACGTATTTGCTGCATCACCTCTGAGTCTGTTGCTTCGACCCAATAGGCTAAAGAGCAGCCTAAGTCCATAAGGGGATCGCCAACCGTGGACATTTCCCAATCTAAAACTGAAATAATTGAAGTGGGCTGATTCATGTCAAGCACCACATTATCGAGTTTGTAGTCGTTATGGATAAAACTTGCTTGTTCAGCAGTTTCATAGCTATCAGCCGGTTGATGATCAACTAACCAAGTCATTAGATCATCCGCTAAAGGCACATCATTGGTACGGGCTTTTTTGTATCGACTACACCAGCCTGCCACCTGCCTTGTGACATAGCCTAGGGGCTTGCCAAGTTCAATCAGATTTTTTTCAACGATATCAACTTGATGCAGTTTTACATGAACATCCACTAAATTAGTACAGAGTAACTGCAGCTGTTGCTCAGAATAATCAATGGGCAACTCTCTTCTTGGAATAATACCCTCGATCTTCTCCATGATATAAAATTCTCGTCCTAAGATGGCGTTATCATCACTATAGGCAAGAGGTTTTGGGCAATAGGCAAAGTGTTCCTTGAGGCGTGATAAAACATTAAATTCCCTAGCCATATCATGGGCGCTTTTTATGTTGGCACCCTGTGGAGCTGTTCTTAAAATGAGGGACTGGCTCTCACCTTTTAATTCATAGGTGAGATTGGAGGCACCACTGGGAAATTGTAATATCTCAAACTTGTCCCCAATAGAATAGTCCGGTAGGTTAGCTGCTAAGTATTCCAATACACTTTGAATATCTAAAGAGTCTTCCTGCCTAACTTTTGTCGCTTTATCCAGTGACATCTCAACCCCTTTTTAGATAGCCTAGTGACATATCAACAACCATGTCTGCATAGTTATCAACACTAATCTTTCGTTTTTTGTATTTCCAACTCTTAAGGTACCAATCTTGCAACATGGCTTTTATTAAAGAGGCAATTAGTTGTGCTTTTTCATCTGATGAGGGCTTAATAATGAAGTCAGTGTCATCTAACCCCTTCTTAATTGTCTCAAAAAGTAGTATTTCCATGGATAGTTCTGAGTTTATCGCCACGCGCTTATGTGCTTTAGATAAGTTTTTAGTTTCCATATAGGCGAAGTAAAACCAGGGCTGCAGAAGCTCACTCAAATAGAGATGTGAATGGATCAAAGCAACGAGTGTTTTATCAGCACTTAAATTGTCCTTAATCAGATCAGAAATAACCTCTACACAATATCGATTTAAAAATGAATATATCAGTTCGGCTAAATCATCCTTACTTTTTATATAGGCATAAAGTCCACCCATACTCATGCCTGTTTGCCTAGACAATTGTCTGAGGGTCATGGCTTGAAAACCTAGCTCATTAGCTAATAAAAACGTCGACTCACAAATAGTCTGTAAATTTTTAACGGCGATACGCTGATTTCTAATACTAAAATCATGCATTGCATACAATTCACCATAGAAGCTGCTTTTAGTCAGATTAACTCTCTGACTAAAACTTTTAAAGCTCATGGTATCAGGCCAAGTTGCAGACATGGACAGGTTTTAATATTGCTTTAAGATCTTTCTTGCAACAGCCAAGCGATGTACTTCATCTGGCCCGTCATAAATCCGTGCTGCCCGCTCTTCCCTGAAGAAGTATGAAATGATTGTATCATCCGTCATTCCAAGTCCGCCATGGGCCTGAAGCGCTCTATCAACAACTCTTTGCATGACATTTGCAGTGTAGAATTTTATCAAGGATATGTTTTCCTTAGCGGCCTTAAACCCTTGGTTTTCAACGGTCCAGGCGGTTTCTATCACCAGCGCTCTGGCCGCTGCAAGATCAGCCGCTGAATCGGCGATCATGGCTTGCATAAGTTGTTGATCTGCCAGTGTTTGGTTGCTACTTATCTTTCGGGTTTTCACATAACTACACATTTCAGCAAAGGCTCTTTTTCCAATACCTAGCCAACGCATGCAATGTTGAATTCGTCCTGGTCCTAAGCGTTCTTGAGCTAGGGAAAAACCTTGACCTTCACCACCGAGCATATTACCCACTGGTACTCGACAATCAGTAAATTCAATTTCAGCATGACTAAAGTATCCCTTTCCAGCATGACCCATGATGGGAATATTTCTTATCAATTTATAACCGGGATTATCTAAAGGAACGATGATCATACTAGCCCTAGAATGCTTGGCAGCTGTATCATCCGTGATCACCATTGCTATGGTGAAATCAGCTCCATCAGCTGATGTAGTGAACCATTTACGTCCATTAATCACCCACTCATCACCATCAAGCACTGCACTTGAATCAAGTAAAGTTGGATTAGAACCAGCTGTATGGGGCTCGGTCATGGCAAAACAACTGCGTATATCTCCTAGAGCTAAGGGCCTTAACCACTGCTGAATTTGGCTTTCAGTGCCATGGAGGTGCAATAGTTCAGCATTGCCAGCATCAGGTGCCTGACACCCAAAGGTTATGTGGCCGAGGGGTGATTGGCCCAGTACTTCAGCAAATAATGCTAAATCAACAAGACCTGTAAAGGTACCACCAAGGCTTTTTGGAAGATGGGGTGCCCATAAACCTAGGGATTTAACTTTTAATCTTGCATTGGCAATCATCGACTCTAGTTCATCCCATTGACCTCTTAGGAAATATTTTTCCATGGGAATAATCTCAGAGTCCAAAAACTCCTGTGTTGTATTAAGTCTACGTTGTAATGAATCAGATATTGAATAGTCCATAATGATCACTCTCTTTAAATTAAAAGATAGGTAGATACCTCTGTATGCAAACCATTCTAGATTGCACCAGAGCAATTGTCAATATCGAACGAACGCTCGATATATAAAACATTATACTGTATGATTTAGATTGATATTTAAAAGAATAAGGAAACAACATGAAAACAGTTGTAGTTACCGGTGCAGCTAGCGGACTCGGAAAGGCCATTGCTAATCATTACGCTAAGCTTAACTACCATATCATTATTGCAGACATTCAAGATGAAGCCGGACAAACTGCAGTGAATGAAATAGTCAATGCTGGAGGTAAGGCTGATTATTTTCATTGTGATATATCAAAAATTGACGACTTTTCTGCTCTGGTGAACTTCACTGAGCACACCACCGGACAATGTAACATTCTGGTTAACAACGCAGGAGTTGCAGCTTCAGGAACGCTACTTGAAAGCTCAGAAGAAGAATGGCAGCGTTTAATAGAACTCGACCTTATGAGTTGTGTTAGAGGTGCCAAGGCTTTTATACCGCTGCTCAAAAAATCTGCTAGTGAAGGATCTCCTAACGCCATTGCTAATGTGGCTTCCTTTGCAGGCGTTGCACTAATGCCCGGCATGATGACTTATAACGTCGCAAAGGCGGGTGTTATAGCATTTAGTGAAACCTTAAGATGTGAGCTTAAAAGAGACAATATTCATGTGGCTGCAGCCTGCCCATCTTTCTTTAAAACCAACTTGACCTCCAGCATGATTTCCTCTGATCCCGCTACCATCAAACGGGTAGAAGGCTGGATGGAAAAATCATCCTTAACCGCAGAAAGTGTAGCAAAGGACATAGCCGATGGGCTTAACGACAAGTTGAGTTTAATTTTTAGCGACAAGTCCATGAAAAAGACCTACGGGCGTATCACTTGGTTTTACTACAAATTTATGAGAAAACTGCTTCGCTAGATGAGCTTTGCTCAGGGTGAGTTTGATAATATTTACCCTGCCAGAGGTGTTTTTCGATTAACAATTTATCAATTTTATCCACCATGGCAAAGTTCTTTAATCCATCCCAAAGAGGAGCAATCAAAAGCTCCTTAGGAGATTCACTGATAAACCGTTCAATAATTATATCCGGTCTGAGTAAAGCAATAAAATCTGTCATTAAATCAATATAGTCATCGACTTCAAATAAATTAAACATTTCAGGTGTATGCTTTAACTGATAAGCCATCATGGTGTTTTTAATGATTTGTAGCTGATGTAATTTCAAAGTCTTAATGGGCAACTTCGAAAGCTCCGTTGCGTGATTTAAAATGTCCTCTCTGGTTTCACCCGGTAGTCCGATAATCATGTGAGCGCCAAGATCCAGACCCTTTCCATCAGCCATTTTATAAGCTTGTATTGTTTCTTCATAACTGTGGCAGCGATTGATCAGATCAAGGGTTTTATTAATTGTACTTTCAACACCAAACTCTAATGAGATGTAATAATCTTTAGAAAGTTCTGCAAGAAAGTTAACAATATCTTCATTGATGCAATCGGGTCTTGTACCTATAACCATACCAACAATTCCAGGATGACTCACCGCTTCATTATAAAGCTCCTTAAGTAATTTAAAGTCTGAATAGGTATTAGTATAGGCCTGAAAGTAAGCAAGGTATTGTTGATTTTTATACTTCTTAGAGAAAAAATCTATACCTTCTTGTAATTGAGTGCTAATGGATTTTTGAGGTTTGCAGTAGTAGGGATTAAAAGAGTTATTATTGCAATAGGTACAGCCCCCTACTCCCTTTGATCCATCTCGATTGGGGCAGGTAAAACCCGTATCAAGTGAAACTTTTTGAACACGCTGCTCAAATTTTGATTTAATAAAAGTTGAATAATTATTATAGCGTTTAGTGCCGCTGTATTTAAATTCAGGGCATTTAAGGTCAGAGTATTTAAGGTCTGTGTTAGTCATAATGAGTTACTGCTATTGTATTTCTTCATTGACAGTAACCATAATAGTCGCACCTTCAAAGGGTGCTTCAATTATTTCACTTGAGCCTTGGATATCACCTTTCTTAGCACCCACATCTCCAGCAAAGGATATACGAACAGTAATTTTAATCTTATCAAACTTAGACAAGGCTGACTGAGGTTGCATGGCACTAGCATCGTTTAAATTCACTAGATCACTCAAGGCATTTATTGTAGTTTTAACGACAGCGACTGGAAATCTGGGACCTTCTATTGCCTTGGCATAAATAAAGATGTTCTCATCACCTTTTAACCTAGCGCGAATTGAGTCTGGAATTACAACTCGAACATTCAAATTAGCATTTGAGATGGCTGAAGGTTTGCTTGCTTGGTTAGTTGTGTTGTTATCCATCAACAACTTTTTTGCACTACTAATGCGCTGATTAATTAAATTCGCCATATTTGAACCTGACCCATATAAGTTCAATAATTTTTCAAGGGTCAGGATGGATTTTTGATACATGCCTAACTGGTAATAACTCATGCCGAGTAGTAACAGGGCCCCTTCATGTTGAGGTTCATCTGTTAATACTTGATTAACCATTTTCAAGGCTAAAATAATATCACTGCTTTCTTTAGATTGAGTTAATAACTGGGCATAGACAACTTGTAAATCGAGATCCTTAGAATCTATTTTAAGCGCTATTTTCATGGTCTCTTTGGCCTCAGCTATTCTTCCATAACTAGCATTAAATAAGGCAAGTTCTCGCCAAGTAGAAACATCCTGAGGCTTTAACTCCACTTGACTACGCAAAGCAAGATAGAGATCATTAATGTGTGCTTGTGAAGGATCCTTTGCAACAACTGATGATATTTTAAAAATAGTTTCAGAATCATTTTTCAGTTGCTTAATCAGACTCGACTGAGTTTTTACCCGATCATAATTACCTGAAAATTTGTAACTTAACCCTGAGACAATAATGCTCAGCACAACTAGAAGTAATATGAAAAAGCCTGAAACTTTTGTCTTAGAAGACTGACTTGCAATGTTTGTTAAGTCAATGGAAGTACGTGTGTCCTTTTCAAGTTCTAGTGTTAATACTTGCCATTCTTCTTCAGCCAAATCAGCTGACTTTAGTCGTCTTGCTAATTCCTTTGTTCTAAATTGGAAGTCTCTCTTTAATTGTTCTAATCTCACATCAAGGGAAGATTGAACTTCTTGCAAAGCTTTCTTGTGAGAAAATATTTGTGAGGGAATAATAATAAGCATCATTAACACCACAAACAACACGAAGAATACAATCATGACGTCTTCTCCTCTGAATCTTCCACCCATTCTTTCAATAAGACGCTACTTTCTTTAGAAGTCTCACTCACAAGATTTTGATTGTTTTGTCGGGAAGATATAAACCTAAAGATAGAAAACCCACCAATTAAAAGTACTACAAAAGGCCCAAACCATATGATCCAAGTAGAGGGGTTTAATGGAGGTCGATAACTGATAAAGTCGCCATAACGATCCTTAAGGAATCCTTCGATTTCCTTGTCAGTTTTTCCCGCCTTARTCTGCACATAAATAATATCTTTTAGATCGAGTGATAAGGGTGAATTAGAACCAGCCAAATTATTATTTTGACATTTTGGGCAACGTAATTCCTTAATTAAAGCATTGAAACGTTGTTCTTTTATAACGTCATCAAAGGGATAAACAAGAATTTTTGCAACACTTGTTAAACTGCTTACAATGATCAAACAGAGAACAGAAATTTTAGCGAGTGATTTCAAYTTGAAGAGCCCTCCGTTTTACCTTGAGGTGTTTGACCTTGAGGTGTTGCATTAACTGGAAACAACTTAGCTTTAAGTTTAGTATGCCAAACCTGCTCATTAATGATCCCAACATGGCGATAAATAATTTTATTTTCACTATTTATCAAGAAAGTTTCAGGTGCACCATAAACACCAAGATCAATACCTAGTCGTCCGTTATCATCAAATAGAATAAATTCGTAGGGGTTACCCAAATTATTGATAAATTTTAAGGCATCCTGTTTTGAGTCTTTATAATTCACACCATAAATGGTGACTTCCTTCGCAGCAGCTAGCTTCATTAAATAAGGATGTTCCTGATAACAAGGTGGACACCAACTGGCAAAGACATTGATTAAGGCAGGTCCTTTAATATCACTCGATGTGACTAGTTTATTATCTTCTATCAAGAGCATTTTCTCAAATTCAGGAAGGGCTTTACCAATTAACTGAGAATCTAGTTTTGTGGGGTCTTTGCCAAGTCCAAAGGATAAAAGCATCACCATGGCGATGAAAAAGACCAGTGGAATTAACATCACAGGTAAGCGTTTTTTAGAAACATCATTCATGCTTCGGCCTTAGCATCAGCAGTATTATCATTAGGTGCATCAGTAGGTGTATCACTAACTACCTTCTTGCGTCTTGTTCTATATCGCTTATCAGAGATGGCGATCAGCCCACCAAGCCCCATCAGGATGCTACCTAACCAAAGGGTAGCAACATAGGGTTTAACATAAACACGTACAGCCCAGTCTTCACTATCGGGTAATTTTTCACCCAGAGCCATATACAAATCTCGGGTGATGGTTGAGTCAATGCCGGCTTCAGTCATCCATTGGCCCGAGGCATGATATTGACGTTTTTCAGGCGTCAGTTTTGCAACCACCTTGCCCTCTTGATAAACCGAAAATGTACCACGAATTCCATCATAATTTGCAGCGTTGAAATTCTCAACTTTATCAAAGTGGAAAGTATAACCTTCAACCTTCTGCTCATCTCCTACACCTAACCTAACAACTTTTTCAATGGATAAATGGGAGGATAGCACCACACCAATTAGCACAATGACCAGACCAATATGAGCGGTATACATGGCATAGTGACTTGCTGATATATTAAAGGGTTTAAAGCCTGATTTGCGCTTCGAGCGTCTGTACCAGTCAGTAAGTGTTTGAATAACCACCCAAGCAACAAGAAACATACCTAGGAAAATTTGCAACTGCTCAGAAAGGCTTTTATCAGCTTGAAAATAGATTTGAGACAAACCAAATAATAGCGCTACTACTAGAGCTACCCTACTACGTTCAATCAATAGTTTTACAGAAAATTGACGCCAGTTAACAATAGGACCAAGACCCATCAAGAATATTAAAGGCGTCATTAAAATATTAAACACTAAATTAAAATAAGGAGGTCCAACTGAAATTTTACCAAGTCCAAACATCTCTGCAAAAATGGGTTGTAATGTGCCCATCAAAATCATCAGAGTAACAACAGCTAAGATTAAATTATTCAGTAGAAATAAGGCTTCACGGGATAACCAACCAAACCAGCTAGTGACTGATACCGTGGAAGCTCTGTAGGCAAACAAGGCTAATGAAGAACCCACCACGATTGCGAGGAAGAACAAAATATACATACCCCTAACCGGATCAGTAGCAAAGGAATGAACCGACGTTAACACGCCGGATCTCACTAAAAATGTTCCCAGTAGACTAAAGCTAAAGGCTGCGATAGCCAGCAAGGATGTCCAGGCTTTGAACACTCCTCTTTTCTCAGTTGCGGCTAAAGAATGCAGAAGAGCTGTACCAATTAACCAGGGCATAAAGGAAGCGTTTTCAACCGGGTCCCAAAACCACCAGCCTCCCCAGCCTAGTTCATAATAAGCCCACCAACTTCCCGCAGCAATACCGAGGGTTAAAAACACCCAAGCAGCGATTGTCCAAGGTCTTACCCAACGTGCCCAAAGATTATCAACTCTGCCTTCTAATAAAGCTGTAATCGAGAAGGCAAAGGCCACTGAAAACCCAACGTAGCCCATGTATAGCAAAGGAGGATGAAACACCATGCCGGGATCTTGTAATAGTGGATTTAAATCACTGCCATTAACTGGATAGATAGGCAAAAGTCGGTCAAATGGATTTGATGTAAAGAGAATAAAAGCGATAAAGCCAATGGAAATAGCACCAAGAATTGCTAACACCCTTGCTCGAGTTAAAGCAGGAAGCGTTTGGCTAAATTGTGTTACAGCAAAGGTCCAAACACTGAGAATAAGAGCCCATAATAATAAGGAACCTTCATGGCCGCCCCAAGTAGCACCTAAACGATAGGCAGTTGGTAAAGAGCGATTTGAATTCTGGGCGACGTACAACACTGAAAAGTCATTGATATAAAAAGCCCAAGTAAGACAAGCATAGGAAATACTGACAAAAACAAATTGTCCGATTGCCGCAGGTTTTGCAACTAAAACCATCCGCCAGTTGTTCGTTGAAACACCAATTAACGGTATTACAAATTGTATTAACGCTAGGGCTAAGGCAAAGGATAGAGCTAAATTACCAATTTCAGGGATCATCTAATTAACTTCCTTTTCCTTCAGAAACGCGAGCTTTCGCTGCTTCTTCTGCCGTTTTTATCGCATCAGCGACTTCGGGAGACATATAGTTCTCATCATGCTTTGCTAATACTTCACTTGCTATAAAAGAACCATCACTTTGCAGCTTGCCCATGGTGACAATGCCTTGCCCTTCACGGAAAAGATCCGGCAAAATACCTTCATATGATACCCACACACTTTCTGCATTATCAGTTAATTGAAATTTAGCCTGTAAGGTTGTTGCATCTCTCTTAACACTCCCTTCTACGACTAACCCACCAAGTCTAATCAACACACCAAGGGGAGGGTTATCTTCGACAATTTGTTTAGGTGAATAGAAGTAGTTAATATTTTCCTTCATGGCAAACAGGCCAAGTGCAATTGAGGCACCTAAGCCGAAGGTAATTAATAAAACAAAAGTAAGACGTCTTTTACGTAGGGGTTTCATGTTTCTTTTTTCCTAGCCTGTTGTTGGTAACGTTTTCTTAACTGCTTGATAAGCTGATTACGCTGGATTTTAAACATCACCACTAGACCGATAAAGGTAATGGCTGTGATAGCGTAACTGGTCCAAATATAGAAACCATAACCGTTCATATTAATAAATTCTTCAAAACTCATATGCCTACTACCTCACGAACCCAGCTTTTAGTCTGTTCACGGCTGAGTATTTCATTGCGCATTCGGTAAAGCATTAAGCAGATACCAAATAGAATGACTGCGCAAATCATCAAAAGTAGAGCAGTTAACATGGCGGGATCCATGGACGGCTTTTCAAACTTAGAAATAGTCGCTCCCTGATGAAGGGTATGCCACCAATCAACGGAAAAGTGGATAATAGGTACATTAATCACTCCTACCATGGCAAGAACCCCAGCGGCCCTATCGCCTACTTCTCTATCATCAAAGGCACTGTGCAGAGAGATAAAACCTAGATAGAGAAAAAGTAAGATTAATTCAGACGTTAGACGAGCGTCCCAAACCCACCAAGTATTCCAAATAGGCTTGCCCCACAAGGAGCCAGTAACTAGCGCTAGCATAGTCATGGCGGCTCCGATAGGAGCAATACTAACGGCAGCCATATGGGCTAACTTAATACGCCAGATATAACCAATAGCTGCTGCGACAGCCATGATCACATAAAACATCATGGATGCAAAAGCCGCTGGCACATGAATATACATAATGCGAACCGTACTACTCTGCTGATAATCAACAGGTGAATTATAAAGCCCTTGATATAAGCCAACGCTCATTAATATTAGCGTAATAGCCCACAGCCAAGGTAAGTATTTACCACTAATCTGATAAAACCATTTCGGTGAAGACAAACGATGAAACCATTGCCAATTCATAACCTCTCCATTAACACTTACTATTGAATCGATACTTTGATTGCCGACACGGATGCCAGAGGCACAAGGGTTAAACAACCGATCAAATAAGCCCCCATAAAGGACAATTGGCCAGAATACTCTAAACCCATAGCCGCTGAATTTACTGCACTGGCCCCATAAATCAAAATCGGAATATAAAGTGGTAAAACTAATAAACTTAATAACACGCCACCATTACGCAGTCCAACCGTTAAGCCCATGCCGACGGATCCTATCAAACTTAAAACCGCTGTGCCTATGAGCAAGGTCAATATTAATGCTAAAAATGCTGAAGTAGGTATTTGCATCATCACAGCCAGTAGGGGTGAAATAATAACCAGTGGTAAGCCCGTTGTCAGCCAATGGGCGATAATTTTAGCAAGAACGACCTGATAAGGTGAACCAGACTGCAAAATTAACAATTCTAAGGTGCCATCATGATAATCATCACGGTACATACTCTCAAGGGACAGCATGGCAGCAAGTAAGGCTGATACCCAAATGATGCCGCTACCAATTTGGCTTAATATTTGTCCATCTGGCGTTACCGCTAGGGGAAAGAGTGTTACAGTCAAAACAAAAAATAGCAAAGGATTGATAATATCTTGGCGACTTCGCCAATGCCGCAGCAACTCCCTTGTTAATAGTTTGACTAGCATGGTTGCTCATCCATGAAAAATTCAGTAGGCTTTATTTCCAGAATTCGTGGAGTTTGGCTCAAATTAATCGGCTGATGGCTGGTGAGCAAAACTGCGCCACCCCGATGAGTAAAATCAGTAATCTTCGACTCAAGCCAAGCACAACCTTCCACATCGAGGGAGGTAAAAGGCTCATCGAGAACCCAGCACTTAGTATCGGCAAGTAACAGGCGGGCAAGTCCTACTCGGCGTATTTGTCCCGCAGAAAGCTGTCGCGCTGGGGTATCCATATAATGAATAAGATCCACTTCATTTATGGCCTCTTCAATGGCCTCAATTTCGATAAACTTTCCACCAAGGGGATGATACAAAAGGTTTTCTAGCACGGTTAATTCAGGTTTAACAGCCGGTAGGTGGCCTAGGAAAATAGGTATACAGGGAAGATCATTTACCTCACACCAATTGATCTTACCTTCTCTAGCAGTCAACAGATCACATAAAGCCCTCATTAAACTAGTTTTACCCGCACCATTTTGTCCTACTATCTGAAGAACTTCTCCTCCAGACAGCTGAAAACTCAAGCCACGGAATAACCATCGCTCAGATCGCCTTATGCCAAGGGATTCTACTGTTAGTATGCTGTGGGAACTGCTCATGAATTTATCTTATAATCGCTTAAGTGTCTATTTTGACAGCTTTTATCCGTGGATTATACCTAAACTTTACCCATAATCAAAAATGCTTGATATGAGCAAAAGACAAACTAAATTTGTCGAAATATCACCGGTTGACTTTAAAAAATAATTCATTGCATAATCCCTGAGGTTTACAGCACTTAAAACGCAATTATCCTTTAATAACTAACCAATAGATGATACATATTATGAAAGAAAATCAAGCAGTTAACTATACTAGCTATCTAAACCTCGAAAAAATATTATCCGCTCAAAAACTTCGCTCTGAAGATACCGAGTCAGGTTCAGAACATGATGAATTATTGTTTATCATTATACATCAGGTGTTTGAATTGTGGTTTAAGCAACTACTTCATGAATTTGACTATTGTCAAAAGCAATTAAACGCCTCAGAACTTGGAAGCTCTCTTCATGTGCTCAAGCGCGTGCGCAATATTGTAAAAGTAATGGTTAGTCAGGTAGATGTCATAGAAACCATGACGCCACGAGACTTTAGCGCCTTTCGGAAGCTTCTCGACTCTGCCAGTGGGTTACAAAGCTACCAGTTTCGAGAAATCGAATTTACCTTAGGATTTAAACGAGCTGATGTTCTTTCTCGCTATGATGAATCCAGTGTGGCTTACATTAATCTTACCAAACGACTCAATCAACCTTCCCTCTGGGACGCTTTTCTACATTTTGTCCATAGTCGTGGCTATGACATTCCTGAGGATGCATTAAGTAAGTCAAAGACAACTGAAATTGAAGCCTCGGATGCTGTCATTGGTGTTATTGAAAAAATCTATCATAATGACCCTGAACTGACTCAACTTTGTGAATCCTTGATYGATGTGGATGAAGGGCTTCAAGAATGGCGCTATCGTCATGTTAAAATGGTTCAAAGAACCATTGGCATGAAAATGGGCACGGGCGGTTCAGATGGCGTAAACTATCTACTACAATCATTAATTAAACCCTTCTTTCCAGATTTATGGGATGTTCGCTCGAGGCTATAAATGATTAATACCGATGAGGTTGCAAACTACTATAAGCGTTTTCGTGTCACGCAACGAACCTTGCTTACCGGCCATTCCCATCAAGCTTGGCCCGATGCTTGCCTGATAGGCCAACAACAGGCTTGGAAGGATGCTTCAGAGTTTGTCGATAACAAATGGCAACTTGCTTTTCAAAAGGCTGCCAAGATTAAGTTATTCTTTGCCCATTTATTGGAAGATCCAGCAGTCACAGATGAAGCAGACAATTACGCCCTAGCTTCAAATACCCATGATTTACTGCTTAGATTTTTGTCAGCTTTACACTGGAAAAAAGGTCGACGAATAATTACTACTGATGGTGAGTTTCATTCCATGCGACGACAACTCACAAGACTTGAAGAAGAAGGTGTGGATATTGTTCGCGTGGCAGTTTTTCCAACAGAAACCCTTACTCAGAGGATGAGCGCTGAGATAACTAAGCAGACGATTGGCATCATGATGWCTGCCGTTATGTTTAAAGATTCAGCCATCATACCTCATTTAACGACTATCGCTGAAGCTGCTGAAGATAAAGGTATACCGCTATTAGTGGACGTTTATCATGCTTTAAATGTTGTACCTTTTACACTAAAAGAAAATGCTTTAGAGAATGCATTTGTTGTGGGTGGAGGCTATAAGTATTGTCAATTTGGAGAGGGTAATTGTTTTATCAGAATCCCAGATGATTGTAAAAGTCGCCCTATCATTACGGGATGGTTTGCAGAATTTGGTAATATTGAACAGACTCTTGATCCAACCATCACACAATATCCTGTTGGCGGTGATAGATTCCAAGGCAGTACTTACGATAGTACTAGTCACTATAGGGCCTGTTCTGTGATTGATTTTTTCGCCGAGCAAGACTTATCCATTAAACGTCTTCGGCAATTGAGCCAACATCAAATTGGTCTACTTAGAAAGTCATTTGATGACTTAAATTGTGACCCGAATATAATTTCAAGAGCCAAGGTAGATCTAACTTCAATCGGTGGCTTTTTATCCTTAAAAACCTCTGATGCCCCAAGAATCCAAAATGCCTTACAGGAACTTAATATCTGGACAGATCAACGGGATGGTTACCTACGTTTTGGCCCTGCCCCTTATCTGTCAGATAAGCAATTAACCGATGCTATCTTGGCACTGGGTGAAGTCATATGAGTGGTGGGATTACCTTTCCTGATTATTTTAACCTAGCCGACTATTATCTCTATGATCGCTTAAATGAAGGATTAGAAAATAAAAAAGCCATTCTCTTTGGTGACAGATCCTGGACATATGGTGATGTGATCAACAGAAGCCGCAGCTTACAAGCCTGGATGGNATCATTTGGCCTTGCTAGGGAACAAAGGGTGCTCATTATACTACCCGATAGCCCAGCCTTTGTTTGGTCTATCTTTGCTACCCTTGGTCACGGTGCAGTGGTAACCATGGCTAATCCCCAAGCAGCTATTGAAGATCTTGCTTACGTTTGTGAGTACACCAGAGCACCTTTGATTATTACCATTCCATCGGTTGCTGAAGCTTTACAGTTGCATAAATCAGAACAAGTGAAGGGACTACTGTTGGTGCCRGAGGTGGATACTTTTTCTGATCCTGAAGAGAACATTGAAATCGGCGAAACCCTTATTCGTTCTGCTGATAGCGTTTTAAATTTATCTGAAGTGGTTAGTGCAAATTTAAATCGTTCTTCTAAAGGCATGTCTAATAACATATCTAAAAGCACCACTAAAAGAGATGATGTAGCCTTTTGGTTGTTTACCTCTGGCTCCACAGGAAAACCTAAAGCCGCTGTTCATAGCCATCGTGATTTCGCCTTTAATACTGAAGTTTACGCCAAAGCCACCATGGGTTATCAGCAAGATGACATAACTGTCAGCATCCCAAGGCTTTATTTTGGCTACGCCACGGGAACTAATCTATTATTTCCCTTCGCAGTTGGTGCAACCACAGGACTATTTTCAGAACACCCTAGTCCAGAAACCTTGATGCGGTTTACAAAGCATTATCAAGCAACCATTGTCACCAATGTCCCAACCATGTTGAGTAAAATATTAGAGTATGATGGAGAGGTAGATTTATCATCGGTACGCTTTCATTTATCAGCAGGTGAAGCCTTGCCCCCTACTCTGTTAAGACGTTTTACAGAACGATTTAAACAAGATGTATTCGATGGTATCGGCTCAGCTGAAATGTTCCATATTTACTGCAGTAATCGTCCCGGCGATATTAAACCGGGTTCTCTAGGTAAAGTCGTTGATGGATATGAAATAAGAATATTATCAGAGGAAGCAGAAGGCCCAGGCGCTGAACCCTTAGCAGCAGGTGAAATTGGTGTCATGTGGGTAAAGGGCGATAGTATAGCCCAGTGTTACTTCCAAGATAGGGATAAAAGCTGGCAGACCTTTCATGGTCACTGGTGTAGAACAGGCGATTTGTTTAAGCTTGATGAGCAAGGGTACTTGTACTTTTCTGGTCGCTCAGGTGACCTGTTTAAAGTCAGTGGCATTTGGCTTTCACCTCTGGAGGTGGAAGAATGTTTATTACAACATCCTGCCGTTGCTCTTTGCAGTGTTATACCCATACAACTTGAAGGTTTAACGAAATCTAAAGCCATAGTAGTACTCAGGGAAGCCTTTCAAGGACAAGACTTAGCAGCTGCACTCCAACAACATGTTAAAGAAAACTTAAGTCGATATAAATATCCTAGACAGGTTGAGTTTGTTGATGATTTACCTCGTAATGATAGGGGAAAAATCGACCGAAAATTATTAATCGCTGGTGAAAACTAACACAAGATAAAGAGATATTTGATGACACTAAAATCGCCCATTTATTTAGATAAATATACCACTTTTGAGCTTGAAGAACTGTTGAAAAATAGCACAACACCCGTTATCTTGCTTCCCGTAGGTTCTGTGGAACCCCATGGTCCTCACTTAACCCTTGCAACCGATACCTTGATATCTGTCAGTGCGGCGGAAGTGGCCGTAGATAAACTTGCTGATAAGGGAATTACCGCTTTAATTGCTCCAGCTGTTCCTTATGGAGTAACTAACTGCGCCGCCCAATTCAAAGGTGCTGTTACCGTTGAGCCTGAAGCTTTAAGCGTTTTTCTTTGTTCGATTATGAAGGGATTATTTAATAATGGATTCGTCCATTGTTGTGTGATCAATAATCATCTTGAGCCTGAACAGGATCAAGCTGTRCGCGAAGCTGTCAAACGTCAAGATCAAGGCACTGCAAGTATCGCCTCTCCCTTGACTAGACGCTGGGCGAGAACCTTAACCGATGAGTATAAAAAAGGTGAATGCCACGCTGGTCAATATGAAACTTCCATTATTCTGGCTGGTGCCTCTGAGTCAGTAAGAAAAAACCTTATGGAAAAATTAGAAAGGGTTCCTGTAAGTCTTTCAGAACAAATCACAAGTGGCGTCACTGACTTTTTAGAAATGGGAATGCAGCAGGCCTATGCCGGTAGTCCCGCAGGTGCCTCAGTAGAAGAAGGTCTGGATACACTGGATAAACTTGCTGAGATGATCTGCACAGAAGTGGTCGAATGTTTATAATCAGTAATAACCTCAGCCTCTCAGATGATGAAATAAAACTCTCGGCAATTCGAGCTCAGGGCTCGGGTGGTCAGAATGTCAATAAAGTGTCTTCAGCCATTCACTTACGATTTGATATTATGGCCTCATCACTGCCTGATAAATATAAACAACGTCTCAAGGATCTAGCTGACAGTCGCATCAGTAATGACGGGATAATTATTATTAAAGCTCAGCAACATCGAACTCAGGAAATGAATCGAGAGGCTGCGCTTAAGCGACTAAAGGAAATTATCAGTAGAGTCCTGATTGAACCTAAAGTCAGGCGTCCAACCAAGCCGACAAAAGGCTCTCAGAACAGGCGATTGGATGGAAAGCAACGGCGTGGCAAAATTAAAAACCTACGCAATAAAGTCTCTGATTAAACCACCATGCTTAAGATATGCTTGTACATTTGTAGACAGTGGGTGAATAGCTTAGGACTGTTTATATCTTGTTAAATTTATTTTTATGAATTTTCAGCCTTTAAATCTTCCAATAAGTCATGAATCTCTGCTTTTAATTCTTTATCAACAATTTCATTACAACTGATTTTAGCTTTTTCTAGATGCTCAATAGCAGCTGTTTTATCACCTAATTCAACTTTTAGAGCAGCGATAGAATAACCAATAGACGAACAGAAATCTTTAGAGTCAATCGCTTTAGCCTTGACTAAAGCTTGTTCATAAATAGTAATTGCTAACGCTAGGTCATTGGTAAAATCAGCAAGGGTTTCCCATTGCACAGGATGGTCTTTATGTGTATTTTCATTAGCTTCACAAAGTTGCTTTAATTTTAAATAATAACCATCGAATCTGCTTTGATTTTGTTCTTGATCAGCCGCCAGTAAGTTATCAGTGAGCGAAAGCACTAGCTTGTATATTTTGGTATTCATGATGTGACCTCATGCATTAGAGAGTAAATGATTGATTTCTTATAAGTTGAATTCTAAAAGTATCTCTCTTAGCAGATAACTCTGCCTTATCCAGTTTGTATATCCTAAAATATTTCGGCCATGAATGAGGTACTTCATAGTGAGTTTTAACCACTCTAAGATTAGTTTCTATTCTACCTTGTGTCTCTTTACGCTCTATAGCTAAATGCCAATGCCCAATAACCTTATTATGATAATCGTATATTTCTCGTTTAGCACCAAACCTCTCACCGCCTCCATACTTATTTTTCCAGCTACCAGGTAATAGCCGGTATACAGCGTCTATCATATCAATATTTGATGCTTGGTTGTTTCTATAGTCAAAGCTCTCAGGAACAACATCTTTCTTATGTGATTCACATCGACCATACAATCCATTTGCCCAAACATCTTGAGCACACAACTTACCGCCCCACATAAAGCCAGTTAATACTTCATTGTAAGTTACACGAAACCATGGATAGCCATCGGTAATCTGTTCTGTAGTCCCCAAAAGTTGTACTTGGGCATTAGGTGCTAATTTAATCAAATTGGTCTGTTCAAAGCTCGGTCCACTATAAACAGAACCTTCTTCTTATCTTGGGGGCTAAGTAAGCTGTAAACTTTTGAAAAAAGCCAACCGATAATTACTACCGCTGCACTGAATCCACCAGCTACAGCTAAGAGATAGCCCAGTCATTATCCACTGCATGAGAAGTGCGAGTCCACCCCCACCCTTTCCACTTATGAACTCCATGTTTTCAGCCATGGAAATTAATGAGAAGCCAACCACCAAAGCGATAGCACTAAATATTAAGCCTGTGGACAGCCCTATATTTCTTATCTTCACAATTCAACCCCTTCTTGTCTCGCGATTTAGATAAGGTACACATCCATATGGGATAGTGCAAATTAWSYGWWKWYCWGWKGCKRMTRWTYKAKSYRMKYSAYSWMWCKWWACMGMYRTTAMCYYYWSWYWGMTWYKSARWSTYTTTCACTTCGAGTATGCTACCTGAAAGGAGGAGGGATCAATGATTTTAAAACGATTAGCAGAAGGCATTAAAAACCAGGATTGGTTTGTAGTTACGATCGAGATCATGATCGTTGTGATCGGCATCTTCATCGGACTTCAAGTCAATGACTGGAATGAGACGCGTAAGAATCACAATTTGGAAGCTCGTTTTATGAGTGAGTTAACTGCCGAAATTCACAGAGAAATTGATTCTTTGGAAAATAAAATAAATAGAATTAACAAAAGAATCGATATCTTAGTTGACTCCATCATTATTATTCAGAATAACGACCCAAGTTCACGTCTTAGCCACGAGCAATGCTTAGGAATACTGCTTTCACATATAGTAATAATGGATGTTGATTTTGTTGGCCTTTTGTCCTACGCTGCCTTATCAGAAACCGGTAACATTGGTATTATTTCAGACTTTAATTTGCACTCCGCGCTTTTGGCCTTTGAAAGACAAGTAAAGTTTAGAGCAACTCGAACGGCATACATGGGTTCGGATATGGCTAATCTCACTGACAACCATGCCGACAGCTTTCCAAGAACCTTGCAACCGGGTCAAATGGTGGGCCAGCCCAAGTGTCAAATGGATCTTATCCGCTCCAACCAGACAGTTAAGAACAAACTGCAAAGCAACCTGGGTCGGATAAATGCCTTGCTTTCAATGTTGAAAAGCCAAGAAGATGAACTCGAAGCACTGCTTTCCTTGATTGGTGTGACCAAATGATCTGACCTTTTGATTGTTGTTGATTATTTGGTTCAGGTTGAGCCAAATTAGTAAATAAACCATCCAATTTATCGTTAAGTTGACAGGACCAAAATGTGGTCTAATATGTATATAATTTCACAGGGAGAAACGCATGAGTTTATACAAAAACAGAATCGTATCCAGGTTATTTCCACTCGTCATTATGTACGGCCTTATCAGTACTTCTCTTTTGGCCGATCAAATTCCGGATCCTGATGCATCCCAAAAAGCCGCAATAGACAAAATGCATCATAAACTGCATATTGATCAGGCCCCCTTTAAAACACAAGAAGTGCAGGCACTTAAAGAACTTAATGAAATGACCATCCTTGATGATGTTAATCTTGAAAAAATTAATGTCAAGATTRATGAACTTATGGCGGCAAAAACACAGATCATGCGCTTGAGATATGAACACCTGATCGAAATGCGTGCAATTCTTTCCGATGCGCAAAAAGCACCATACGACAAGAACATATTAAAGCGATCGGCTGTTAAGTAGTAAATAATCAGCCCTGAGAAGGTTTGAGCAACAAATGATAAAGCAAGGCTAGGTATCTGGCAGATCGGGGACAGTCCAATTATATGAAATTGAGTGTCCGGGTTAGTGTAGCCAGTTCTTAATTAGTGAAACGGCATAACTGCGCCTACCGTCTTCAGAAGAATAGGGTAGGAGTTAAGTGAAATCTATCGCATAGCTTGCCGATATGAGTTTTAGTTAAATTACGATCTCCCTTCAATATTAAAGATACGAGAGACTTTGAACCAATTTCTTCTATTAGGTCTGCTGCACTCAATTGGTTCTGTACCATGATTAACTTAAGTACGGCATTATCTGAAGACTGTTCATTAGCCTTCGCTAAGAATTCCTGCATTTCAGGTAACTCATTCTCGTAACGTTCAATTTGATCTGCAACGATATTCAACAGATAAACTTTGGGGTCTATACCTGAGTCGTCCAGTTCGTCAAATAGTTGTTCAGCAATTACCAATGCTTGCTCATAACTCTCTTCATCTTGGATTGGCATAATAGAACTCAAAGTACCTGTGAAACTATCGTATGCTTTAGTGATGCTCTGTAGGGATTGGTTTAACATTATAACTCTCCTCTCTTATACCGTTCGACTAATGCGTCATACTCATGGTGCGTAACGATATATTTAACAAATACTTTCTGGTACATAAAATCTATTTTAGTTAATATTCTAATGTTATTGCCACCTACATCAATTACATACATCTTCTGAGCGTACTTCATATTATCTAAAGAGGATAACTCATTCTTTAAATCGCTCGGTGCAGGGAACGTACCTTTATTTAATACCTGGTAAACATACATGATACCATCAGCATCATTCGGAAATCTCTTGCTTGCTTCGCTGAATATTTTCTTTGCAATTACGTGCATCAGGCAACCTAGCTTGTTTACATTATGTAAACTGTAGCACAGGCTTCTTAAGTTTACAACTTGTAAACTCAATTAAATAACAGACATAAAAAAGCCCTCGATGTATAAGGGTGAAGTCAGGAGTGTGTAATATTGAGTCATTCTAGTGAAGTTAGAATAAAAGATTGAAAATGTGCATTACGCAAACAACAGCGCAAACATTGTGAATTTCGACTTGCATTGAGATGACAAACTTATGTAATAAAATGAATTTAAGCTGTTGATTTTACTGAGATAAACAAATTGGTCGGGGCGAGAGGATTTGAACCTCCGACCACATGCACCCCGAGCATGTGCGCTACCAGACTGCGCCACGCCCCGACACTGCTTCTCACCTAGGCAGGTGAGAAGCGAAGCATGTTAACCGATTGAAAGTAAAGATGGAACATTTTTAGATTAAAAATAACAAATATCTTCACTCGATTTAAAATTTAGTCACTAACCTTAAAGGTGCCAGTAATTTTCGAAATTTTATTTACGGCGTCATTTAAATTTTCTACCTGCAGCTTAGTCTTAGCTGCTCCATCTGCTGTCAACCCTGATGTAGTAACAATATCATCTATATTTTTATGTATTGAATCTACTGCTATATCCTGTTCAATTGTTGCTGAGGATACCTGATCAGTCATTTCTTTAATTGTATTTATGGATTCTGAAATATGTTCAAGTGCATTCTTAACATCACTTGAAAGTGAAACACTTTGCTTCGCTTGTACTTGGTTTTTCTCCATCACAGCCACAGCTTCGTCTGTAGCCGCTTGTAATCTCTCGGTCATCTCCTGTATCTCAGTGGTAGATTGTTGAGTTCTAGCAGCTAGAGTACGAACTTCGTCTGCAACTACTGCAAATCCTCTGCCTTGCTCCCCTGCTCTAGCGGCTTCTATAGCGGCATTTAGAGCAAGTAAGTTAGTTTGTTCAGCAATACCTTTAATCACATCAAGTACACCGGCTATGCTCTCGCTGTCCTTCTTGAGTCGTTTCAATACATCAGCAGCCTTACTTACATCACTTGCTAGTATATTAGTTGCCTCCATGCTTTTGTTGACTGTTTGTTGTCCTTCAGCAGTACTAGTTATTGTATCATTGATAGATTCAGAAGTGCTTGAGGCATGTCCGGCTATCTCCTTAGCAGAAGCCGACATTTCAGTAATTGCAGCTGCAATTTGTTCAGTTTGATCGTCTTGGTGCAATACATTTGATGTAGCAGTATTTGTTATACCTTGCAGTTCTGAAGATGTTTTCGATAAAAGGCGTACGGATTGAACAATTTCTTTAATAGAATGCTCCAATTTAGCAATAAATTGATTAATGCCCTTAGCTATTATTGAAACTTCATCGTCATTTTTAGTTGCAATACGTTGCGTTAAGTCTCCATCACCTTCTGCTATGTTCCATACAGCTACAGAAATTTCACTCAGTCTTTCCCCGATAGATTTTCTATAAATTAAGGCCATAGAAACGGATAAAAATACAGTCAAAATAAATGTCATGAGCAATAAAAAATTACTTATGGCTTTTCCATCAGCAAGTTGCTCACTAATACTCATTTTAATTTCTAGAACCCCTCTTAGGTCGTCCAACTTCCAACCAGCTTTAGGGGTGTCAGGGTGATTATTGTGGCAGTCGACACATACTTGACTAACCATCTTATCTGCTATTGCCACTCTGACAAAAATGCCTTCATCCGACTCCTCCGTTCGAGTATATATAGCACCAGAATCCTTCGACAGTACCTTCCAGGCCTCATTTCCATAGTCATCCAGTCTTCTATCTTTACGATTTGGAAATGGATAGGGTGAATATAACTTAAGACTAGTTCCCTGCTTCTCCAATAATTCAGATAAATCATGGATCATCGTTGCTGGAAAAGGAAAACTATTAGCTTCACTTTTATGATTTACCGAGCCTTTTAAACCGTCTCTACCGATAATTTTCTTCACAACATTTTCTGTATAGTATTTTCGAATTGTTTTAAACTGATTTACAGTATTTTTTGCAGCCGTAATAGACTCTTTTTCAGCATTATCTTGAATAACATTAGGAATATAAAGACTAATGGTTATCAAAAATAAAACCAAAATACTTATTACAGGGACAATTAGTCGCAAGAAAATATTGTTTTTGAACATGCCATCGCTCCAATTTTGTCTACTAGTTAGTATAATTTTAGTAGAAAAACACCTTTTTACTAATAAATAACTCTAATATCGCAAGGTAACTTAAGCTTGTCTTAATTTTCACTGTCTATACTGGCTAGTATAAATTAGATGAGAGTTGAAACCATGCAAGCAGTTAACTTACAAAACATAACTATTGAGTCAGAACAAAAGACCAGTTTCAGGAGAATTGTTGAATGGTTGGAAATGCCTGATTCAACTATTGAGCTCTATTCTCAAACAAATCCACAGCGTCGAAAGGTTGAAGATTATATAGCTAAGCAATATAAGAATATCTATGAGGCTGATATCCAAGAGTTTCTCCCTAATTTGATGACTTTTCAATGTAAAAACACAGTGAGTGCTGCTGTAGGATTCAAATGCGCTGCTTCTAATCCACTATTTGTAGAGCAGTATCTTGACAGCTCCGTTGAAATAGCCATGTCAAATCTTGTTCAGCAAGACATTAAACGCCATAGCATTATTGAAATTGGCAACCTTGCTGCCACTTGGAAAGGCACGAGCCAACTAGTTTTGGCAATTTTACCGATCATTCTGGAGCGGGCTGGTTATAAATGGGCAATATTTACTGCAACCTCTCAAGTAGACAAACTACTTAGAAAAATTCAGATTAATATGACTACTCTTTGTGATGCCGATATAAGTCGTGTCAATAATCATGACAATATCTGGGGTACTTATTATAAGCAATCATCTCCTCATGTTGTTTTCGGAAGTCTTGTAGGTATAGAATTCAGACTTAGCAAGCAAAGAATTATTAATAGTTTACTTAATCATTACAGCGACTCTATTGACAGAATAGTTGCTCTAATAAAAACCCAAGATTAATATAATAGTTTATTTTTTTATTCTATCTAATGAATCAATTACTTCAAACTATTGCAGAACACGCTAAAGGGAATCCTACAGGTATAGCTGTACAAACTAAGCATTCCCTCACTACCTATTTCGAATTTTACCAACTCATAAACGATTTAGCCAACCAACTCAAGCAACAAAATATTAAATTATTGGCACTAAAGGCTGATAATTGTCTCGGTTGGTTGGTTGTAGATCTTGCATGTCAAAAGTCCGACATTTGCCTTCTACCAATTCCTTCTTTCTTTTCAAAGCAACTTACTGAGTTTGTTTTAGAGACAAGTACTGCTGATGCAATAGTTTCTGATACGCATATATCTGAACTTCAAGAAGTTAGCGACTTAGAATTAATCGATAATTTACATATTTTTAAACTCGAAAACCTTGACCAGAATGATGCGTTAATACCAAGTCATACCTCAAAGATAACCTTTACATCAGGATCTACAGGTACTCCTAAAGGGGTTTGTTTATCCATCGAACAAATGCTTGCTGTCGCTAAGTCAGTCGCAGAAGTTCTTCCCTCTGAACAAATATTCAAACATCTTTGTATTTTACCCTTAGCGATATTACTGGAAAATGTTGCAGGTGTTTATACCAGCCTATTGATCGGTGCTAGAGTTATTTTATTACCCATGACTAATGTTGGATTTACTGGAAGCTCTCAGTTTTCTCCAAAAGTTTTAGTTGAAATACTCCATCAGTATCAACCAAATAGTCATATATTATTACCACAATTATTAGCTAGTCTTTTGCAGTTAGAAGATGTCTCTTTTCCAACTAGTCTAAAATTTATTGCCGTGGGTGGCGGTAAAGTTGCCCCCTCTCAAATAAAAAACGCCAGAGAGCTAGGTCTACCCGTATATGAAGGTTATGGTTTATCAGAATCAGCTTCCGTTGTTTGCTTGAACACAAAAGAAACTCAGAAAATAGCAACCGTTGGTCAATTTTTACCTCATATCAGTGCTTATATCGCAGAGGATGGTGAGCTGATCATCAAGGGTAAAACCTTTCTCGGTTATTTAAATGATCCAGCAAGTTGGGATAATCAAGACTTGGCCACGGGGGATTTAGTTGAGCAGGACAGTGACGGATATATTTCTATTAGTGGCCGTAAAAAAAATCTAATTATTTCCTCTTTTGGAAGAAACATTTCTCCTGAATGGATAGAGTCAGCTTTCCATCAAATTCATGGTATCAACCAAACCATAGTATTTGGTGATGCTCAACCTAATTGTGTTGCCCTAATAACGTTACATCCTGGTGTGAATTTAAAACAACTCGATATTGATATTTCTGTAATCAACGAACAACTTCCAGACTATGCACAAATAAAAGCCTGGTCAATTTTACCTAAAAGCTTAACCCATGATGATGGTTTTCTTACGGCAAATGGTCGTCCAAAACGAGATTTTATAACAAGGCATTTTGATAAAGAAATTAAAACTCTTTATCAGTAGTAATATTTAATAATTTTTAATAATGATGAGGCAAACAATGAACTTTTTTGAACAGCTTGCAACTGAAACACAACCTGAACAACAACTACTAATGGCAACACCCATTTTACAAAGGGCTGTAACAGGTGATATCAGTTTAATTGAATATGTAAACTTCCTTACTGAGGCTTACCACCATGTAAAACATACCACTCCCCTTCTTATGGCAGCTGGCTCTAGAATGCCTGGTAATAAAGAATGGCTTAGAAACGCCTTAGCTGAATATATTGAAGAAGAGCTAGGCCATCAGGAATGGATTTTAAATGACATAGAAGCCTGTGGTTTTGATAAGGAAGAAGTTCGTCACTCTCAACCCTCTGCTGCGGCTGAGCTAATGGTGTCTTATGCTTATGACATTATTAATCGAGTTAATCCCATGGGCTTTTTTGGCATGGTACATGTACTTGAAGGAACAAGTATTTCAATCGCCGATAATGCTGCTGTGCAAATAGCCAAACATTTATCCTTACCCAAAGAATGCTTCAGTTATTTAACCTCTCACGGTGCACTGGATATCAAACATGTGGCGTTTTTTAAAGAGCTTATGAATAAAGTTGACGAGCAGAATGATCAAAGGCAGATCATCCACTGTGCAAAAATATTTTACAAACTTTACGGTGATGTTTTTAATAGTATTTCAAGGGACCGTTAATGAATCTAAATGGCAAGAATATCATCCTAACAGGGGCAACAGGTGGTCTTGGAATTGAAATAGCTAAACAACTATTCAACCAAGGTTCCAAGCTAATGCTTGTTGGAAGAAAAGAGCATAGCTTAACTAATCTTATTTCAAGTTTGGGCCCAACAACTGAATTAACAAGTGTGAACAGTTTTGTTGCTGATATTAGTAACGAGAAAGATCGCCGCTCACTCATCCAATATTGCAAAGAAATTGATTTTGCCACTGATATTTTAATGAATAATGCTGGTGTCAATGAGTTTTCACTACTCGAGGATAGTGATGGCAGTGAATATGAGAATATCATCAATACCAACCTTCTCGCACCCATTGCCCTTACCCATGCACTCTTGCCCGCTTTGAGAGAGAGGGATGAAGCGATAATCGTTAACATAGGTTCAATACTTGGTAGCCTTGGTTTAGCAGGTTATTCCGTTTACTCTGCTTCAAAATTTGGGCTACGTGGATTTTCAGAAGCCTTAAGGCGAGAGTTAGCGGATACTTCAATTCGTGTTCTATATTTTGCTCCTCGGGCGATTAATACAGCAATGAATTCCGTAGCTGTTCAAATGATGAACCTTGAGTTAGGTTCAGCTAGTGATGATGCTGATGTTATAGCTAGTAAATTAATAAAAATCTTAGGCAAAAGCAACGTTAATCAAAAGTTAATTGGCATACAGGAAAATTTCTTTACACGTTTAAATAGTTTGTTCCCTTCCCTAGTGGACAAGGCTTTAAAGTTTCAACTGAAAATAGTTAAACAATATTCTAAAAACTGGAGAAAGATAAAATGAAAAAATATTCAATTGGCCTTAGCTTAATAGTTCTGCTTTGCAGTTTTAGTTCTGTTCAGCTACTCGCGGATGCAACTACAGATTTGATTGATATGCAACATCGCTGGGCAAAAGTAAATTACACTAAAAATTCAAAAGCAAATCGAAAAATATTCAAACAGTTAGTTAAAGACTCTGTTAAACTTTCTGAGCAGCATGCCCAATCTGCTGAAATTACCACTTGGACTGGTATTATCAATTCAAGTTATGCAGGGGTAGCGTCTGGTCTAAGTGGATTATCCTATGCTAAAAAAGCAAAGAAGTTTTTTGAAAAAGCTATAAAAATAAACGCTAGGGCTTTAGATGGTTCTGCCTACACAAGTCTTGGTACTCTTTACTTTAAAGTTCCAGGCTGGCCTCTAGGTTTTGGAGATGACGATAAAGCCTTAGAACTATTAAAAAAAGGCTTGCAGATAAATCCTGATGGAATTGACAGTAACTACTTCTATGCAGATTATTTATATGATCAAAAGGACTATAAAGAAGCAATATCTTATCTTGAAAAAGCTTTAAATGCACCGGCTCGTTCTAATCGACCCAATGCAGATAAAGGTAGAATAGAAGATATTAATAAATTACTAGCTGAAATAAACCATGAATTAGATTAGTCTGCATTATGAGAATTTTATTAGTAGAAGATGATCAATTACTCGCTGAAGGCATGAAAACCTGTCTAAAGCGAGAAGGCTTCACTGTAAATCACCTCGATAGAGGCTCTTTAGCAGTAGTTTCCATGGCAGCTGATCCTGCTGATATAATGATTTTAGATCTCGGCTTGCCTGATATGGATGGTCTGAGTGTATTACGGGAAATTCGCCAGCAAGGTCATCTAACACCTGTGCTAATACTAAGTGCGCGAGATGGGTTAGATGATAAGGTGAAAGGTCTCGATACTGGAGCCGATGACTACCTGACTAAACCCTTCGAAACCGATGAACTTTTTGCAAGAATTCGAGCATTAGAACGCCGTATTGCCAGTGAAAAATCAGCCGAGATCGTCAGTGGTCCTATCTGCCTTAATACAGCGAATCATTCTGTAACAGTCTCAGGTGAGTTGCTCACCATCACTCGTAAAGAATTTATGATATTGAAGGCTTTGATGGAAACACCTGGTAAGGTGATCACAAAGAACACTCTCGAAACGGCTTTGTATAGTTGGAATGAGGAAATCTCTAGTAACGCAGTAGAAGTTCATATTCACAATCTACGAAAAAAATTATCCATTAATGTCATTCAGACAATTCGAGGTGTAGGTTATAGGTTTTCTGCCTAATGAAATCCATTCGTGCCTTTCTTATCATTTCATTGATAGCCATCATCACCCTAGTTAACTTTATCTCATCGGTCAACGGCTACGACAAGAGCATGGTTGAAGCCAATAAAATGTTTGATAAACACCTTATCATCTATGCCAATATTCTAAGAACAATCCCTTGGAAATCAATTGACAATCAACAGGTCAGGCGTTCAGAACTAGCTATTAATAACTTGATGAAGCAACAGGAAAACTCTGTCATTGCTTATAAAATATGGGATAAGGAAAGCCTTCAATCAATCAGTACCACCATGGATGAGTACGAGATTGATCAGTCTTTGATACCTGGCTTTCACCTTATCAATTTTGGTGGTTACCGCTGGAATACTCTGGTCGTGCTTGATTTAAATGAAAATATAAAAATTTTGGTAGCAGAACGCCATGATTTAAGATTCATTATGGCAGAAAAAGTTGTTCTGGCTTCTATTGTTTCCGTGATAGCTGTGATCCCTATAATAGCCCTGTTAATCTGGTTAGTGGTTGGATTCGGTTTATCCCCAATAAGCCGATTTGCTGATAGTTTTAAAACCAAAGAAGCCACAGACTTATCTCCTATTCTTCTAGGAGATGTACCGAAAGAACTTAAAGTTTTGGCAAGCTCTGCAAATGATTTATTGAAACGCCTTGAGCAATCCTTTGAGCGCGAAAAACGATTTGCATCGGACGCAGCGCATGAATTGAGAACACCTATCACGGCCATTAAGTTGCACATAGATAACCTTTTAGCAGAAACTACCTATCCATCACAGTCCACAAAATTATTAAAAATTAGTATCGATAGAATTAGCCATCTTGTAGAACAAATATTGGCGTTGAATCGATCGTCCCCTGATCAATATCTAAGTAATTTCACTAAATTTGATCTGGTTGAAGTTACCCAGAACATTATCATTGAACAGTATTCTGTGTTATCTGATAAAAATATTAAGATCGTTCTCAAGGGTGAGACTTGCCCGATTATTGCGGATCAATTCGGCATTGAAACACTCATCAGCAACATTTTATCAAATGCGATAAAGTACTGTTATAAAAACTGCAATATTGAAATTACTCTGAATTATGACAATGATAATATTACACTAGTTATTATGGATTCAGGTCCAGGAATAAAAGCAGAGCTTCGTGGTAGAGTTTTTGAACGCTTTTACCGTGTTGATGGGGACCGTCATCAATCAACTGTGTCAGGATGTGGTTTAGGTTTATCAATTGTTAGGCATATCGTAACCTTGCATAAGGGCAAAATAGATTTAGCTGACTCGGCAGATGAAGCAAATTTTGATTCTGGTCTGAAAGTTACAGTAACCTTACCTAATTTAATAAGTACAAAAGAGGTTTGATAATGAGGCCCCTAATAACCTTTAAACAACTCTTGTTAATGCTTGTATTGTTACAATCGTTTTTGATTAAAGCTGCAACCCCTATTTATGAGATAACAATTCGTGATCATCTATTTTACCCTTCGAACTTTGAGATTCCTGCAGGCGTTAAGGTAAAGCTAATTATTTATAATAAAGATAGCACTCCGGAAGAATTTGAAAGTTACGAGCTTAATCGTGAAAAAATAATCATGGGTAACCGTAAAGCTATCGTTTTTATTGGCCCTCTAGCAGCGGGTAAATATCCCTTCTTCGGTGAATTTAATATAAAAACAGCACAGGGTGTTATAACCGTTGTTGAGGTGGTTAAGTAACCATGTTGAATTCATTATTTATCATTCTAAGAGAAGTGCTGGAAGCTTCGATCATCATCAGCATACTTATTGCTGCTATGAACAAAACATCCTTGAAAACAAGTTGGATTTTTATTGCAGTAATTATTGGTGGTCTTGGCTCTCTAGTAATGGCCAGTCACATTATATTTATATCCGATAGCTTCGAAGGCGTAGGGCAAGAAGTACTAAATGCCACCATGCTTTTTATTCTTGCAGTTTTACTTACATTTTTTGTTTTCTTTTATATTCGTTATCGCTTTCTAACTCCTTCAATTGATCGGCTATTAACCATTATTTTGATTGTCATTGTATCTATGGCAATTAGTCGTGAGGGCGGTGAAATATATATTTATGTTAATGGCTATGTGCAGAGTTTTGCTGAAAGTTTACCGCTAATTATTGGCGCCAGTATAGGAGCAGGCATTGGCATCAGTTCCGGGGCTATTGTTTACTACTGTCTTATCTACAGCCCTATTCATTTAAAACAGATAATTAGTAGCTCAGTCCTTGCTTTAATCAGTGCAGGAATGATTTCTGAAAGCATCTTATACCTAATGCAAGCCGATTGGTTAGACTCCACCCAACCTCTTTGGAATAGCTCAACCATCGTTTCAGAGTCATCGGTTACAGGACAAATGCTCTATGCACTACTTGCCTATGAGGCAACGCCAACAGGACTACAAGTGACTGCTTATTTCGTTACAATAGCTGTGTTTTCTGTATTGATCAATCGCGCCTTTTCACTGAACAGGCAAGCATTAAATGAACAGTCATCTGAACAAAATAAAAGTTTAAATGCTAACAGGTCTGTTAGTTTATGAAATATTTATTAGCCAGTGTTATTTTGATCACGACTCTTTTTTCAACTGTAGCAGCAAAGATAAGTAGGATTTATCATCCTTACGTAACACCCATGGAGCAGGAACTCGAATACAGAACACTACTTCAAGATACTGACAATTCAACCGACCTAAGGCAATTACAACTACTGGGCTATGGTCAAAGTATCAGTGAAAATATATTTCTTGAGTTCTACTTGATTAGTGAAAACACTGACGGGCAAAGTGCTGGGATAACCGCCTATGAAGTGGAAGCAATTATTCAATTAACAGAACAGGGTGAATTTTGGGCCGATTGGGGTCTAATTTTTGAAATTGAAAAGGTCGATTCTTTGTCTAAATGGGAAGTTTCTAGTGGTGTTATTATCGAAAAAGAATGGGGACGATGGAGTACCACAGTTAATTTTGCAGTGGAGTATGAATTTGGTGAAGATTACGATAATGAGTTCCATACAACGGGTGCCTTCCAACTTCGTTATCGACAATCTCGTTACTTTGAACCAGCCCTTGAACTCTATAATTCTGAATATGGTGCTTCAGTGGGTCCGGCGGTTGCTGGACAATTGCGTTTTGGAATTAACAAGCTCAACTGGGAAGTGGGTTTGCAAATTGCTCTAGATAACGAAGCTCCGGAAACCTACTGGAGATTTTTAATTGATTATGAATTTTAAGCGCATGAGTTTTAAAACTTATTCTTGATTTGAACTCGCCACTCCCAATCATTCAATTCCCTTTGACTTGATAATGGCCTTGCAAAATCAATATGAAACACGTTTCGGCCACTGACTACCTTTGGGAAAAGCCGTAAACCAATACCAACGGACTTTAAAGTTTTCTGCTCAAGATTAGACTCTCCTTCTGTCTCCCAAGCTCTTCCAACATCCACAAAAGCAACATAACCAATAGCAATGGATTCGAATAATTCAACATCTGAATAGTAACGAATTTCGAGGGATGATAACCAACGATTTTTACCATGTTGATATTGAGTTGGATAACCCCTTAGTCCAGTATCTCCTCCAAGACCTAAGGTTTGCTCACGAAATTCAGAAACATGAGACAAACTATTACCTAAATAAAGAGACCATTTTTCCGTCATAGGATAAAAGTAATCCGCTTGGTAATTAAAGGAATAAAAATTATCCAATGTCTGATTATCATAAGCTTCAGTGCTTAAGTCAAATCGATGCAATAACAAGCCCTGAGCAAACTCATACCCCTGAGATGCTGTATAAGATAGGATAAACATTGTAGAAGTCTCAAGCTGAGGGTTGATAATATCTTCTCCTATAGCTTTTTCAATTCTTCCCAAACCAATTTGGTAACGATCATGAAAGCCAAGATTTATATCTTCTTTATTTGTTAACATATAAATATTCGTCAAAACTTGAAATTTGCTTTGATAACGTTCCTGACCCCACCATAAGAAAGACTTATTACGAACACTGAAATAGTTAATCAAATCTGGGTGACTAGCTTGCTTTAAATCAAGTCTATAAAAACTACTCCCGATGAGGGCTCTGTAAGCGGTATCATCCCTCTCGCTCCTCAACCAACCATAAGATAACGCTAGGTTAGAACTATCCGTTAAGCTAACACCCAGTTGTTGATCATTTTGATAAAAGGTACTTTCTTGTTCTTCTGTTTTAATCAAAGCCTGGATCATTCTTGATGAGTCGCTAGTATAAAAAGGTTTTTCAAAAGACAGTTTTCGCAGAGACCCCGTATCATATTCACCCATCACCAAACTTGCATATGAATGCTTTATTAAGCTGGTTGGAGTGGTTACACGAAAGCGATAACCTGACTTCTGATCATCCTTTTGATATTTAAAGGTAGTGGCAATACCCTGACCTAGAAAGTTAGTGTCCTTGATACCAATGGAGGAGCTATTTTCCCCACCTGAGCGACTAAAGCTAAGGGTTGGAAATAATGTCCAATTATCGATGACTTTAACATCCAACAGCCCATCTTTTGATAGGGTAATACTGGCATCACGTAAATATCTCTTGCCTCGCAATAATCGCTCAGCCTCTAGTAGATCATTTGGAGAAACATAATCACCCAGAGCCATTGGAAGTAACGTTAAAACGACGTGCTCTTTAGTATTGATGTGATACTTGTTAGCAAAATTGTAGAGCCAATTATCTTCACTAGATTGATAAATATCCCTTATTTGAATATTAATAGTTTTAATTTGAATCAATGAGCTATTCAACTCTACAGGTAGGTCATCTGAGTAAGCAGTTAAAGATATTAGAAAATAGATCAATAAAATGCTAATGCTGAGATCAGTTTTCTTAAACCATTTATTATCTGAAACATTATTCTTGAACAAATCTACTCTCATAAACATCATCTTTCAAAACTACTGCTGATTTACTCTGTATATTCATCAAACCTTAAGCCTACGTTAATACCTGAATTCAGGATATATTTATATTAATCTTTAACCAATAATGATCGAACATCAGTTTAAGGCAAGTTAGATGAGACAGTTTTCTCATATATCACCTATATATCGAAATTTCGTGCAATTCTATCTTTACTCTCTAGTTATGTTATCTCTAGCAAGGGCAGCCTTACTTAGTTGGCAGTACCAAAGGTTATCATCGATTGAAGACGTAATGCATATCCTAATACAAGGTTAAGTACGATATTATCACTCTATCACTTTTGATACTTTTCCCAGTAATGCTTATTACCTCGGTGAGTTTTAATCATAAGCTCAGCAATAAATTAACTGTCATCAATCGATGCTATTTAGCCTYRSKYWNTTGGMWWMKYWKTRCTMSKKSAAGWCMWTWMWSYTGWYYYKRKYMWTCRRWKTRRGWYAMRKCMKMMWWTYYSKTYKSTMKWAYRYYKRMAGTATCCACAAGAAGTTACTTCAATGTTAGTAAACGGATTTGTTTTATCAAGTATTCTGGCGACAGTTATAAGCTTCGGTGATGCATTTTTTTATTTAAAGCAATGGCTTTGAAAGTATTTTTGACCAGCATAATTTTAATAATCCTAACTATTCAACATCTTGGGGAGTAAGTGGTGAAGATCTTTTTGATGAAGTTCACAAAAATTTATCCGAGAAAGCTAATGACAAACCATTTTTCACTCTAGTCTTTACAACTTCAAACTATCCTCCCTATGAATATCCAGAGGGTAAAATAAAAGTTTATGATGGTGGGGCACATTCTCCTCCTAGTGTAGTTAAATATCCCGATTAAACGTTTTCACGTACCCGCTATGATTTTAGGTACTAATATTGAACCTAAGGTTATAAGTCGTGTTGTTAGTCAAATTGATGAAATACCTCAAAGAACAATTCTGCAATATGCAGATATATACCCATCATTATAAACTGAAAGACAATCAATTAATTAAATTAAAGAAATTTGACCAGAAACTCATAAACAGAGCAATATCCCTATCTAATTTACCAACCTACTTGTATGAGAATAACTTATATAATTCAGACAATGATTAAACGTCTTCTAAATATTATAGAAGGCAGAAAGTAGGAAGAAAAAGCATCCTAATTCCTGTAGTATAAATGAATGTTTAATCCATCTTTAAAATTTAAATTTCTAGCTATTTTCTTAACGATTATATTCATCTCAGAAATAATCCTTCTGGTTCTTGTTTCATATGTGGGCCATGAAAGCTTGTTTGAAACATTTTTTTTAAATCTGCTACTGCTTTTAATGATTTCAGGAGTACTGGGTTTTATTTTCCTTCTTTCCAAATATTTTAATAAAAGTGTAGAAGAGATTCACAGTCTCACACGACAAAAAGAGGCCTTAGATTTAACAGCCCTAGTAAGTGAAACCAATTGCGAAGGCATGATCACTTATGTTAACGAAATGTTCTGTAAAACGTCCCAATATACTGAACAGGAACTTCTGGGGAAGTCTCATAACATTATTAATTCAGGTACCCACAGCAAGGAGTTTTGGCATGATTTTTGGACAAGTCTAAAAAGTGGTAACGTTTGGAATGGTGACATTTGCAATCAAGCAAAAGATGGTAGCTTATATTGGGTAAATGCTACCATATCTCCTATCTACAATTCCCATAAAGACCTAATAGGCTATAGTGCAATTCGAATAGACATTACTCAAAGTAAGTTGATCGATCAACAAACAAAAGAGCGACGTAGCCAAGTCAGTCTTTATAACCGCAAACTCGCTGAACTTATCCGTCATCCTGATTTTATTCAAAATAACTTTCAAGGCATGTTATCGACCTTGACAAGTATGGTCAGTGAAGTGACATTGGTCTCAAGGGTGAGTGTCTGGAAACTTCATGAAACCCTTGATGGAAAATCATTAGAATGTCTGAGTCTATGGATTAGAGCTGAACAAGAACACTCTAAAGGGATAGAGATAAAAAGTTCAAAATATCCTAAATATTTTAAAGCCTTATCAGAAAACCGCACCCTAAGTTGCGATGATGTTTATTCAGATCCCAGAATTGAAGAGTTCACTGAAGATTATTTTCCTGCATTTGAAATTACTTCTATGTTAGATGCTCCCTTTCATTTTGATGGAGAGCTTGCGGGTGTACTTTCCCTAGAACACACCTCTAGTGAACGCAAGTGGAAGGTTGAAGAAGAAGCTTTTATCATTTCTGTTGCTGATATTTTAAGTATCATATTTGAATCATCTAAAAGGCAGGATTTAGAAGCGGCTCTAAGACACTCAGAGAAGCTCGAAGCTTTAGGTAAACTTACCGGTGGTATAGCCCATGACTTTAATAACTTATTAGGTGTGATAATGGGTTATTCTGCTTTATTAGAAGAATCTATTAAAGAACATCCCAGACTCCTAAAGTATGCCCACCAAATTAATATTGCAAGTCAGCGAGGCTCGAAACTTACCAAAAACCTCTTGTCCTTCTCCCGTAAGAAAGACTCTGAGGCCAGACAAACTGACATTAATCTTGTATTGCAAAATCAAATGGATATGCTCCAAAAAACATTAACCGTGCGTATAAATCTTGATGTTGATTTGATGGAAGATCTTTGGCCGGTGTTTCTAGATCGTAATGATCTTGAAAATGCGATTCTCAATATCAGTATAAATTCAATGCATGCAATGCTTGATATTGGTGTTGATGCAATGCTAATGATCTCAACGCAAAACAAAGTGATTAACTCAGATGAAGCTTCTAGCCTAGAATTAAAACCTGGTGAGCACGTAATACTGACCTTCAATGATAATGGCCTTGGCATGAATAAGCAGACAATTAGTAAGATTTTTGACCCTTTCTTTTCAACTAAAGGTAGCAAGGGAACAGGCATTGGCTTATCACAGGTATTTGGTTTTATTAAACGCTCATCTGGGACGATTAAAGTTACTTCACAACTAGGTAAAGGAAGTAAGTTTTCCTTGTATTTTCCTCGTTTTGGAGAACAGGAAAATGAACTAAACGAAATTGAAGATGATGATTCACTACAACTAACGGGTAATGAATCAATATTAGTTGTTGATGATGAAAAAGCCTTACGCTTATTAATGTCAGAGCAGCTATCTCAACAGGGTTATGATGTATTCAATGCTGAATCAGCAAGTAGCGCTCTAAAAATAATAGACGAAAAAGATATCAAGTTAGTGGTTACAGATATTATTATGCCGAAAATGGATGGTTACGAACTTGCTGCAGAACTTGCAGAGACGTACCCTGCAATTAAAATTCAACTAGTCAGCGGATTTACCACTGAAAGGCACCATGAAATGGTAGATGACATCTTGCAGGATAATTTATTACAAAAGCCCTATAATTCCAAAATATTATTTAGGAAAATTAGGGCTCTGCTTGATAGTTGATAGTTGATAGTTGATAAGACTTAGCTGACTGGCATTAACTCTTTAGTAGAGCTAGTACTTCTTCTAATTCACCAATGATTTGTTTTATCGATTGACTGTTGTCAGTCCCTGCAGATTTAGCGGATTTACCATTGTCCTGTTCTAATTTCTGACGCGCACCACCTATGGTGAAGCCATGCTCATAAAGCAATTCGCGAATTGAACGGATAATTTGTACATCACCACGCTGATAATAACGACGATTTCCACGGCGCTTTACCGGAGTTAATTGAGGAAATTCTTGTTCCCAATAGCGTAATACATGGGGTTTAACCAAACAGAGTTCACTCACTTCACCGATGGTGAAATATCGTTTCCCTGGAATAACTGGTAACTCACTATTAAGTGTTGGTTCCAACATATGATTCTACTCTAGCCTTTAGTTTTTGCCCTGGACGGAAGGTAACGACCTGCCGTGCACTAATTGGAATTTCTTCCCCTGTTTTAGGGTTTCTTCCTGGGCGTTCTTTTTTTATACGTAAGTCAAAATTACCAAATCCTGATAGTTTCACCTGCTCATTTGATTCAAGTGCTTGGCGAATTTCTTCAAAAAAGACTTCTATAATCTCCTTGGCTTCTCGTTTATTTAAGCCAAGTTCTTCGAATAATCTTTCCGCCAATGCAGCTTTAGTCAGGGCCATAATTAATCTCTCAAGGTTGCATCATACCGTTGTGATAGCTGATTTATGATCTTATCTATCATATTGGTAACTTCTGTATCCTTAAGAGTGTCCGAAAAATCACTAAACGTCAAGCTCAAAGCGACACTTTTTCTACCAAAATCAACACCTTTGCCGCGATAGATGTCAAAAATTCTAGCATTAACTAGTCGCTTACCCGCGGCTTCTTTGACTGCAGCGATTAATTCACTTCCCTTAACTGATTCATCAATAACTAGGGCTAAATCTCGAGTGCTACCCGGAAATTTAGACCATTGTTGATATTCTGGTATAACTGCTGATGATATGGCTTCAAGATCAATTTCAAATAAATAGACTGTACCAGCCAATTTCAACTTTTTAGAGATTTTTGGGTGGATAGCACCAAAATAGCCGATGTTAACACCATTTCGCATCAATTTAGCCGACTGCCCTGGATGTAGTGCGGCAATTTCAGCTGCTTCAACAGTATATTCAGCATTAGCAGCAGACATGCCGGTAAGAGCTTCAATATCTGCTTTCAAATCATAAAAATCCACCTGCTGTTGATTATCTTCCCAATTAAGTGGTTCTCTAGGGCCTGTTATTAAACCTGAGATCATTAATTGTTGTTCGATATCATCACCCTCAGAGCGAAAACGTAAGCCTGTCTCAAATAATCGAATACGTTGTTCACGGAAGCTTTGGTTACGCTGCATGGCTTGAACCAATCCTGGCCATAGACTAACTCTCATATCTGCCATGTCAGTAGAAATTGGGTTTAACAAGCTTAAAGCTTCTATGGTTGGAAACAACAATTTTTGTAATGTAGGGTCAACAAAACTATAGGTAATAGCTTCTTGATATCCCCTATCCACCATCAGATGCTTAAATCGATTTATCTGTAATTGACTTTCAGGCTGCGGTGTCATGGTCATCTCACCCAGACATTTTTTAGCAGGCATATTGTTATAACCATAGATTCTGGCTATCTCTTCAATCAGATCTGCTTCGATTTCTATATCAAAACGATGACTTGGTGCTGTAACAAGCCAGCCTTCTTCAGTTGAACTCAAGCTTAAATCTAAGCGACTTAGAATATCTTCTATGACATCATCAGCAAGCTCAACACCTAATAGACGTGTAATACGACTTCTACGTAGATTCACTTGATTTGCCTTAGGCAAATGTTCAGCAACCTGTACATCTAATATTGGAGCAGCTTCACCACCACAAATTGATAAAACAAGTGCCGTAGCTCGTTCCATCGCTAAGGCTTGTAGCTCTGGATCAACACCACGCTCATAACGGTGTGATGCATCGGTATGTAAACCATATTGACGGGCTTTGCCCACTATAGCCAGAGGATTAAACCAAGCACACTCAAGGAACAAATCTTTAGTATCATCGGCTATGCCACTGTGCTCTCCACCCATAATGCCAGCTAGGGCAAGCGGTCGGTCATGGTCGGCTATGATTAAAGTATCGGATGATAACTCAACTTCCTTGCCATCAAGCAACACAAGTTTTTCATTATCTACCGGAAAACGTACTTTAATACCGCCATGAATTTCACGAAGGTCAAAAGCATGTAAAGGTTGGCCTAATTCAATAAGGATATAGTTGGTGATATCAACCAGTGGATGAATCGCCCGTATGTCACTACGGCGTAACTTCTCAATCATCCAGAGCGGCGTTTTTGCATTAGCATTGATATTCCTGATGATGCGACCCACATAGCGAGGGCAGGCTTCGGCTGCTGCTAATTCAATGGGTAAAGTATCTTTAAGGCTAGGAGGAACTACGTCGATGTTTGGTTCAGTTAGGTTGATTTTATTGATCACTGCCACTTCTCTGGCAATACCACGTATTCCGAGACAATCTCCTCGATTAGGCGTTAAATCCACTTCGATACATTGATCATCTAGATCAAGGTAGTCTCTAAAATTAGTACCCACTGGCGCATCATCGGCAAGCTCCATAATACCATCTGCTTCCTCTGACAGGCCTAATTCTGATTCAGAACAAAGCATGCCCATGGATACCACTCCACGTAGTTTGGCTTTGCTGATTTTGAAATTACCCGGCAATCTAGCGCCTACTTCAGCACAAGCGACTTTAATACCTGTTCTGGCATTAGGCGCTCCACAAACAATCTCAACTGTGTCCGTACCATTAGAAACCGTACAAACTTTTAATTTATCGGCATCGGGATGCTGTACTGCTTCGATAATTTGTGCAACAACTATCCCAGTAAATGCTTCAGCAGCAGACTCTACACCATCAACTTCAAGACCAGCCATGGTTAACTGTTCACACAGTGTTGCAGTATCTACTTCAGGATTTACCCATTCTCTTAACCAGTTTTCACTGAATTTCATAATTTATTCTCTTAGCTTTATTTGAATTGTCYTGGCTTTAATTGAATTGTCTTAGAAAACGTAAGTCATTCTCAAAGAACATTCTTAAATCTTTAACGCCATAGCGCAGCATGGTAAGTCGCTCAACTCCCATACCAAAGGCATAACCTGTGTATTTCTCACTATCGATACCGACTTTTTCAAGTACATTGGGATGCACCATGCCACAGCCTAAAACCTCAAGCCACTCGCCGTCTTTACCGATTTGAATATCAACTTCGGCGCTTGGCTCAGTGAAGGGGAAGTAGGATGGTCTGAAACGAATGTCGAAATCGTCTTCAAAAAAGTTATGCAGGAAATCATAAAGCATGCTTTTAAGATCAGCTAAGCTTGCATTTTCATCCACCAGTAATCCTTCTACCTGATGGAACATAGGCGTGTGAGTCATATCAGAGTCACAACGATACACTCGACCCGGTGCTATAATTCTAAGTGGCGGTTTTCTATTTTCCATGGTTCTGATCTGAACATCAGATGTCTGGGTGCGTAACAATCGATCAGGCCCCAAATAAAAAGTATCATGCATGGCCCTTGCAGGATGATGGGCTGGAATATTTAAGGCTTCAAAATTGTGATAATCATCTTCAATTTCAGGCCCTGTTTCCACGGTAAATCCTACCTGAGTAAAAAAGCCTTCAATTCTTTGTAGTGTTCTGGTGACTGGATGCAGACCACCCGTGGCCTCACCTCGTCCTGCTAAAGTGACATCAATGGCTTCATTGGCTAATTTTTCACTTAATATAGCATCTTCAAGTTCAGCTGATCGGGACTGAATCGCTTGTTGTATTTCTTGTTTTACAAGATTAATAGCTGCTCCAGCTTTAGGCCTCTCACTATTATCTAATTTACCAAGACCTTTAAGTAAGTCAGTGAGTCTCCCCTTCTTACCCATATATTCAACTCGAATATTTTCAAGTTGTTTTGGATCATTTGACCCACTAATAGCCGCTAACCCGTCAGCTTTAATTTCTGGCAACCTATGCATGGTTGTAATGCTCCGATTTCACCTTAACATTCAAAAAAAAACAGGGGAAAGGCTTTAGGCCCATCCCCTGTCAAAGATATTCATAACGAATAACCTTAGTCAGACAGTGCTGCTTTGGCCTGATCTGCAATAACTGCAAAAGCAACCTTGTCAAATACAGC
This sequence comes from Gammaproteobacteria bacterium, assembly GCA_002746155.1. GTDB lineage: Bacteria > Pseudomonadota > Gammaproteobacteria > Enterobacterales. Next base: position 33,398 of record NVWF01000008.1, on the reverse strand, counting down.
CAAGTCGGCGAGCATTTTACGATCAACTTCGATCGATGCTTTTTTCAGTCCATTAATAAAGCGGCTGTAACTCAATCCACATTCACGCGCCTGGGCGTTAATACGAACGATCCACAATTGACGGAACTGACGCTTACGTTGACGTCTGTCACGGTATGCATATTGTCCTGCTTTGATAACGGCTTGTTTAGCTACACGGTAAACTCGACTACGAGCTCCATAGTAACCTTTAGCCAATTTAAGGATTTTCTTGTGACGGGCATGTGCCTGTACACCACGTTTAACTCTAGCCATTTTTCAATCCTCCCCTTAAGCGTAAGGTAACATTCGACGAATCGATGCTACATCTGCGTCTGAAACCATTTCACTGCCGCGTAAATGACGCTTCAACTTAGTAGTTTGCTTGGTTAGAATATGGCGTTTGTTGGCTTGCTTGCGCTTAAAGCCTCCAGAGCCTGTCTTTTGGAAACGCTTTGCAGCGCCCCGATCTGTTTTCATCTTTGGCATTGTAATTCTCGCATTGCGATGACAAGCTTGGCCCCATCTTCCACATGAAGACGGCGTTATTCGCCAAGGGTTGTCGTTTAATATCCACTATTTTTGTAACCAACAGAAGTAATGGTTTTAAAGAAGACTAACCTATCAAGATACGTTATTTCTTCTTTAGTGGGGCTAGAACCATGATCATCTGGCGCCCTTCCATTTTCGGGAAGGATTCCACAGAACCATACTCTTCAAGATCCTTCTTCACTCTTTCSAGYAWRYCAMGACCWAKSTCCTGRTGAGCCATTTCACGACCGCGGAAACGCATTGTTACCTTAGTCTTGTCCCCATCCTCAAGGAAACGTATCAGGTTGCGAAGTTTTACCTGATAATCTCCCGTATCCGTCCCTGGGCGAAATTTGATTTCTTTAATATGTACTTGTTTCTGTTTTTTCTTTGCGGCTGCCTTTTGTTTATTTTTCTCAAAAATAAACTTGCCGTAATCCATAACTCGACAAACGGGCGGCTCTGCATTGGGAGAAATCTCAACCAAATCCAGATTGGCATCATAAGCGGTATCTATCGCTTCTTCGATTGTAACTACACCAACTGGTTCACCATCGGCTCCAACTAGGCGAACCTGTGGAACATCAATCTCATCATTTAAACGATTTTCTCGTTTGTTTTGACCTTTTCTCATGCCTGGCTTAATGGTTTATCTCCTTCGAAATAATATCGATTAATTGTGTTTTACCAAGACTAGTGACTTCTTGCACTATAGCCTTAGAAAAATCTTCTAAAGTGACTGAACCTAGATCTTTTCCTTCTAGTGTTCTCACTGCTATTGTTTCATTTTCTACTTCTCGATCACCCACCACTAACAAGTAAGGGATGCGCTTTAAAGTATGTTCACGGATCTTATAGCCGATTTTCTCATTTCTCAAGTCTATTTCGGCTCTAATTCCGTTGTTTTTCAAATACTTTACTACTTTTTCGCTCCAATCGGCTTGTTTATCAGTAATATTCATTACTTTCACCTGAACCGGTGCTAACCAGCTTGGAAAACGACCAGCGAATTCTTCTATCAAAATGCCAATAAATCGCTCTAGTGATCCAAGAATAGCTCTATGGATCATCACCGGCACTTTTTTAGTTCCGTCCTCAGCAACATACTCAGCTTCAAGGCGTCCTGGCATTGAAAAATCTAACTGGACGGTACCACATTGCCATACTCGGCCAAGAGAATCTTTCAATGAAAAATCAATTTTTGGACCATAAAATGCACCGTCACCCGGTTGGATTTTATAATCAATGTTTTTGTTCTTCAGAGTAGTCGCTAAGGCTTTTTCTGAAATATCCCAAACTTCTTCACTACCCACTCGTTTTTCTGGACGGGTTGATAGATTAATGGATATATCATCAAAACCAAAATCGTTATATACCTTGAAGATCATATCAATAAGTTTTGATATTTCTTCTTCTATTTGCTCAGGAGTACAAAATACATGAGCATCATCCTGCGTAAAATTTCTTACCCTCATGAGGCCATGTAAGGCACCTGATGGTTCATTTCGATGACAGCAACCAAATTCCGCATATCGAAGTGGCAAGTCTCGATAGGATTTTAACCCTTGATTAAAGATTTGAACATGGCCTGGGCAATTCATCGGCTTAACAGCATACACTCTATTTTCAGATTCTGTGGTAAACATATCATCGCGATATTTATCCCAATGACCTGATTTTTGCCATAAGCTTTTATCCATGATCAGCGGTGCTTTTACTTCACCATAATCATTATCTCTCAGCACTCCACGCATATATTGCTCGACCTGTTGAAATAAAGTCCAGCCATTAGGATGCCAAAACACCATACCAGGCGCATCATCCTGAATGTGAAATAAATCTAATTCACGTCCTAGTTTACGATGATCACGCTTTGCAGCCTCTTCCAAACGAAGTAGGTAAGCTGCTAAATCTTTCTTATTTGCCCAAGCGGTACCATAAATACGCTGTAGCATTTTATTTTCGGACTTGCCCCGCCAGTAAGCACCCGCCAATTTAGTCAATTTAAAAGCTTTTATATGACCCATGTTAGGAACATGGGGACCACGGCACATATCAACATATTCTTGGTGATGATAAAGACCTACAATGGAGCCCGCTGGAATATCATCACTGATGATCTCCAACTTGTAATGTTCGTTCCTGTCTTTGAAAACGTGAAAAGCTTCCTCAAGGGGTACCATTTTTTTGATAACCTGATAGCCAGTTTTCGCCAGCTCTTTCATACGTTTTTCTAACTTTTCAAGATCATCGGGTGTAAAAGTATGTTCGGTTTCAACATCGTAATAAAATCCATCATCAATAGTCGGACCAATAGCCATCTTCACATCCGGATGCAATTGCTTGATGGCATGACCCAGTAGATGAGCACAGGAATGGCGTATAATTTCCAAACCCTCATCATCACGACTAGTGATAATTGCAAGGGTCGAATCACTTTCAATAAGTTCACAAGCATCAACAAGCTGATCGTTCACACGGCCTGCTATGGTTGCTTTTGCAAGCCCTGGACCAATATCCATGGCAACATCCAGCACGGATACTGGCTTGTCAAACTTACGTTGGCTTCCATCTGGAAGCGTGATTACTGGCATTGAAACTTACCTATATTTCTTTCTTGTAAAAACAGGAAAAGCACCGCTTGCACAGTGCTTTTCACTCATATTTACTTGTTTCGTTTATTTCTCAGCTATCGCTAGCAGCGTAGGATACCAATGACAGGTTGTAAGTCAAGGGAAATTGTAGTTATTTAGCACTTCTCAGGCGAGTTCTACTAACCCTTTACTTAGGCTTTTAACACCTTGTGACTAACAAATAATTACAAGCATTAATTGTACTATCATCTTTAGTTGATTTATGCTGACTGAACCAACCAAAAACTTGGACATGACAAGCCTTGAAATTTAAACGTATTTTAATCACTTTACTTTTAACTAGCAGTTTAACAGCCTGTATGGGGGTGAAGTTTAGTTACAACAATTTAGATTGGTTTGTGCCTTGGTATCTTGATGATTATCTTCAGTTGAATGATCAGCAAGAGGACGCCTTTGATGCACATTTAAAGGTAATCTGGAATTGGCATAGGCATAATCAATTACCCCAATACTCAACACTACTCAATGAAATCATCTCGGACCTCGATAAACAACAGGTAACCCTTGAAAGACTTCATTATTACGGTGAACAAACCAACAGTTTTTATCATAAGGTTATCCACAAGGCACTTCAGGAAGGCCTTCCCTTATTACAAAGCTTAGACGAGCCACAACTTAAAGAGTTATATGAGAACTTCGACGAAACAGACCAAGAGTTTAAAGAGTATTTTGCTGACAATGATTTGAAACAACGTGAAAAAAAGCAACTTAAGTCGATTAACAAAACCTTTAAAAAGTGGATTGGTAAACTAACGAAGAAACAAAAGAGATTACTCAAGGCCTGGACAAAAGAAACCGAATCAACCATTGAATTAAGGATTCAGTATAGTGAAAAAGTCCGCTTAGCCTTTAAACAGGCAATGTCTGGTCGAAAAAACACGGAACAAATGAGAAAGCAATTACTCCTCCTCGCCACTCAACCCGGACTTTTACAAAGTAAAGAGCTCACCGATAAGAGAGAACGAAACAATCAACGATTTAGACAACTACTGCTCGATACTCTATCGACTCTTTCAAAAAAACAACAAAAAAAGTTACGTCGCAAAATACTAAGCTATGCTGAAGACTTTTCAGACTTATCAGTAAAGACTGATTAGGAATAAAGATGCGTAGTTTCGGACAGGATATTGACAAAAGTCACTCTCTAAGTTGGACCTTGATTAAAAATCTTTTACCCTATTTAGGAGAGTTTAAAGGTCGTGTAGTTTTTGCCTTGATTTTTATGATTTTGGCAAAAGTATCCACGATTATTCTACCGTTTTTCCTCAAAGAGATAGTCGATCTACTTGGCGACAATAGTTCGAACTCTCCCTCAAAACTCGCATTGAATTCTCCCGCTTGGTTACTCACACCTTTTGCTTTAGTACTAGCTTATGGATTTTTTCGTTTTATTAATGTCTTCTTTGGAGAAATACGAGACACACTTTTTAGTAAAGTTACCGAGCGTGCTATGCGTAGAGTTGGACTGAGAGTTTTTCAACATTTACATGCTCTCGATATTAATTTTCATCTCAATCGTCGTACCGGTGGATTATCACGAGATATCGAAAGAGGCACCCAAGGCATAAGTTTTCTAATGCGTTTTATGGTGTTCAATATCATTCCTACACTGATCGAAATTTCCCTAGTAATAATGATTCTTCTAACAGGCTATGGTGTTGAATTTGGTTTAGTCACCTTTCTTTCAGTGGTGCTCTACATCACTTATTCTGTTGTAGCGACTAATTGGCGAAATAAATTTATTCGTGCTGCAAACGATGCAGATTCAAACTCCAGTAGTCGAGCAATTGACAGCCTGTTAAATTATGAGACAGTAAAATATTTTACCAATGAGCAGTTTGAAAGTAATCGCTATGATAGGGGATTAATCGAATGGGAAAATGCTAAGCAAAAAAACAGGCGATCACTACTTGTTCTCAACACTGGGCAAGCATTAATTATTAGCTCAGCCATAACTGTTATGATGTCAATGGCTGTATTTAAAGTCCAGTCAGGTGAAATTACTGTGGGTGATTTTGTATTAATAAATGCCTTTATGATGCAGTTATTTATGCCACTCAATTTTCTTGGATTCGTCTACCGAGAAATAAAAGTAGCCCTGGTCAATATTGAACAGATGTTTGATCTGTTATCTCGCAAAGGAGAAGTGGTAGATGCCCCAACAGCAGAAGCTTTATCACTTAAGTCCGGAGAGATCATTTTTGAAAGTGTCAACTTTAGTTATCAAAAACAACGCAGTATTATTAAAGATTTTGACATCACTATCTCCAGTGGTCAAAAGCTTGCCATCGTTGGAACCAGTGGTTCTGGGAAGTCTACTCTGGTTAAATTATTATTTCGCTTTTATGATCCAAACTCCGGACGAATTTTAATCGATGGTCAAGATATCAGTAAAGTTACTCAACAATCCCTCAGAGAAAACATTGGTATAGTGCCTCAAGATACCGTTTTATTTAACGATACTTTATTTGAAAATATTCGATATGGTCTACCCTCTGCTTCAGATGCTGAGGTAAGAAAAGCTATTGGGCTTGCACATTTGACACAATTTATTGAACGTTTACCCGAAAAAGAAAATACTCATGTTGGTGAAAGAGGACTTAAATTATCAGGCGGTGAAAGGCAGCGAGTTGCCATAGCAAGAACCATTTTAAAACGACCGCCAATTATGGTTTTCGATGAGGCAACCTCCTCACTTGATAGCCAGTCGGAACAGTCGGTACTTTCTGCCCTCAATGAAATATCCAAAGACGTCACAACAGTTGTCATAGCCCATCGCTTATCGACCATTATTGATGCCGATATGATTTTAGTTTTGGAACAGGGAGAAATGCTTGAGCAGGGAACTCATCAGCAGCTTTTAAACAAAAAGGGCAAGTATGCAGCTCTTTGGCAAGCGCAACAGAAGGATAATAATACCTAGCCCCTGAAATAGCCCTCGAGTAAACCCCCTAATTACCATACGTCAACAATCTATAATTATCACCGGAAATTGAGGCACAACCTGTGCCAGACTCACCACATTTTCGACCACCAATTCTTGACCCAGTGGTACCTCTTGTAGTATATACTTTTTGCTCATCTATCTTTTCCAGAATAAACTCGAAAAGTTGAATGGGTTCAAGCTTGTTAGCATAGGATGTAATTACTTCTTTATCGACATTATCATTCTTTGGTTTCTTCTCCTTAAGACTTTTTTCAAGAGTATTTTTCTCGACTCTAGCTTTGGATATTTGAGCAACTGTATTGACTTTAGGGCTGAGCAACTTTAATAGCCTCTTGGCTTTCAAGCTCCCCTTTCCAGCGGCTTGTTCTAGTAGTTGATAGCCTTTTTCGTTATCTTTATTTTTGTAATACTGAATACCTAAATCAACAAGAGCCGGTCCATATTCTTTTGCAGCTGCTAGCTGAAGATATTCATCAGCCAGAGCAATATCTATCTCCGTATTATATCCTCGTCTGAGCCATAGAGAGAGGATATAATAGGCAGGTGAAAATTGGCGGTTTCTAGCTCTTTTCATCCACTTCCATGCTTTATCTGGGTCAATAACACCCATTAATTCTCCTGTTTTATAGGACAGCCCTAATAACACCTGAGCATCTAGACTACCGTTTTTTGCATACTTCTTTAAATTCTTAATGATTGGTTCGCATTGTTCATAACATTCCAACAATTGATTTTCTGATATAGGATTGTTAGCAGAATAAATAGGAGAGATATAAAAGATAAATAATACAATAACTAAAATAGAAATCCTTGGCATAATCTACACTCCTGTGTGAGAACTAAATAATGCCTATAATTTTAGCAAGTTATTTTCCTTAGGGAAAGCACCTTAGATTTCTTTACTTAAGAAAGCATTAGCACTGTAAGAAGGAAAAGAATGTATATTTGTTAACCAACATCACACTTATCTTTAAGCATTGAGTTGAATTTGATAGAGTTTTTCTAGAATTGAATCTAGGAATTGGTTTTCTTCTCTGCTCAATTCGTCTAGTAATAAAGCTTCGTAGGAAAGAGCTAGGGGGACGATTTGTTGGTAAATATCCCGGCCTTTATCTGACAAGGCAAGTACCGAGCGGCGACGATCATCTTCTGAGAAGTCTCTTATTAGTCGGCCATGTAAAATTAAATTGTTTACAGCTCTTGATATGGCTACCTTGTCCATGGCGGCTCTATCGGCTACTTCAGCTGCCGATAAGTCTGACTCTTCTCCTAATATTGCTACAGTGCGCCACTCTGCTGTTGATAACTTGAATTTATCTTCGTAGCGTTCCGTGATTGAACGGCTTATTCTGTTTGATAAAACAGACAGGCGATAAGGAAGAAATTCTTTTAATTTCAGTGCCTTAATTGCATTGTTTTGTTCAAGCATTTTTTCAACATCCAGTTATTGGTAAGTCTTACTAAAGGTTACTTGCAATTAGTTTCATATGTAACTAATATAACTATCTTATATTATGTGCAAGAAACTATCAATTCATTCTAGCTGAGCACTGAAACATGCATCTTGAATGATGATGGGTATATAACTAGTTTGCAGTGAATCAAAACTTTTAGGAGAAATACGATGGCTGATTTATTTGAAAACCCCATGGGACTTGACGGATTTGAGTTTGTTGAGTTCGCTTCGCCAACTCCTGGTGTTCTAGAACCAGTATTTGATCTACTGGGTTTCACTGCTGTTGCTAAGCATCGCTCTAAGAATGTGACCCTCTATCGTCAAGGCAATATTAATTTCATCCTTAATGAAGAAAAAGACTGTTATACCTCCTTTTTTGCTGAAGAGCATGGTCCCTGTGCTTGTGGCATGGCCTTTAGGGTTAAAGATAGTCAACTGGCCTATAAGAGAGCTCTTGAAATGGGTGGTCAACCTATTGAAATTCCTACGGGTCCTATGGAGCTTCGACTTCCTGCGATTAAAGGTATTGGTGGTGCTCCACTTTACTTAATTGATCGTTATGAAGAAGGTAAGAGTATCTATGATATTGACTTTGAGTTTTTCGAAGGTGTTGATCGCCATCCTAAGGGTTGTGGTTTTAACATTATTGACCATTTAACTCACAATGTTTATCGAGGCAGAATGGAATATTGGTCTAACTTTTATGAGAAGATTTTTAACTTCCGAGAAATTCGTTATTTTGATATTAAGGGTGAGTATACTAGTCTCTTGTCAAAAGCTATGACGGCGCCTGATGGTAAGATTAGAATTCCTCTTAATGAAGAAGCCTCTCAAGGTGTTGGACAAATCGAAGAATTCTTAATGGCCTATAACGGCGAAGGAATTCAACACATCGCTCTCATTTGTGATGATCTTGTTGCCTGTTGGGATACATTAAAAGCAAGGGGTATCCCATTTATGACCGCACCTCCTGAGAGCTATTATAAAATGCTTAATGAACGTCTTCCTAATCATGGTGAAGATGTTAAGGCTCTACAAACTAGAGGAATTTTACTTGATGGTTCAACTGAAGACGACGATCCTAGACTGTTATTACAGATCTTCTCGGAGTTAATGGTTGGTCCAGTTTTCTTTGAGTTCATTCAACGCAAAGGTGACGAAGGCTTTGGTGAAGGAAACTTTAAAGCCTTGTTTGATTCCCTAGAGCGTGATCAGATTGAACGTGGCATCATCACTACTGACAAGCCTAAAGAAACAGCTTAAGAGTCTTAGGAGAATACTTATGAACATTAAAAAAATTCACCATGTAGCTTATCGCTGTAAAGATGCTAAGCAAACCACTGATTTTTATCGTGATGCATTGAGCATGGATCTGGTATTAGCCATTTCAGAGGATCTTGTACCGAGTACAAAAGAACCTGATCCTTACATGCACATTTTTCTTGATGCTGGAATGGGAAATGTTTTAGCCTTTTTCGAAATTCCAAACTCACCTGAAATGGGTCGTGATCTGAACACACCTGAGTGGGTACAACATATTGCTTTTGAAGTAGAAAATTTAGATGCCCTACTTGAAGCCAAAAAGCATCTTGAAGATTTTGGTCTTGATGTTCTTGGACCGACTAACCATGGTATCTTTAAATCCATCTATTTCTTTGATCCCAACGGTCATAGACTTGAGCTTGCTGCGAATACAGCCACACCAGAGATGATGAAGCAATTGCATGAAGTTGCTCCTGAGATGATTGCCGAGTGGAGTATTACCAAGAAAGCACCACAACATGCTGCTTGGTTACATAAAGAACTGCACCCTGAATTGAATTAAAAAGCGGAGAGATAGAATGAAATTAGCATCACTAAAATCAGCAAGAGACGGCGCTCTAGTTGTTGTATCAAATGATTTAACTAGAATGACTTCAGCTGCTGATATTGCAGTAAATTTACAGCTTGCTTTAGACAACTGGGCAAGGCTAGCTCCTCGTCTTGAAGCCCTAGCAGCTTCTTTAGAGTCCGGTGAAATTGCAGGTGATACCTTCAATCAAGCTGATTGTTGCTCTCCCCTTCCCCGTGCTTATCAATGGGCTGACGGTTCAGCTTACGTCAATCATGTGGAACTAGTTCGCAAGGCTCGTGGTGCAGAAATTCCTGATAGCTTTTGGATCGATCCTTTAATGTATCAAGGTGGTTCAGACAGTTTTATTGGTCCACGTGACGACATCGAAATGCCAACGGATCAAGGTTGGGGAATTGACTTTGAAGCTGAAGTTGTTGTGATCACAGATGATGTACCCTTTGGCGTTAGTGTCGATGAAGCTCTAAGTTATGTCAAACTGATCATGATTGTAAATGATGTTTCTCTTAGGGGATTAATTCCTGGTGAACTTGCTAAGGGCTTCGGTTTTTTCCAATCAAAACCTTCCAGTTCCTTTAGCCCTGTTTGTGTCACACCTGATGAACTTGGTGATGCATGGCGTGATGGAAAATTACATTTGCCACTCCTATCAACTTACCAGGGTGAACTATTTGGTAAGCCTGAAGCTGGTGTAGATATGACTTTTAATTTCGCGCAGCTAATTGCCCATGCTGCAAAGTCACGCCCCCTAGCCGCTGGTACACTCATCGGTTCAGGAACCGTATCGAACAAGTTGAATGACGGACCTGGCAAACATATTAGCGATGGTGGTGTTGGTTATAGTTGTATTGCTGAAGTGAGAATGATTGAAACCATTAATGATGGAAAACCCACTACGCAGTTTATGCAATTTGGCGATAGGATTAAAATTGAAATGAATGATGCTAATGGCAAATCTATCTTTGGTAGCATTGATCAAAAAGTGGCAAAACTACATGGATAAAATTCTCAAAGATATAGTTCTCTATGATTATTTTCGCTCCTCTGCATCTTACCGAGTACGAATTGCGTTAAATTTAAAAGGCATTGAAGCAAAACAAATAGCCATTAATTTAAAACCCGGTGAAGATGCTCAACACTCAGAACAGTATAAAGCTATCAACCCTCAAGGCAGGGTTCCTTATTTTTGTGACGGCGATTTTCATCTTGGACAATCGCCTGCCATTTTAGAATATCTTGAAGAAAATTATCCAGAGCCTGCCCTGTTACCAGCTAACAGCCAAGCTAAAGCTTATGTCAGACAACTTGCCGCCATTATCGGCTGTGACGTTCATCCGCTAAATAATTTAAGTGTACTTAAATACCTTAAAACAGAATTCAACGCCGATGAAGCTGCCATCAGTAAATGGTACAGCACTTGGATCACAGGTGGTTTTGAGGCCTTTGAAGTATTTCTTGTAAATAATCACTCCAATGGTCAATTTTGTTTTGGTGATGGAGTTACTCTCGCTGATTTATACCTAGTTCCACAAGTTTATAATGCTCGTCGATTTAATGTTGATTTAAGCCCTTACCCTACCATTCAAAGTATCGAGGCTCACTGTTTAACCCTTGAGGCTTTCAGACAGGCAGCACCTTGAGCTCAGGGTCGGAGTCGGATCGACTCCGACCCCTGACTACCTGACTCCGACCCCTTTACTAACGCTTTGGTTTTGCCTTTTGTTGCCACTCTAGTTGTTGTGCACGGCTTTTGAGTTTCACACTGTAGGCTTGTTGACGGCCTGCAAGATATTGCTTTTCCCAATCATCTTCATGCAATTTCACTTGATACCAAGCAGCTGCATCACGCATAAAGTAAGGGTTCCAAAGTAGAGGTCTACCAAGGGCCACTAGTTCAGCTCTTCTTGTATGGAGGATGGTATTAACTTGCGAAGCTTCAGTTATATTGCCAACGGTCATGGTGGCCAAACCCAGTCCCTTAAGATTATGGATGGCTTCTGAAAAGCCTGTTTGAAACATCCTTCCGTAAATTGGTTTTTGATCAGGCACCGTCTGACCGGATGAGACATCGATCAAATCAACGCCCGCAATTTTAAATGCTCTGGCAATGGCGAAGGTATCAGCTTCGGTGATTCCACCTTCAACCCAGTCGCTTGCAGATATTCTTACCGACATGGGTTTATCAGCAGGCCATTGTTTTCGCATGGCTGTAAAAACTTCAAGGGGAAAACGCAGACGATTTTCTATAGAGCCTCCGTAGCCATCCTTCCTTAGATTGGTAATGGCTGACAGGAATGAAGCTAAGAGGTAGCCGTGGGCTGCATGCATTTCAATCATATCAAATCCAGCGCGATTGGCTCGCTTGGTGGCCTGAGCAAAGCTGTCTATCACATTATCCATTGCTTGGCGATGGAGTGCTTCCGGTTGACTTGACTCACCCTCAAAGTAAGCCAGTGGCGAGGCTGAAACTAAGGGCCAATTTTTTTCACTAGCAGTGATGGGATGATCCATTTTCTCCCAACCAAGTTGAGTGGAGCCTTTGCGTCCTGCGTGGCCTAATTGCATGCAAATCTTGGTAGCTGTATTGAGATGAACAAAATCAACAATTTTTTTCCACTGACTTTCTTGTTTATCACTCCAAAGCCCGGGACAACCTAAAGTAATCCGTGCATCTGGCGAAGGACAGGTCATTTCAACAAACATCAAACCCAAACCGCCTTTTGCATGACCGGCATAATGAACAAAGTGCCAGTCAGTTAAATTACCGTTTTCTTCTGCTGAGTACTGTGCCATGGGCGACATGACCACACGATTACGTAATTCCATACCCTTCAATTTGAATTTCGTAAACATGGGTGTTGGGCGACTTTCACGATAATCATAACCCGATTTTTGGTAGTAGCGTTCATACCAGGCTGTATCAATTTGTTCGATATATTTTGGATCACGTAATAATAAATTATCATAGGTTATGGACTTGGCGCGGCACATAACAACCATGGAAAATTGCTCAAGATCCATATTCCAAGAACGGTCCATATGCTCAAACCAAGCCAGTGAAACATCGGCATTATGTTGTAAAATTTGTGTGGGAGTCGTACGGTCAGCCACATAGTGTTTGAAGGCTTCTTCAATGGAATTTTCTGCCTTGTCTAACATGGCATTGCTTAGACCAATAGCACATTCCATGGCAAGTTTTGAACCTGCTCCCACTGAAAAGTGTGCAGATGCCTTGGCATCACCAAGAATTGCGATATTCTTGTGATACCAATTTTCACAATAAATACGTGGAAATTTACGCCACATGGAACGATTTAATATCAGCGGATTTCCATCAAGTTCTTTACTGAAAATCTGTTGAAGTTTCTTAGCTGAAGCTGGTTCATCAAATTCTTCAAATTGCCACTTTTGCCAAGTTTCCTCTGACATTTCAAATACCCAAGTCGAGGTGTCTTTTTCATATTGATAGGTGTGGGCACAAATAGGACCATGCTCTGTATCTTGGAAGAAATAGGTAAAACCTTCAACTATGCGATTTGAACCCATCCAGCAAAAACGGTTACTTTTCACATCAATGCTGGGTTTAAAGTAATCTTTGTAATGTTCTCTGATAGTAGAGCCTATTCCATCACAGGCTAGGATCATATCTGAGTCTGCAAAACGTGTTTCTATTTCAGAGGCTATAATCCTTTCTTCGTAGGTTATTTTTACACCTAGTTCAATACATCTTGCTTGTAACACTTTTAATAGATTGATACGGGAGCAACCAGCAAATCCATTACCATCACATTTGATCTGCTCTCCCTTGTACACAATGGTAATATCATCCCAGTAGGCAAATTCATTTTTTAATTGCTCGTAGGAGTCTGGATCTAAGCTTAGGAACTCACCCAAGGTTTCATCGGAGAAAACTACCCCGAAGCCAAAGGTATCATCTGGTCGATTTTGTTCGAATATTTCAATTTCCCAGTCTGGTCGTGCTTTCTTTGTTAGAAGAGCGAAATATAGGCCACCCGGACCGCCACCTATTACTGTTATTTTCATTATTTACCTTCCGCCTTGTTCTTTTAATACCTACTTAACAAAAGAATATACCTATTTACTTTACATGTAAACTAATATATCTTATATATAATATATATTTATAATGAACCATTAATAAAAGAGACTGAATATGAACCTATCTGCTCAAAAATACGATAATGAGTACTTTGAACGTCATTCAGATGGATTAAAGCTTTGTATTGAGCTTATTCGCTGTACTAGTCAACTTGACCGTATTATTGATAAAAATCTACGCCAAGAATTTGGCCAAAGTATCTCTCGCTTTGATCTGTTGGCACAATTGTTTAGAGAGGGTGACCAGGGACTTAGTGTGGGTGAACTTGGGCAACGTTTGATTTCAGCTAAGGGTAATATTACTGGTTTAATCAATCGTATGATTAAGGATGATTTACTTTACAAAAAAGCCAGCAAGCTTGATAAGCGTAGTTTTCAGGTTTATCTATCTAAAAAAGGTCTCACGCTTTTTAAAAACATGGCAGATAATCATGGTAGTTTGATCTATAAGCTTTTTGGAAGCATTACTCGTGAGAATATCAATGATATGACTCGCCTTTTGAGTGATGTTCGTTCATCGTTATCAATCACTCAACTTAAACTTGTCAGTGAAGAAAGTAAGGACAATAAATGAATTTATCAAATCATCATGCAGTGGTTACAGGCGGTGCAACAGGTATTGGGCTTGCCATTACTAAGGCGCTTTATAAGGAAGGTGCAAGGGTTACCATTATGGGACGTAATAAGTCTCGTCTTAATGAAGTTGCCGATACAAGTGAATTGATAACAGCCATTGAAGTTGATATCAGCAATCAAAAAAATGTTGAACAAGCATTTAAGCAAGCCTCAACTCTCTGCCCTATTTCAATTTTAATAAATAATGCGGGAGCAGCAGACACGGCAGCTTTTCATAAAACAACCTATGAGCAGTGGCAAAATATGCTGGCAATTAATCTCACCGGCAGCTTCTTAACTACCCAGGCCGCCCTTGCTGATATCAAGTCTGCTGAGGAAGGTAGAATCATCAACATAGCCAGTACAGCCGGCTTAAAAGGATATGCCTACACCTCTGCTTATACGGCTGCAAAGCATGGTATTGTTGGGCTAACCCGTTCTTTAGCTCTGGAGTTAAGTAAAACTCAAGTGACGGTGAATGCCATTTGCCCAGGTTTTACTAATACCGCAATTGTTGAGCATGCTATTGAAAATATTACTAGCAAAACTAATCGCACGTCAGAACAAGCACTGGCTGATCTGGTCTCCCATAATCCTCAGAAAAGACTCATTGAAGTGGAAGAGGTCGCACAAACTGTTCTATGGTTATGTCATGCCAATAGCCAGTCGATAACAGGCCAATCCATTATTATTGCTGGTGGAGAATTGATGTAGCACTAGTTATCAAGGTCATCTTGCTTTGTCACCTCAATATTATTTGATGGATTACTTTTACAACCAATGATAATTGGTTGAGTTGCTGGGCGCTTAATCCCTTGATCTTCAAGAACTGCTTTTAAATTGGGATATCTGTCTAGTTCAAAATGGTAATAATATAGAAAACTTGAAAGCTCTATTAGTCTGTCTGATTGATCCAAATGTTTAATATACTCATGGGCCTGTTGATTGTTTCCAAGGGTCATACTCATTAACCAGAGTATTGTTACTGCTGTATCTGAGCTTTTTGTAGCAGTTAAGTAAATTTCATTTGCTGTTTTATAATCATTAGTCCTACAGGCCTGACGTAGTTGAACCATCAATTTATTGTTTTTTAATGAGGCACTTCCTTGTACAACTTGCATGGCCTTTGCTGCTTTTTCAATTTCACCATTCATCAAATAGGCTCGATGGGACTGGTAAGCCAAACCTGAATCTCTAGGTAATTGCTCTAGGGCAATATCAGCCGCCAAAGCAGCTGAACGACTATCTAATATCCAGACAAAATTTGTGATTTGATTTATATGGTAAATTTTATCATGTGGAAATAACTCAGTTGCGGCCCTGTTCAATTTATCAGCATCAGAACGATAGCCCATCTTAATTTTTAATTCCAATATCCGAAAGTGAGCATCTTTGTAGGAAGGGTTTGCTTTTAGAATTGTTTCATAGATAAGTTCAGCGTCCTTAAATCGCAGTTCATATTGGGCGATTAATCCTCGATGAAATTGTGCGTCTAGCCCCTCGCCAAATTCTGAAATGGCCCTTTTAGCATATTGCACGGCAAAGGCATGTCTTTCTAAGGGAGATATCCCCACCTGATTACCTACTGTTGATACATCTAAACTACTAAACCATACAGCGCTTAGACTCGCGAGAGCTCTAGCAAAATGAGGGTCAATTTTTATGGCTCGCTCTAATAAAGTTATAATTTCTTCTAACGGAAAGCTCATGGTATTGTAGGCGACTACCTTAGCCTCAAGAAATGCATCATAGGCTTCAATGGATGAAGTACCAATAGCTATCATTTCAGCTAACGCCTCCGGATCCATTACTGTTTCTAAGGCATTGGCAATTGAAATAGCCACATCTTCTTGAATTTCAATAATATCCTTATAGTCACTATCATAGGTCTGGGACCAGAGATGAAATCCATCATTTGCACGAATAAGTTGAGCAGTCACTCTAATCCTGTCTCCCCCCCTTCGAACTGAGCCTTCTAATATATGCTCTACGCCTAATTCCTTTGCAATTGTTCTGATATCTTTGTCGGTATTTTTATAAGAGAAGCTTGATGTTCGACTAGAGACTAATAAATCTTGAGTTCTTGCTAGAGCATTTAATAATTCTTCAGTCAGACCATCGGCAAACCATCCCTGCTCTGCATCAGCTGAAAAGCTAGCAAAGGGCAAGACTGCAACTGATTTTATTAACGGCTTCACCGTTTCATTCTCTGTTATTTTGTCTAGGGTACTGTCTGCTGTTTTGTCTAGTGTGACTTCAGTCTGAAAACGGCTTTCCCAGATAAAATAGGCCATGCCAATTACTAGCATGGTAATGATTATAAAACCCAGTTTTTGGCCTGTATGCTGAGTACTAGATTCATCTCGTGTTACCTCAGATTCACGTTTTACACCCTCTGGAGTAATTTCAAATGCCCAAGCGAAGAAAAGCGCGAAGGGAAATCCGATAAGGCCAAAGTAAAAAACCACCGTGTTAACCCAATCAGGCATATTTAAAGCAGGGACAGCTGTGGCAGTAACTTGAACAACAAGCCACGCCAAAACAAGGTAACCTACCCCTACTTTGATAACATTACGTCGCTTAAGCTCTGAAAATAGTGAATCAGTCAATGATACTCGCCCTGTGCTTGTTTTTATTATTATTTGTATTATTTGTCCATAATAGACAATGTAAAGCTATTTGTCTTATTTATCAAATATTGTAAACATCTCATCAACAGTAGCAATGAATTGATGTAACTACACTTATCCTATATTGTTCAGTAGGCTGTTTAACTAATGATCTATAGCAATGATCTATAGCAACGATCTATAACAATTTTAAAAGTGATGTAAAATGAATCCTGAATCCTATTCTCCCAAACATTTTCGCTGGTCTTTTAGTGAAGGTATAGCAAGCATTTCGCTGAATATTCCAGAGCGAAAGAACCCTCTAACCTTTGAGTCATACGCTGAACTTCGAGACACCTTTAGAGACTTGGTTTATACCAAAGAAGTTAAGGTGGTTATCTTTACCAGTAATGGCGGTAACTTCTCATCCGGTGGCGATGTACATGATATTATTGGCCCCCTTGTTAAGATGGAGATGATTGAATTACTTGAGTTCACCCGCATGACCGGTGACTTGGTTAAGGCTATTCGCGCTTGTCCCCAACCTGTCATAGCTGCAGTTGAAGGTATCTCAGTGGGAGCAGGAGCCATCATTCCCATGTCTTGTGATTTGAGAATTGCTACTGCTGACTCTAAAACGGCCTTCCTATTTAATAAGGTGGGTTTAGCCGGTTGTGACATGGGCGCCTGTGCCATCTTACCTAGAATTATTGGTCAAGGCAGAGCGTCAGAGTTACTCTTTTTAGGTCGTACCATGAGTGGCACTGAAGGTGAAAAATGGGGATATTTCAATGAACTTGTAGCAGCCGAAGACTTACAAGAAACAGCTCTCAAATATGCCAAAAAAATTGCAGCAGGACCAACCTTTGCCAACGGTATCACTAAGAACCAATTAAATTATGAATGGAACATGAGCCTAGACCAAGCAATAGAAGCCGAAGCTCAAGCCCAAGCTATTTGTATGCAAACTAAAGATTTTGAGCGGGCTTATCATGCCTTTGTTAGTAAAGAAAAGCCTGTATTCAAAGGGGATTAGATGATTGATCAAAGCTATCTGGACTGGCCATTTTTTGAAGATCACCACCGTAGATTAGCAGTAGAATTAGAAAGCTGGTGTTGTGAATATTTAGATGAACAAATCGACCACAGCGACACTGACAAGGCTTGTCTGGAGATCCTATCAAGACTGGCTGAGGGAGGCTGGTTAAAATACACTGTGCCTAAGGCTTATGGAGGAGTATTTGATCAACTGGATGTACGTTCTCTATGCTTGATTCGAGAAACTCTAGCACGCCATGATGGACTAGCCGATTTTGTATTTGCAATGCAAGGACTTGGCAGCGGATCTATCTCACTGTTTGCTAGTGACAACATTAAACAGCATTATTTAACTGCTGTAGCTAGTGGTAAAAAAGTCGCCGCCTTCGCCCTAACGGAATTAGAATCAGGCTCTGACGTTGCTAACATGTCTACAAAGGCTGTTGATATGGGTGATCATTACCTTATTAATGGAGCCAAAACCTTTATCTCTAATGGCGGCATAGCAGATTATTATACCCTCTTTGCAAGAACCGGAGAGGCTCCCGGTGCTAAGGGAATATCAGCCATGATCATAGATGCTGATACAGAAGGGCTCGAAATTAAAGAGCGTATCGAAGTTATCGCCCCTCACCCCCTTGCGACCATCACCTTTAACAATTGTAAAGTCAGTAAAGACAAACTATTAGGAGTTGCTGGTGCTGGTTTTAAAATCGCCATGGCAACACTTGATATATTTAGAACAACTGTTGGAGCTGCAGCTTTAGGTTTTTCTCGTCGGGCTCTTTGCGATGCACTACAGCGAACCAAGGACAGGCAACTATTTGGTGCGCCCTTACATGATCTACAATTGGTTCAAGCTATGCTTGCTGAAAGCGCCTTGGATATTGATACCAGCGCCCTGCTCATTTATCGTGCCGGTTGGACAAGGGATACTCAAGGAAAACGAGTCACTCGAGAAGCTGCCATGGCTAAGCTTCATGCAACTGAAACCGCTCAACGAGTCATCGACAAGGCCATTCAAATATTCGGAGGAATGGGCGTTGTTAAGGGAGTAAAAGTAGAGCAACTTTACCGGGAAGTAAGAGCCCTACGAATTTACGAAGGCGCCACAGAGGTTCAAAAAATCATCATAGCCAAACAACTATTAGCTATGTAGATGAACCTCTGGGGGTTGATTACTCAATATTCCATTCAACCCGCCATTTCTGTAATTATGGATAGGTGTAGCTTGATTGAATACCAAGCGGCAGTCCACTAACCGTATAAAGTAACAAGAATATTGTCCAGACTACCAAAAATACTATGGAGTAAGGCAACATCATGGCAGTAACAGTACCGATACCGGTGTTTTTCACATATCGCTGACAATACACTACAACCAGTGGGAAATAAGGCATTAACGGCGTGATGATGTTAGTACTCGAATCGCCAATCCGATACGCCGCCTGAGTCAGATCCGGTGAAATGCCTAGTTGCATCAACATGGGCACAAAAATCGGTGCGAGAAGACCCCATTTACCACTTGCCGAGCCGACAAAAATATTAATGAATGCCGTTAAAAACACGATACCAACAATCGTGATATAGGACGGCATGGCCAGTGCTTGAAGACCAGCTGCGCCTTTCAGCGCAAGCAAAACACCAAGATTCGATTCTCCAAACGCGTAGACGAACTGGGCAATAAAAAACATAATAACCAGATAGTAGGACATTTGATGCATGGACTTAGTCATGCCCTCAATGATGTCTTTAGAACTTTTAACGGTTCCCGCCACTATGCCATAAACAATGCCGGGGATAATGAACATTAGGAAGATTAAAGAAACAATAGAGCGCATTATTGGGGCGTCACCGGTGGCGAGTTCGCCAGTTGCATCGCGCCACACCGAATCGGCGGGTATTGAGGTCACCACCATAACAATCACGCCTATCAAAAACGCGAGTCCAGAGGCACGTAAGCCTTTTCTTTCATTCGGCTCAAGGTCATGCAAGGTGGGCAAATCGTCTTCATCACCGTCAACCTTAGTATCCTTGAGCCTTGGCTCTACAATTTTTTCGGTTATGTACCAACCCAGAGCGATGATCAAAATCGAAGACGCCGCTGTAAAGAAATAGTTATTGAGCGGATTTAAAACCACGTCAGGATCGATGATCTGAGCGCCAGCTTGTGTCAAGCCCTGTAACAAAGGGTCTAAAGATGACGGCACAAAATTCGCCGAAAATCCACCGGATACTCCTGCAAATGCTGCCGCAATACCCGCTAGTGGGTGYCTTCCAGCCGCGTAAAAAATTACCCCGCCCAGTGGAATAACCAAAACGTAACCGGCATCTACTGCAGTATGGCTGACAATACCTACCAGAATAACCATTGGCGTCACTAGCCATTTAGCCGTCACACCGAGTAGCGCCCGAAGGCCAGAATTGATAAAGCCTGTATGTTCAGCTACTCCAATACCTAGCATTGCGACTAAAACAACACCAACCGGATGAAAGTGAGAAAAGTTAGTGACCATCACCGACAAGAATTCGGTTATCGCAGCACCGGCGAGTAGATTATTAACGATAACCGCTTCACCAGTTCGCGGATCAATTAGGTCGAAGGATACGTATGATAACATCCACGAAAGAACCCACACAGCAAACAGCAAATACACAAATAACATGGCTGGGTCGGGCAATTTATTACCAAACCGTTCGACTGATGCAAGCATCCGTGAGGATAAACTAATCTTTGTTTGTTCTAGTTCTTGTGTAGACATATCCATTCCCTAATCTTGTAGAAGCAACGAGTATAAATAAAAGAGGAGTTATTATCCAGCGCGGTATCACCAACAAGTGCAACTGCCCATCCAAATACATCACCCGGTGCACCGTCAGATGCAGTCAGCTTCGTTTTGAATTTCCAAGTCGTACCTATTCGAGAATAAAGATAGGCAGCCCCGTCCTTAGCAACAAGCTTGGTTAGTTCTTTATACGGGCTCGCAGAAATCGCTATAAAATGTTTATTGATGACTAGTGTCACTTAAATAATCGTTAAAGCTTAGTAAATGGGCATATTTATAAAGGCAATTACCGTCATTACCATTAAACAAATAACACCAACTATAAACAGGCCAAAACGTAAAGGTACAAAGTTGGAATTCGTATGAACAAAGGCATGAACAATCCGACTGATTGAATATACCCAAGCCAAAGCAAGCACTGTTAAACTTACCAAGTCAGTCACATAAAAAAGAATTGATAACACATAAAAAAGCACCGGCGTTTGAAATTGGTTCGCTATATTATTAGAAACCTTAACCACTTCTTCAGGCCAAGCGCTGTTATCTAATGCGGTTTTTTCACGATCTACCCCGCCTGCCTTTATTGCTTGAGTCTTTCTTAAACCTAGTAGCAGAAATACAATTGTCGTAAGCGTTATTTGTACTAATACTGGTAGTAAAATAGTGGACGCGTTCATTTTATTCTCCTTATTTGTAATTATGATACAACAACTAGGTAAATAAACCTCTCAAGGTAACAATTTTATTTGGCAAGAAGATCCTTGGTTAAGGCATTTAAGTCATGAACTCGGGCAATTTATTACCAAACCGCTCAACTGGTGAACATGACTCGAGACTGTACCTGTGATAGTCCAGCCCCGATAAGCATTTAACGACTACTGGATGTAAACTCTGGATAAGCTTCTAAACCACACTCACCAATATCACAGCCATCATATTCATCTTCTTCGCTAATACGAATTCCAATGACTTTTTTAATGACAAACCAAACCACAAAACTGCTTGAAAATACCCAGACAAAAATTGTTAGCAGGCCAACAAACTGACCAAGTAAAGTGGCTCCATCATTGGTAAGAGGTACAACCATTAATCCCCATATTCCAACCACACCATGAACTGATATGGCACCTACTGGGTCATCAATTTTAAGTTTATCAAGCGCAACAATTGAGAAGACGACTATTAATCCACCTACTCCACCTATAAGTGTCGCCACAAGAGGTGTTGGAGTTGATGGCTCAGCTGTGATAGCAACAAGACCGGCTAAAGCACCGTTAAGAGCCATGGTTAAGTCAGCCTTGCCAAACACAAGACGCGCAGTGATAAGTGCGACAATTACACCACCCGTTGCAGCAGCATTTGTGTTAAGAAATACCATAGCAACACTATTAGCACTGGTAATATCAGCGAGTTTAAGTACTGATCCACCATTGAAACCAAACCAACCCATCCACAAAATAAAAGTTCCAAGGGTAGCCATTGGCAGGTTAGCTCCGGGGATTGCATTGACTTTACCATCCTTTCCGTACTTACCTTTTCGAGCACCGAGAAGCAGCACTCCTGCAAGGGCCGCAGCAGCTCCTGCTAGATGTACAACGCCAGATCCTGCAAAATCAGAGAAGCCAAAATCTTCACTTAAGCTATATAATCCAAAGACTTCTTGTCCACCCCAAGTCCAGGAGCCTTCCATGGGATAAATAAAGGCGGTCATAAATAGCGCAAACAAAACAAAAGACCAGAGCTTCATTCTCTCAGCCACAGCACCCGATACAATTGACATGGCCGTTGCAACAAACACTACCTGAAAGAAAAAATCCGATGCATTTGAATAAACTGAGCCACCAGCAAAACCGGCTTCAGCTGACTCTTTTAGTACCGTCTCTGTTAAAAGTGTTGCACTGTCAGCTCCGTCTAGGGCAATGTCTGTTAGAAAAGTTCCACCTGAATACATGATGTCATAACCAACCACTAAATAGGCGGTACAAGCAACTGCATAGAGCATGATATTTTTAGTTAAAATTTCCGTTGTATTCTTTGAACGGACTAGTCCAGCTTCTAACATTGAGAAGCCTGCTGCCATCCACATGACTAGTGCACCCATTACTAAAAAGTAAAAGGTATCTAACGCATATTGTAATTCAAATATTTGATTTTCCATTATTTTTACTCCTCAATTAAAGTGCTTGTTCGTCTTGTTCACCGGTACGAATTCGTGTGACAGCTTCAATATTTGTAATAAATATTTTACCGTCACCTATTTTTCCCGTGTTGGCAGTATTGATAATTGCCTCCACGACTCGCTCGACTAGATCGTCACCAATACAGACTTCTATTTTTACTTTTGGAAGGAAATCAACAACATATTCGGCACCTCGATATAATTCTGAATGTCCTTTTTGTCGTCCATAACCTTTCACTTCTGTTACCGTTAATCCTTGGATGCCGATGTCTGATAAAACCTCTCGGATATCCTCCAACTTGAAGGGTTTAATTACCGCTGTAATCATTTTCATGGCTTTTACCTCTTATTCAATTTTTTAATTAGTTATTTTAAATCAATTATTCGAAGGACTTGGAGATGGCTAAGGTCACAGTACCAGCACACCAATCAGAGCCTCCAAAACATTCGCTGTTTTTGAGATCCGTATCAATAAATGCAAGTTCGAAGTCAAATCCCTCATAGCTTTTAGCTACATATATTTTGTAATCATTCCAATCTGGAGCTCCCCAAGCAGAGTTATTTTCAACGGCTTGATGGCCAAGACTTACACCAACTGACCAGTCATCTTGGAGTTCAAAGCCAGCTGATATATTGATATAATCTGCAGTGCCGGAACCGGCAAAGTAATCGTTTGTATGGGCATAGAAGACAGTCAGCCATTGGTAACTGACCGTGCTATTCACTTCGGTAAAGTTATACCTGAGAGAACTATCTGCGGCAGGATAGTTATAATGGAGAAAGCCAATATCCCAGCTGAGTCCGGAATCCTTAAACTCACCACCCCAACCAGCGTAAATATCAAGTTCAGTTGAAGCGTCGTCTACCGTCTGAATTTGAAAATCGACACTTGAACTCCAAACACCAGCGTAAAACCCACTAGTATCTTGATAGTCGAATCCACCTTGAAGAGCGAAGGATTTGTCATTCTGAGAAATACCACGAAAGCGATAGTCATTAGTCATGGCAACATTGGCACTAGCCCCTGCCAGTAAGGTGTCAGGTACCAGTAATGAACTACTTAACACTGCCCCCCATATGACTGCTAATAGTTTTGTTTTCATTTTTTGTACTCCAGTAAGGTTTATAAACAATTGAAAGATAATTAACCTCTCTATTGCACTTACTAGACCAACTTGAAAAAAATGAATAAAAACAACAAGATAGTAGAATTATCTTGATATGAGTTGCACCAAAATATTGATATAAGGCATTTTATGCACCACACAGGTGCAGTGAATCACAAGCCTAGGCATCCCAACCACCGCTTTTTCTTAATCCTGCAACGAGTTCCTCAGCGATAACCTGCAACGCCAACTTGTCCACCTTAGCACTACGAGTCAGTGGAAATTGTTTGTCAGCTGGCCAAATCTCAATATGTTGAGGCCGTTTATATGACGCTATATTTTTGTAATGAATATGCATCTCTTCGACGGACACTGTCGAGTTTTCTGAGAGCTTAACAAAGGCAAAAATTCCTTCATCAAACAATTGATGTTTAGCGCCGACGACTTCCACTTGGTCAATGCCGTTTAAGTTAACCAGATGCTCTTCAACATCCATGGGAAAAACATTATAGCCTTTCTGTTTGATCACAAATTTTCTTCGGCCTGAGAGAAATAGCGCAGGGCTCTCATCGATCATTTTGAAATATCCTATATCACCAGTATAAAGAATACCTTCCTGACTAATCGCTTTTTGAGTTGCATCAGGCTGATTGTAATATCCCAAAAAGACAATTGGAGGGTGATAACAGATCTCTCCACTCTCACCCATTTCAACCTCATTGCCAGCCTTGCCATCTTCATCCATGGGTTTTCTGATGGTGACTTTAGCAAGATCTGGAAAGGCACTACCAACTTGTCCGACTAGCGACTTCGGTGTCGCGCCTGGATTAGAAAATGTTGCGAAGCCTGCATTTTCTGTCATGCCAAGCCCTGTTCCAATATTGGGTGTCATTTCAGCCAATCGCTTTAAAAAGGGTAGATCACCGGCAGAACCAGCATAAATAACAGACTCTAGGCTAGAAAGATCGAATTGCTCATATTTCGGGTGTGCCCACAACATACGATACTGGGTAGGGATCTGGCCGAGCAAGGTTATTTTATGTTTTTCAATTGCGACTAAAGTTTGTTCCACGTCGAAAATTCTGAGTAATATGGTTTTGCCTCCCTGATAGAAGCTGGTCATTAATGTTTCGGTCACACAGCCAACATGACTTGGCGGTAGATTTACCATGGTCGTTAATGGGCTAGGTAACTCACCGATCCCTCTGGACAGAATTTCATTTTGAACCAATATATTTTCATGACAAAGCAACGCCGGTTTGGGCGAACCTGTGGTTCCAGTTGTATAAATAATTAGCGCAGGTGTCCTGGTTTCAATTGCAGAATAGGCTCGATTAAGTCTTCCAGAGAAAATGTTTTTTAGTTTCAAATAAATCAACNTACCTTTACTTAAAAACTGGGTAATGCTTTGAGCATTATCAATAACCTGAYCGTTTTCGTGCTTAGGTACAAATTGAATAAAGTGTTGAACACTCTTACACTGCTCCTGGACAGCAATAGCTACTTTTCTAAAATCACTTACCGGCGTATTGCCTAAAAAGAAAAACATTTTAGGCTGAATTTTATTGATATCCCTGACCACTTCATCCGGCTTTAATCTTAAATCTAGGGGCGCAATGATCACGCCGATCTTAAAACAAGCATACATTAAAATAACATGCTCAGGCGTCAACACTAATTGAGTGGCAAGCACGTCGCCTTTTTTTAACCCTGCATCTAACAGCCGTAAAGCAAAAAGATCAATATGATCTGAGAACTGTTTGTAGCTTAACTTTTTATCGTCTTCATGCTGATGCATCGCAATTGCATTAGGTGTTTGTTCCGCGAAGAACTCAATGACTTGGTTAAGGTGCTGAAAATGCGGCTTAATTTCAATGGACCCTGATTTCATAATTAAATTTATTTCCTATTTGAAAAATAMWWAKMWMAWSARAKWMSRWWAKGTTTYYSYYYYWAANNTTACCSCMWTGMMYWWRYKMTCYAWMMYMTMAAWMWMRWTTCTTTCTTCTGACTGAAATAGTACCCGAACCATAATTTCATTCGGTGTGCTAAGCATACCAGTAAAATTCACTGACAAGCTTTTGATTGGTTTTCTTTTCAATCCTTCTAAGGTCTGTAGATACTCATTTATGATCAAACTCACGGCTTTCGCGAAGGTGTAGGTTCCTTGCAAAATAATGTCAGGTAGACCTATGGATTTAGCGAATTCTGGGTCTGTATGAATGGGGGCGTCAATGCCTGCTTTTTCTGCATACACATAAGGCAAATCCTTATGGATAGGAATTTTTTTGCTCCAGATAAGATTTTCCACCACTCTTGATCTAGTTGGCAATTGAGCAAACTGTCTGCTTTTACCAAGACATTTAACACCATACAATAGTCCAGTTGTATGTTCGATGGCTACTAAATTATCCTCTTGATAGTATTCGAATCGAATCGTCAAGCGGGTGCCTTTTTTATGCGGCTCAATTAAACTTAAACGACATTTTACCTGCCAGTCTTTATCATATTCAAAATCACTCAAATATTCAAAATGGTTAGATAAATGAACCAACATTTTTAATAATTTTGGCTGTATCGGTTGTTCAAGAAAATCATTCAGATTTTCAACGATATGCCAACTGATCTTGGTTAAATAGAGAGGATGGATGGGCTCAAGAATACCTTGCTTAGTAATATTATCCTCAACAACACATCGATAATCGCTCGCCGCTTTTTGGCTAATATCAAAATAGTAGTCTTTAATTCGAGTTTCAATGGTTTCAGACTCAATATAGAGTCTTTCTCTAAATAAAAAACGAATAGCTGCCATTAGCTTTTTCATCTATTCAAGCTACTCATTGCTTAACACATTTAAATTATCAATCACTTTTAATGCCCTATCAATTCGCCTTTGAATATGTGAATCCTGAGGGTTTAACTTTTCTGCTTGCTGCCAAATGGTAATTGCTWCKWWRGTCYSWTYCKMTMYMTRWAMYSYRYMACMTYGMMYSRKYAAWWSMRRRWYKYRWMGMWCKCTSMSKRKAMRMKMYWCMKMYATYAASRTAGCAATTTCCTGATCGGCATCATAACTTTTCACTAAAGGAGCTAACAAGGATAAGGCTTCATAATAGAGCTGTGCCTGTAGCTGTGAGCGAATTAACATAAGCTGATTATTTTTACTGATAAACCTATCATCAGCAACTTGTTTTGCTTGTTGTTTTTTATGCTGTAGATTAAAATCTTTTTGCTGATTTTGTATCTGCTTAAGTAAGGTTTTTACCTTAGTAGAACGTTCAATTCGATTAGCGGATTCAATACATCGTTTTGCGAGTTTCATTGCTTTAGGCATTTGGTATTCAGTACAACTTAGCAAGGGTATTAAATTGTTATTAAGATTTGAATTTATTTGATTCAATCTTAATTTTAAAAAATAATCATCCGGCTGGCTTTCACTCATACTTACCATTAAAGGTCTTTGTCTGAGTAGACTTTCAACGTTATAAAGCATAATCCAATCATTTAAGCGTCTTTGTTTTTCTAGCCATTGGAATTGCACAAGTCTCAGTTCATCCTTAAGAAGATTGTCATCAGGATGTAATTTGATGCCTTGTTTTAGTAAGTTTTCAGCTTGACCCCATCGCTGCTGATTGACTAACCCCTGAGCTTTATTCAATGCACCACTAACTGTCTTGGGCATATTGGGCACTTCTTCTAACTTATATTGATTAAACACACAAGCATTTATCAAGAAGCACAATAGCAAGGAAAAGATAGTCAGGATTCGTCTATTCATAATCTTTGCTAGTACCGAAAATATGTTTTAGATAGGCATCAATATCACTTTGTCGAATAAAATGCTCCATATCAATTTTATAAGGGTGGACGGGTTGTTTACGCCCTTTAACCTGAATAGAACCTAATGCCTGATGTTTAGTAATTATCTGTAACCCTTGTTGTTCTAGTGTTTCTCTTGTAACAAACACTTGTTTAGGTTCACAGAGACCGCAGATCCTTGATGTGAGATTAACCACATCTCCAACAACGGTAAATTGCATGCGTTCATCACTGCCAAGGTTTCCAGCAAGCATTTCACCACTATTAATCCCAATTCTAAATTGAATTATGGGAAGTTTCTCACTTAAACGCTTTTGATTAATCCGCTCAGTAACTTTTTGAATTAACACTGCGCAGGTAACTGCTTGGACAGCATGTTGATTATCTGCTTCAGGAACTCCGAATAAAATCATAATACAATCACCAATGTATTTATCCACAGTTCCATTACAATTTTCAGCAACAATGGAAAAATACTTAAAATATTGATTGAGTAACTCACCAACTTCTGCAGGTCTTAAGTTCTCGGATATCTCTGTAAACCCAACCACATCACAAAATAAAACACTGCCATAAGCCATAGAACCGCCCAACTTAGTTCCCTTGGGTTGATTAAGTACTTGCCTCGCAATAGAGGGTGATAGAAATTGTGAAAAGGCATGTTCAACTTTTTTCTTGGTTTCCATATCATCGGCTAGAAATTTAAAACTAGCCAAGACCCGTCCAATTTCATCTTTTCTTACACTTCCTTCCCCACTTGAATTATGCTCGCTGGTTAAAGCGTCACCCGCTTCTACCAGCTCTCGAATAGGGGAAAAAAGCCTATAGGCCATAGGGAATGCTAATAACAAAGTAAACAAGACAAGAGTGATTGTTATGGCAATAAGTACATCTGTTAAGTGTTCTTGTTGGGCATCCAAAGGTTTTTGGTCAAAGGTTACCAAAGCGATACCAACGGGCTTAGTCTGATAGGTTATTAGACTGTAATAAGTAATCGCTTTAGTGGTAGGAGTTTGCCATATCAGAGAGGCAACTTGAGGGTTAGTTTTTATAAGAGAACGAATATCCCATATTGCTGATACACCTTCTGTTGCTCGAAGAGTGCCTTGTTTATCAAAGATTTGCATGCCGATGATTAATTTATCTTCTTGTTCATGGCGCACAAGTAAGCTCAAGGCAAGATAGTCTTGAGCTAATAAAGGCTCACTCGCCGCTCTTGCTAGCTGATTAGCTAATGATGAACCCAGAACGCTGTTTTGCTTTTGATGAAAGGTGCTTTGCTGGTCAATTAAAAACCAACCTAAAATACCCATGGCTATGGTTATAAATATGGCTATAACCATTGACCATTTTAGAGCGATGGGTAGTGAGGAGTGTTCAAATCTCTCTGCTAACTTTAATTTATCAAAATTTCTCATTTTATTCTTGTGCAATTGCACCCTTATCAATACCTTCAAAAGCTCTGATAACAACCTTTTTGCCCTTCTCTTGTTTGGCAATTTCTCGGGCTAGGTGTTCTGCTATATTTTCTACAGTTGATTCATCATCAATTAAATAGCACATATTTTTAGGTAATTTTAAGGAAAAGTCTCCCTGGGGAGCTTGGTATTTAAAAATATGATAAATACTGTCATCTGTTGCACTTTTATCTAAATGCCGACTTGTTCCAATATAAATATCTTTCCAAGTTTTAAGCCAATAGTCTTCCCACTGCTTACTGCGTTTATCATCCACATATATTTGTAGACCAGATCGATGACCATGGGCTATACGTTGACAATTGCCATCGTGTTTTCTTAGGCCATGGGAATACTGATAACTCCCTTCAAGCCCGGGTTCGGTATAAAGATGAATATCAATTTCGGTGACATTATCAGGTAACAGGGCTTTAATTTCTGATAATAAGAAGTTTTTCACGGAATCAGTTGTAATATTTACCGCTGGGATCTTAGCCACAGCTGTCGAGATACTGCGATGAGTAATGGACTGACCGTTTCGGAGATAAAAGGCTATTTCTATGTATTTACCTAAATTAAGAACATCACAACCTTCATACTTAGTGGGTACTAAAAGACAGTGATCTATATATTGATTGATGTAATCCTTCACCAGACGTTTTACAATACCAAAATCCAAAACCATTCCCTGATCATTAAGCTTTCCAGACAGTTCAATATCTAATAGCCAGCTTTCGCCCACTAGACCGCGCTCTGCATCTAAGAAGGAAAAGTCTAGATTAGTTAATTTTCTAACAAATAGTTTGGTCAAAGGATAACTCCAGTTAATCTAACACCTAGTATACCCTACCCCATTAACCTAAATGAACATTCCTGGAAATAAATCAGCGATTTTTGCCATCTACCCTGACAGCAAGTAAGAGGTCAGATATACTGGTTTAAAGATTACAATTGTCGCTAAGCTAACCTAATGAGATAACATTCTGTTGACAACAAACATCATCACAAGGAAGTTTTCGCCCCGCTGGTTGCCACTACTCGAAAGGCTTCAAGAGGGATTATTAGTTGTCACGGCTAGTAACCGTCAAGCGGATTTCCTACGTCAGCAATATCGTTATTTCCAGCAATCCCAGAAGCTAGATAAGACCGTATGGCTAAGACCAGCGATTGTTACGGATAAACAGTGGCTGTCGTCTCTTTATCAACATCTTATGATCCATCATGGGGATAACCTAAAACCTTGGACACTGCTTTCGGATCAAGAAAGCCGCATCATCTGGGAACAAATAGTTGAAGATGATGACGATTATCTATTGGATACTCGCAGAACGGCGGAAAGGGTTCGTCAGGCAGCATCAAGACTTGAGCAATGGTTGTTAACTGAAAATATTAGCTCTGATGAGAGTTTCGGTTGGCGAGAAGAAACTCGGCGGTTTAAACATTGGCATGAACTGGCGACAAAGAAATATAAAAGCAATCATTGGTTAGAGTCTTATCAGCTAGAAACTTGGTTGAATGATAATATACATTTATTGTTTAATAAGGCGTTTAATGAGACGCTTAGTGAAATGCCCAAGGAAATCGCATTCCTCGGTTTTCAACAAATTACACCGGCAAAACAACAGCTGTTTGATAGCTTGGAAAATTCTGGAATTACGCTTGATTTTGTAAAAGCCGAAGAAATTGAAAGTAATGTTTACCGTCTTGAATTGAGTGATACTCAAGAGGAAATTAAACAGGCGGCCTGTTGGGCAAAACAACTCTGGTTAGATGATCCCAGTCAACGGCTTGGCATAGTCATTCCCTCTTTAAATAATAACCGAGAACTCACCAGAATCACATTTGAGCGTCAATTTGCCCCAGCTCAGATCCTAAATAATACGGATCAAATGCTACGCCCCTTTGATATTTCTCTTGGCCTAGCTCTGTCTTCTTATCCCTTGGTTGATAGTGCATTAATGATTATCTCCTGTCTCTCTAAACCAATATCTCAAGAAGAAGCGATTCAATTTTTATTATCACCCTATTTACATAGCCTTGAAACCCAAACCATAAGAATTACTTTAACGGGTCTTTTACGACAATCCAGACAAGCAGAGTTTAGTCTTAAGGATCTTTTATACTACAACTCAAAGGTTGAAACTGACTCTGATCCTAGTTCGGATGCTATTTCAGATTCTGGCATTGAAATAAAAAATAAATCACTCAGTCAATTTATTGAAATACTCACTGCTTTTGATACTAGCTCAAAATTAGCCCCTAGTCAGTGGGCCTTAAACTTATCTTTACTACTTGATGAAATTTTCTGGTGTGAACATCGAAAGCTTTCCTCAGCTGAATATCAAACCAAGGAGTCTTGGAATAAAAAAATTGATCAACTAGCAATTTATGATCACTTATCAGGATCAGTTAGCTGGTCTAAATTCCAAAGCCTGCTCAAACGGCTTATCCATGAAACATTATTTCAACCACAAACAGGTGACTGTTCTATTCAAATAATGGGTGTATTTGAAGCCGCTTCTCTCACCTTTGATAAAATTAGAATCTGCGGCGTTGACAATAAACTTTGGCCTGAAAGTGCCAAACCCAGCCCATTTATTCCTTATGATTTACAGCGCCAATATGACATGCCCAATTCTACTGCCGACAGAGAGTTAGCAGTCAGTAGACAAATGCTGCAACTGATGACTAGTGCTGCTCCAGAGGTGATTTTTAGTCATGCTAAGGGCAATGGTGAAGAATCCTTAAGCGTTAGTCCTTTGCTTGAAAAACTAGAGTTTCATTCTTACAATTTTACCAAGGACTTAAAGGATTCTCCCGCTCAACTGATCAATGCAAATCTTAAAGCGATTGAAATCCTTGCAGATGATCAAGCCCCAACCATCAATGCTTCCCTTGTAAGGGGTGGAAGCAAACTATTACAAGATATAGCCCGTTGTCAGTTTCGAGCTTTTGCACATCATAGACTGCAAGCCAAGGCAGCAGAGCAACCTCGTGAGGGTCTAGATCCACTGGATAGAGGTAATCTCGTCCATCGGATCCTAGAGCTTTGTTGGTTGCATTTATTTGATAAAAAACAATCACAATTAGAAAAGTTATTTAATCAAGGCTCATTAAAACAAGCCATTAAGCCTTTTATTGATCAGGCTATTTTAGAATTACAAACCGAACGCCACTCTCCCTTAACGGAAGCTATAATCAATCTTGAGAAACGCCGTTTAAATAGTTTGATTTTAAAATGGTTAGGGATGGAAGTTAAGCGTCCTAACTTTATCGTTAAGCAGGTTGAACAATCCGTGGAAGCTAGTATTTCAAATACTTCAATTCGCTTACAACTTGATAGAGTGGATGAACTTGAAGATGGTAGCTTGGCAATAATAGACTATAAAACA
Source organism: Gammaproteobacteria bacterium (assembly GCA_002746155.1). Taxonomy (GTDB): domain Bacteria; phylum Pseudomonadota; class Gammaproteobacteria; order Enterobacterales. The sequence goes on along the minus strand of NVWF01000008.1, from coordinate 823 downwards.
GGTAATGTAGATCGAACAAACTGGTTTGGAGAGAGACCCGATGAACCTCAATTACCCCTCTACGCCCTAGTACTCACTGAACAAAATCAAAAGGTAGGTGCGCTACTTTATGGTCAAGTAAAGTCTGTAGATTATCGCTTTAAAGGCGTTGCAGATGATCGAAGTTTGATCACAGGTATCAACAAAGATTTTGCTACGGAAAATTTAGATACCGAAGCTGAAACTCTCGCTGAACAAGTTGTTCAGTGGCGGACAGATCTTGAAGCGCTAATGGATGAATATCTTACCGGCCAAGCGGCAGTTACCCCTAGAGATGAAAAGGTTTGTCGATATTGTGACCTCCATGGCTTCTGCCGAATTGCTGAAAAGCAGGCACTTAATAATGAGGGATTAACATGAACCACTTCCCTGTTGATAATAACCCTGTGGATCAACAGGCAAGAATTCAAGCACTAGACTGCAGGCAATCTTTTATTATTCAAGCCCCCGCAGGTTCAGGTAAAACAGAATTATTAACCCAACGATTTTTAGCGCTATTAGCTGAGGTTGAGCAACCTGAAGAAATTCTTGCCATTACCTTTACTCGAAAAGCAGCCAGTGAAATGCGTGAGCGCATTATCAAATCACTTAAACTTGCCGAGACTACAGCAACTAGACCTGAAAAAGATCCCCTTGCACAAACTTGGGCACTGAGTGTAAAAGTCTTACAGCAAAACAAACTTAAAAACTGGCAGATTTTAGATAATCCCCAACGTCTTCAGGTTCAAACAATAGATGGATTTTGTGCAAGTTTAACCCGGCGACTACCTTACCTCTCAGGCTT
>NVWF01000007.1 GCA_002746155.1 Gammaproteobacteria bacterium | reverse complement strand
AATCAAACTCTCCCTGAGATAGGGGATACTTTAGGAAGCAGAATTAATGATAATTTTCAGGTGTTAAATCCTGCATCTTGATTGATGATGGGTATATACACGTTCCTGGTGACGAGCACCTATACCCCATTAAAAAGTCTTTCGACACCGCGTTGGTTGTTATGAGAAGATCTGTTGTAGTTTTTACTCTTGCATTTCTTAAACTGCTTGTATAACGCTGGATACCAAATAGCGACAATAATTTATATATTTTAGTAGGCGTAAGTTCGGCCTCTAAATCTGAATACTTAAAACTAGTGATGCCATTTTCATTAAACGTTATATTATCGACAAACCGTTGCCTTGCTTCTAACGATAATTGATCAAGTGGAGAGTCTTTATAGATCAAATCATTTAATGCTTCGGCTGTTTTAATCGGCGCCATAACCCAGTCTATTTTGTTTTGTATTTGTCTAGCAGTAGGTTTTGATGCCTTTGGGCTGGGGATAATATCAGCGTCATAATCAAAACGTTTGATGTCTTCTGATAATGCAGTGCTCATGGATAGTGATATTATTAATGCGATAAGCTGTTTCATTTTATAATCCTTTATTTAATTGATTTTCGATTTCGATAAAGGAGGGATAATAAGCTCTGTTATATAGTACGGATCCTTCCTATATATTACATCATCTTGTAACATGAAAAACATTATATGCTTTTTTGTAACTTGTCAAATGATGATAGCCTTGTCCAATGAAATTAGTCTGAAAATTATCTCTATCTAGTTTATGATCTCTACCATGAGAATGATCATGAATATTGAAAACTTATCGACCATTGGGTCCCTTGATAACTTCTTGCAAGGCAATCAGGCTATAGCTTACAGCGTTTTAGGTGACAAAACAGAGTGTTACCAGTTTATCCGTAAAACACTGGTTAAATTTAACTACGCAACCTGCCCAAAGAAAGATAAAGGGGTGATCAAGATAAACAAAAAGGTGTTTATCATATCAATGCTGTTGATGGGCTAACACAGTTTGAAGTTGTCTGTTCGGTTGAGAAGATTAGTGAGATATTTTTAATTCCTATATTGGAACAAATTTTGGAGAAGTTTCCCTTTAAAGTCATAAGCCTTCATTCGGACTACGGCAACGAATATATCAATCGTTTTGTCGCAAAATTATTTAAAAAACTGTTGATTGAGTTTACAAAATCACGTTCACGACAGACCAATGAGGGACTGCCCCATGAAATGCTTTGGGTATAATGCTTTGGGTATAATGCTTTAGCTGAAAGTAACCGGTTTTCGGTTGTCCTTGCCAAAATCATCGTGCAATCCTTTGCATAATTTCTTTATGGTTACACTTTATCAATTTGGGTGATTTTGCAATCGATTAGAACGGTTGTTGATTGTAAATCATATGCTTGAATGAGTTTGAGAGTAGTGAACATGCCAGAGACTTCATTCCGAATACATAGGTGACACATTTCCTGAATGATGACTGCCAGCCAATGGAAAAGTGGTTGAGTATTACCTAAACAATTACCTAAACAATTATCTAAACAATTATCTAAGCAATTATCGACACTTATTTTTGTGTACTTCTGCACCCAAAGAAAGACTAACGTCTTCAGTCATACTGCCCTCGCCAGCCTTAATAACTGCTCCCGTAGAGGCACTACCTCTAATCGTATTTGCTCCACAAAGGTTTGCCTTTGACCCAGTGGACATGTCAACTTCAACACTATCAACAGTAAATTGACTCGAGCTGTTATTAAACACTGATCCCGTGGATAGATTTAATTCAAGTGCACCTGTGCTTCCCTCAATTTGGATGCTTGCTCCAGTTCCTGCATCAACTTTGAGAGCACTGCTGTTGATGGCGCAGCTATCAACTTTTATCATTGATCCCGTGGAACCCTCTATGATTGATAAAGCACTCGTGGTTTCAATATTTACAGTCACGGAATTATCTTGCTCTTGTTCATCACCAAATATTTTATTTAATATGTGACTTGCCGAAGTATGTCTGGAAATTTCCAGATGACCACCTTTAATGCTAACTTCTAGCCGATCCAAAATCATTTTTCTTGCGGTAAGTGTCACAGTATTTTTACTGCCACAAACCACCTCAGCATTCATACCAGTTCCCAGATCAATGCCCTTAAAACTATCCACTTCCAGATATTCTTGATCTGCAACTAAGGGTAAGCTCAGTGATGAAGCGACTAATAAAGCTAGTCCTGTGTTGATACCTTTATTATTCATGGTGTTTCTCCGTTATTTACAGCCTAAGCCTCAATCGAGCCAGACCATTTTTATTGCTTCTTTTTGAACAGGCATTAAAATGTGCCAATGAGCTATAGGATGCTAAATATAGGCATAAGGTTTAATGATGTGGCTAAAATTATTCAATTAAGCCGTCATTTTGGCTAATTACTGGTAAAACTTAGGCTTATCTTCTCCAAAAAGCTGGAACAAACAGTACTAACAACGTAAATATTTCTAGTCGACCGAGTAACATGGCAAAACATAACACCCACTTTGATAAGTCACCAATGCCTGCGTAACTAAGCGCAACATCACCAAGACCAGGGCCGAGGTTATTCATACAGGCGGCCACAGCAGAAAAAGCTGTCACTTGATCAAGCCCATCGGCCATCAATACCAACATGATGAGTATAAACATGAAGACATAGGCTGCAAAGAACCCCCAAACAGCACCAATAATATTGTTATCTATTGGTTGCTTACCTAGTTTGATAACGAAAACGGCCCTAGGATGAATTAACTTCTTAATTTCTCGGTACCCCTGCTTAAATAGCAGCAAAATACGAATAACCTTCATGCCACCACCAGTGGAACCAGCACATCCACCCACAAAACTCGTTAAGAGTAATATTAACGGTAAAAATGCAGGCCAAAGATTATAATTAGAGGTAGTAAAACCCGCCGTGGTACCTATTGATATTGCCTGAAAAATTGCATGGCGAATTGAATATTCTGTATCAAAAGAGTTACTAGCATAGAGCACAATGAAGCATAGAAGTGCAGTAATGCCTAATATTGAAACATAGGTTTTGAACTCAGGGTCACGGAAGTATTGCGTCAGGGTAAAGCTATTAAAAGCCGTATAATGAAGTGCAAAATTCACCCCTGCAATCAACATAAAGACCGAGGCTATACCTTCTATCATGGCACTATCATAATATCCTATACTGGCATCATGAGTTGAAAAACCGCCGATGGCTATGGTGGAGTAGGCATGGCTTATTGCATCAAAAAAGCTCATCCCCGCCGACCAATAGGCCAGAGTACAGGCAACCGTCAAGGCTAAATATATATACCAAAGTGCCTTGGCAGTTCCAGCTATACGAGGTGTCAACTTGGAATCTTTGACTGGGCCTGGCGTCTCGGCTTTATACAACTGCATACCACCAATTCCGAGCATTGGCAGTACGGCTACGGCAAGCACGATAATACCCATACCACCTATCCATTGTAGTTGCTGGCGATAATATAAAATCGCTTTCGGCATGGTATCCAAACCGCTTAAAACCGTAGCACCAGTAGTTGTAAGCCCCGAAAAAGATTCAAATACAGCATCCACAAGCTTTATATCTTGTGTAGCAGAAAGATAAAAAGGTAAGGCGCCAAAAAAGGATAACACTGTCCAGAAAAGCACAACGATTAAAAAGCCATCCCTTGTTTTAAGCTCAGTTTTACAGTGACGGTAACGATACCAGAGGATACTGCCGAGAAATAAGGTGATAAAAAAGGACTGAATGAAAGCTAGGCCTCCAGAATCTTTGAAGATATAGGCCACAATCATAGGAGGAATTAAGGTCACACTAAGCAGTGTAATTAATATACCTAAAATCCGTAGGATGGTACCTAAGTTCATAAATTACCTATATGAAAGTTGCATCAACTTGGAACAAGCGTTCCACTTCATGAACGTATTGTTTATCGACCAAAAACAAAATGACATGATCATCACTCTCAATCACCACATCRTCATGGGCCATTAAGATTTTTTCGTTATCCGAATCACCTCGAACGATAGCACCAATTGTTGTGCCTGGGGGCAATTTAAGCTCTTCTATTCTGCGCCCCACAACTCGGGATGTATGGGAATCTCCGTGGGCGATGGTTTCTATGGCCTCGGCAGCACCTCTCCTTAGACTATAGACTGTAGCTATGTCACCTTGTCTTATATAGGTAAGCAATGATCCTATGGTTGCCATTTGGGGAGATATGGCAATGTCAATGCCACTGCTTTGTGCTAAATCCACATACTCAGGACGGTTGATCAGCGCCATCACCTTGCGGCCACCAAGACTCTTGGCTAGCATGGAAGACATAATATTTGCAGCGTCATTATTGGTGACAGCAATAAACACATCCATATCTTCAATATTTTCTTCTATCAACATATCTTTATCAGCTGCATCGGCGTTGATTACTGTACCATCTAATTCTGCAGACAGTTCCCTTGCATGATCACGGTTACGCTCTATCACTTTTACCTGACATCCTTCTGCCTCAAGGGCATGGGCAAGTCCAGCGCCGATATGTCCACCACCTGCTATCATGATTTTCTTGTAAGGATCTTCAAGTTTTTGTAATTCACTGATGACCTTTGTAATGTCATTTTTTTCTGCAATGAAAAACACTTCATCGTTGGCTTCAATAATCGTTGAACCAATGGGAACAATGGGTTTTCCCTGTCGAAAGATCGCTGCGACTCTAGTATCTACATTAGGAATATGCTGCTTTAGGGTGGCAAGTGCATTACCAACTAGGGGGCCACCATAGTAGGCCTTAACTGCAACAAGTCTGACTAAACCCTTGGCAAAATCAAGCACCTGTAGAGCACCAGGATATCGAATTAATTTGAAAATATGTTCTGTCACTACCTGTTCTGGGCTAATCACCACATCGACGGTTAAACTACCGGGAGTATCCTTGTCAAAAAGCATGTCTTTATTATTGAGATAACTAGGATCCCTGACTCGAGCAATTTTGGTGGGGATCTTGAACAACAACCAGGCAATCTGACAGGCAATCATATTGGTTTCATCACTATTGGTTACTGCAATCAATAGGTCAGTATTTTCAGCACCGGCCTTAGCTAAAATATCCGGATGGGATGCCTGGCCGCAAATAGTACGTAAATCGAGGTGATTATGCAGTTCATCAAGACGCTCTTGGCAAACATCAACCAAGGTAATTTCGTTGTCTTCACCCTCTAGACTTTTTGCTAGAGTTCCACCTACCTGACCTGCACCGAGAATAATTATATGCATTATATTTGTTGCCGTTTAAGTCACTAAATATAGTGATTACCTTATTGTTATTAGCCTGACTAGTCTAACCTTTATTGGTAAAATATCTATCTTAAAAATTGAAAATTGCTAACGTTTTTGTAATTTTGCATAGTAAAAGCCGTCCATTTGCTCATCTCCGGGTAATATTTGCCATTCCTTTTTAAGCTTAGCATCAGAATGGCGGTGTAGAAACTTAGCTATTTGTTGAGTATTTTCTGCTTTTAAAATTGAACAGGTTGAATAAAGTAACACACCACCTGATTTTACTACTGCCCAGAGAGCATCCAATAGCTGCTCTTGAATTTGAGTGAGTTGTACAATATCAGTCGGTCGGCGCAATATGGCTATGTCAGGATGCCTTCGGATAATGCCAAGGGCACTACAAGGTGCATCACAAAGTATGCGATCAAACTTATCCCCTTCAAACCAAATGTCAGGGTCACTGGCATCTGCTACGAGGCTTTTTGCTTTGAGATTTAGACGTTTTAAATTTTCATCAAGTCGAATTAATCGTCTCGCTGAATTATCCAGTGCTAGCACATCAGACTTGTTATCAGTAAGTTCTAGGATGTGAGCAGTTTTGCCTCCTGGTGCAGCACAGGCATCTAAGATCCTTTGGCCTGGCTTCACATCGAGTAGCTGAGCAGCAAGCTGAGCAGCGGCATCTTGGACTGAAAAGTCTCCCTTGAGATAACCCGGTAAACTTGTCACATCGCAACTTTTTTCAAGTACCAAAGCATGATCTGCAAAGACGTGGGTTGAGGCTGCGATACCTGCTTGTTCAAGCTGATGTAAATATTCATCGCGACTAGTTTGGCGACTGTTTACTCTCAAGGTTAAGGCAGCCCGTAAACGACTATTGATACAAATATTCACATAGTCTTCAGGCCAGTCTTGCTTAAGTTGTTTAATTATCCAACCAGGCATATTTAAAGCACTTTCTTGACTTTGATTTGCAAAAGTATGTAACTGCTCACTTTCTCTTAAAGCTTTTCGTAATAGTGCATTAACTAAATTTTTAGCCCATTTTTTCTTTATTTTTAGTGTTGCCTGAACTGTCTCACTTAACACCGCATGATCAGGAATTCTGGTATGAAAAAGTTGATACAAACCCACCAGAATTAAACATAGAACATCATTATCTTTTTTCTTTAGTGGTTTTTGCAATAGCTGCTTAGTTAAGGCCATTAATTGTAAATACTGACGCAAGGTGCCAAAGGTTAATTCCCTCGCCAAGGCTCTATCCCTTGGCTCAAGGTGATCATAATCAGGCAGTACTTCGGTTAAGGACTTGCCCTGTGAAACCACTCGGGAAATTCCTTGGGCTACGCGAGCTCTAAGAGCGGCACTCATCGGTCGAATTGTTGCCCGGGCAAAAAACGATCTCGGTAAGCATTCAGCAGTTCTTTTACAGCAGTCATTTTCTTTCCGGGAAGTTGTAAAGAAGTAATCAGTAGAGAACCTTCTTTTGCTGCGACTCTAATACCCTGTTCATCAGCACTAATAATTGTACCTGCCTCTTGATGAGCAAAGTTATCATCACTAGAGTTGAATTGCTTAGCAATTATTTTTAGCTTCTGCCCAGCTTGAATAACAAAACTACCTGGCCAAGGAGTAAAGGCCCTTATTTTTCGATCAAGCTGTAGAGCGGTTAAGTTCCAGTTAATGGCAGCTTCTTCTTTAGTCAGTTTTTTAGCATAACAAGCATCATCATCATTTTGGGCAATAGGCTTAATCGAGCCCTCAGCAATTGCCTCTAATGCTTTGATAAGTGTCGCTGCACCGGATGTCATTAATCGATCATGGAGATGTGTGGTATTTTCATCATCAGAAATAGTTAATGTACTAGTCATAAGCATATCACCGGTATCCAAACCCTCATCCATTTGCATAATGGTGACTCCCGTTTCCTTGTCACCAGCTTCAATTGCTCTGTGAATAGGAGCAGCGCCCCGCCACCTAGGTAAAAGAGAGGCGTGGACATTAATGCATCCAAGACGGGGTATCTGCAGAATTTCTTTAGGAAGGATTATTCCATAGGCCACCACCACCATAATATCAGCCTCAAAGGAGCGCAAAAGAGCCCTAGCTTCGGTGGACTTAAGGCTTTCTGGCTGACAAACCAATAGATTATTCTGATGAGCTAATTGCTTAACGGCACTAGCCATAAGCTTACGCCCTCGGCCGGCTGGCCTGTCTGGCTGGGTGTAAACCGCACAAACTTGATGTTTTGAATCAACAAGACTTTGTAGATGGGCGGCTGCAAATTCAGGCGTACCGGCAAACACAACCTTTAGAGGCGAAACTAACATGATTAGGATTTACCGCGTTGTAGCTTTTCTAATTGCTTACGAATGCGATTACGTTTTAAAGGAGATAGATAATCAACAAAGACCTTACCAATGAGGTGATCCATCTCATGTTGGATGCAAATTGCCAGCAAGTCATCGGCCTCAAGGCGTTGAACTTCACCTTTAATATCTTGATATTCAAGGATTAGGCGTTCGGACCTAGTGACATTGGCGTAGATTCCAGGAAAAGATAAACAGCCTTCTTCGTTAACAATTACATCACTTTTATCAATTATTTTAGGATTTATTATAATTAATGGGCTATCTTTATTTTCACTGGTGTCTATAACAACAAGTTGTTTTGCCACCTGTACTTGGGTAGCTGCAAGACCAATTCCCGGTGCTTCATACATGGTTTCAAGCATGTTTTCAGCCAGTTGTGTGATGCTTTTCTCAAAAACAGTAATTGGTAGCGCTTTTTCACGCAAACCAGGGTGTGGATACTGAAGAATATGTAATAATGCCATAACTCTGTAGGATAAGTTCTAGTAATTAAGTAAGTTTAGTTGCTAAGAGACTGATTATACTGCAAAATAGGCTCGTGGCGCTATCGCTTTTTTCAGTCATAAATTTAAACAGCCATTGCTTTTAAGCCATAAACCATGTCAAACATGTTAATGATGACATAAGTAATGTGATTAGTTAATAAAAATGAACGTAGGGAATACGAATATGAAAACTTTAGCCATATGCTCGTTGTTTCTGGCTCTGATGTTGTTCAGCTTACCAGTACAAAGCGTTGAGCTTAAAGAAGGTCATCCAACGGTCTATATCGTTAAAAAAGGTGACACTCTCTGGGATATATCAGCAATCTTTCTTGACAAACCTTGGCTCTGGCCAGAAATTTGGCATGTTAATCCTCAAGTTGAAAATCCACATTTAATTTATCCTGGTGATGAATTAAAACTAGTCTACATAGATGGAAAGCTTAGACTTGTGCGTACAAGTGATGAAAAACTGTCTCCATCAATAAGAGTACTCTCTGAAGGAGATGCTGTTCCCACCATACCTCTTGATGTAATTCGACCTTTTCTCTATAGCCCAAGGGTTGTTTCTGATGAGGAAATGAACACCGCACCCTACATTCTAGCTGCTGATTCAGAGCGTTTAATCTACGCTGATGGCAGTAAGCTCTACATAAGAGGTGTAACGGATTCTTCTCGCAAAGGCTATTCATTATTTAGAAAGGGTGACCCCTATATTGATCCACAAACAGGTGAATTACTTGGTATAGAAGCTATACATCTTGGAAGTGGCACTATGACTCGCGGCGGCGATCCAGCCACTATGATGGTGACCGAATCCGTTCAAGAAATACTCAGTGGTGATAGAGCACTACCTTTTGACGATAAAGTATTTCCTCCTGTCTTTATGCTAAGACCACCAAACTTTAATATTACCACTCATCTTATTTCAGTTTACAATGGTGTAACTCAAATCGGAACCTACGATGTGGTAATTTTAAACAAGGGTGAACGTGATTCTCTTGAAGTAGGTCATGTATTAACCGTTATGCAATCTGGCCGGGCTATTCAAGATCCTCACTCTACTACTAAGAATGAGTTGGTGACACTTCCCTCAGAAATTGCAGGTTCATTAATGGTATTTCGTACCTTTGAGAAAACCAGTTTAGCACTGATCATGCGTGCTAATCGTCCTATGCATGTGATGGATACGGCGGTTACTCCTCAATAAGCAATAGTTAAGTTTATCCTGACGGCTTCATGGATGGAGCCGTCATTAAATAAGGAGTATCCAGATGGATCTGGAACAAATGTCCTCTTGGTTGGGCCTAGCCCAACAACCTTACCCCCTGATCAATGAATTTCTAAAACAGTTAGCTTCTGCTGAAGTAGATCATGATGTGGGAAATTTAATTGATTTTTGGCTTAAAAAACATCGATGCCCGTTAGACAAAACACAACGATCAAGCTCTATAGAGTGGTTGCAGCAATCAAACCATCATTTGGTGAATTTTCTAGAATTTCCTGAAGCATTAAAAACAATTTCTAACCCACCAGCTGTGCTTTTTTTAGCAGGAGACCCCAAGTTGCTTTATCAACCGCAACTGGCCTTAGTGGGTAGTCGCAAACCCACCAGTGGAGGTCGAGAGAATGCCATTTTATTTGCCAGTGAGTTAGCCCGCTCAGGTCTGGTTATACTCAGTGGTTTGGCAATAGGTATCGATGGATTAGCACACAAAGCAACGCTAGAAGTGGGTGGTTTGACGGCTGCTGTTCTAGGCTGTGGCCATCTCACTTGTTATCCAGCAAAACATCAAGAACTGTTTAACGCTATCAAAACCAAGGGCTTGATCATCAGCGAATTTACACCAGATACGCCCGTAAGAGCTTATCAATTCCCTCGTCGCAATCGCATTATTAGTGGCTTAAGTCTAGGCGTACTGGTGGTCGAAGCTGCCATAAAGAGCGGATCCTTGATAACCTGTAGGCTTGCGGCTGACCAGGGAAGAGAAGTATTTGCGATCCCTGGAGATATCACTAATCCCATGAGCAGAGGTTGTCATCACTTAATTCGTCATGGCGCTTGCTTGGTTGATTCTCCAGATCAAATTCTCGAAGAGTTGAATTTTTCCAGCTCAAACAAGCAGATAAAACCATCGAACCTTGACTTGTTTCGCCCTCAAAACGATTTATCAAAAGAAGAAAACCTGTTACTAGTCGGTATTAATCGACACCCTACATCCATTGATAATTTACTCAACCGCACAAGTTTTGATGTACCACACTTATTATCTTTACTGTTTAACCTAGAACAAAAGAATAAAATATTCAGTAGCGCCGATGGATATTACAAGAAACAAGCTCGATAATTGCTCCAACTATTGAAAAACCCTATTTTATCAAGGCTATTCAGTTTAGAATTAGACACTGTTTTTACAACCGATAACTACAATCAATAAGTACAATCAATTATCACAATTAAAAAGAGAGTGAAAAAATATTATGAGCAAGACCTTTGTTGCAATTTTAATGGGATCAGATTCTGACCTACCTGTCATGAAAGCTACTATGGAAGTACTGAACAAGCTTCAGGTGCCCTTTGAAGTAAAAATAACCTCTGCCCATCGAACACCTGCTGAGACACATGAATATGTTACCACTGCAGAACAACGTGGATGTAAAGTGTTTATCGCAGCAGCTGGTTTAGCTGCCCATCTTGCAGGTGTGGTTGCAGGCATCACACTCAACCCAGTGATTGGCGTTCCCATGGATGCTGGACCTCTACAGGGTATGGATGCATTACTCTCAACCGCCATGATGCCGGGTGGTGTACCAGTAGCCACTGTTGCGATTGGTAAAGCAGGTGCAAAAAATGCTGGTTATTTAGCCGCTCAGATATTATCCGTTGCCGATGATGAACTTGCTATTAGAGTAAGACAAGAAAGGGCTGAAAGTGGTGCGGCCGTTGTTGCAAAAGATGCCGCTCTGCAGGCCGAATTAAACGCCTCTTAATGACACTTGACCCAGATCCAATACAGCAAGCAGTAAAAACATTACAAGCAGGTGGGATTATTGCTTATCCCACCGAAGCTGTATTTGGTCTTGGATGTGATCCACAAAATCTTACTGCGGTTCAACAACTATTAGATATAAAATCTCGAGACGCTGGTAAAGGATTAATCATTATTGCCAGCGATATCTCTCAATTACAAGGCTGGGTAGATTTCAAGCAAGTTAAGGATCTACAACAGCTCGTTGACTCTTGGCCAGGCCCTGAAACTTGGCTAGTACCGGCGCTTAAGGGAGTATCAAGGCTACTTAGGGGTGAACATGATACCTTGGCTGTCAGAGTTTCAAATCATCCAATAGTCCAACAGCTTTGTCAGCAATTTAACGGTGCTATAACTTCCACCAGTGCTAATAAAAATGGTCAGGTGGCTGCAAAAGAAATGTCTACTGTAAGGCAGATTTTTAATCAAGCTGTAGACTGTTATGTTCCGGGCGACCTCTCAGGCAACCATCGGCCATCACGTATAAGAAACGCCGTAACGGGTCAGCTACTAAGAGAATAATTAACCAAAGGGCAAGACTAGGAACAGGTATATCCATGGATTTGAATATCGAACAGGTTCGTCAATATTTCATGACACTGCAGGATGATATCTGTGCTGCCTTAGAAAAAGCCGAAAATGGAAAAACATTTACCGAAGACTCTTGGCAAAGACCAGAGGGCGGCGGTGGTCGAAGTCGAGTGATAGAAAATGGTAAGGTGTTTGAAAAAGGTGGCGTTAATTTTTCCCATGTTTTCGGAGCTTCACTGCCTAAAACTGCCAGTGCAAAACGCCCTGAATTAGCAGGTCGCTCTTTCCAAGCCATGGGTGTGTCCCTTGTATTACATCCCCACAACCCCTACGTTCCGACTTCCCATGCCAATGTGCGATTTTTTGTAGCAGAAAAGCCAGGTGAAGATCCCGTCTGGTGGTTTGGAGGAGGCTACGATTTAACTCCCTATTATGGTTTTGATGAAGACTGTATTTCCTGGCACCAGACAGCCAAAGACTGTTGTGCACCCTTTGGAGATGATGTATATCCTTGGATGAAAAACTGGTGCGATGAGTATTTTTATCTTCAGCATAGAGATGAACCCCGAGGTATCGGTGGGTTATTTTTTGATGATTTAAACCAACGGCCATTCGAGGAATGTTTTGCCATGACCAAAGCCGWKRMMRRRARKYKYRKYCMMKMSWAWGYRYSSMTYRWWRMWAMMWRWWWMKMMMKSSMWYRWRKWSAWWMYSMRMAAWMMKWTYAWYGTKRYCSYYRWRGGCGATATGTTGAATTTAATCTGGTCTATGATCGTGGTACCATTTTTGGGTTACAATCAGGAGGCAGAACAGAATCCATATTGATGTCACTGCCACCTGAAGTTAACTGGCGTTATGATTGGCAACCTGAAGCTGGAACTGCTGAGGCAAAGCTTTATGAGCATTACCTTCAGGCTAAGGACTGGGTCGCTTTGTGCTAAAGATGAGTCCAGTATGAATAGCCTCTAATTTTGCTTTGGACCTTTTGTGTTTTGTCCAAGTTTTCCTCAGGTCAAGCTCACGTTGAACACTTTTGATGCAATCCAGACGAGTAGTATGGAGGTGTAGTATGGGGATTGACATGTATGCATGAATAATGCATCATGATGCATATGAGAACCACTCTAAACATAGATGATCAAATGCTGGAAAAAGCCTCTCTTTTAACTGGCATCAACGAGAAAACGTCTTTAGTGCGACTTGGGCTTGAGGCTTTAATTGCACGGGAAAGCGGTAAACGACTAGCTCTACTTGGAGGCACTGAAAAAGAGCTGCGTGCCGTCCCTAGACGAAGAACAACACATTCGTAATTGTGATTCTTGTTGACACTTCAGTCTGGATCAACTACCTCAGAGATGGTAATCACCGCCTAGAAAGACTACTTCTTGATGGGGATGTGGTTTGTCATAACAACATCATTGGAGAGCTTGCCTGTGGCAATATTAAAAACCGTAAAGAGATCATATCGTTACTTCAATCACTTCCTCTAATTAAAGATGTTGAATTTCAAGAGTTTTTATATTTTATCGAACAAAACCAACTAAGCGGCAAAGGAATCGGGTTTGTTGACATACATCTATTAGCTTCTGCCAAATTAGAACAGCTACCCTTGTGGACCGAAGACAAAAGGCTAAAAACAGCTGCTAAGGTCTTGGATTTAGATTATAAAACAAAAAGATAACCTGTCAAAACATACGTTTCGCTATTATTAAGGAATAGAAAGTGAATAAACCACAAACAACTGGCTCTTTCCCTGGACGTAGAATGCGTCGTATGCGCCGTAATAAATTCTCCAGAGAACTCATGTCAGAAAATAGATTGCATGCCAGTGACTTGATTTATCCCGTTTTTATTCTAGAGGGTAAAGGTCAATCTGAAAGCGTTCCCTCCATGCCAGGTGTAGAGCGACTAAGTGTCGATTTATTAATTGAAAAAGCTAGTCATCTACATCAACTTGGTCTACAGATGATTGCCCTATTTCCCGTTGTGGATAGCTCGAAAAAATCACTCCTTGCTGAGGAAAGTTATAATACGGAAGGCCTCGTGCAAAGAGCCGTACGCCAACTCAAAAAAGCCTTACCTGAACTTGGAATAATGACAGATGTTGCCCTTGATCCCTATACCTCCCATGGTCAAGACGGTCTACTTGATGAATTGGGTTATGTGGTCAATGATCAAACTGTTGAGGTGTTAGTCAAGCAGGCCATCAGTCACGCTAAAGCCGGTGCCGAAGTGATCGCTCCTTCAGATATGATGGATGGCCGCATAGGTGCTATTCGCCATGGTCTTGAGCAAACTGGTTTTCGCAATACGCGCATCATGTCCTATGCAGCAAAATATGCATCAAGCTTCTATGGTCCTTTTAGAGATGCCGTTGGCTCTTCAGAAAGTCTTGCCGGTGCAGATAAGTACTCTTATCAAATGGACCCCGCTAATTCAGACGAGGCCCTACAAGAAGTTGCCCTTGATATAAAAGAGGGGGCAGACATGGTGATGGTTAAGCCTGGCATGCCCTATTTAGATGTGGTGAGACGAGTAAAAGATACTTTTATGGTACCCACCTTCGCTTATCAGGTGAGTGGTGAATATGCCATGCTAAAAGCGGCTAGCGCCAATGGTTGGCTAGAAGAAAAGGCGGTTGTTATGGAATCACTACTGGCTTTTAAACGCGCCGGTGCCAATGGCATCCTAACTTACTTTGCACCGGATGTATTAGACTGGCTTAACGAGAGCTAAGCTAGTGAGGCTTATGTTGCTGATAACGGGCTTCAAGTATTGCTACCGGGCTATAGTCACCGAGTTTGTTCTCAACTATTGAGAAAACGGCCTGCAAACGATCTTCAGGTTTTGGGTGGGTATTGTAAAACTGTTTAAACCAAACATCATCAGGCGCAATACCTTGGATCACTTGTAGAACCTCAATCATGGCATAAGGATCGTAACCTGCCTTTGTCATTAAATGTGCACCTTGATAGTCAGCTTCAAACTCTAGATCCTTATCAAAACCTCTAAAGTAGATATTGGTTATTTGATTACCCACTGATTTCCAAATCCGCTTTCCTGATTGAAGTGCCTTGTTGTTACTCTGCTCTGCCCCCAAACTAATCACATTGGACCAGGCCTTGGCTTCAGCACTTTTCTGAATAGTCACCATATGATGACTGCGATAGGCATGAATTATTTCATGGGCAAGTATGGCAGCAAGTTGTGCTTCTGAAGTTAACTGCTCAAGTAAACCAGTATTGATAAAAACCATACCCGCAGGAGCAGCATAAGCATTAAACATTTCATCTTCTAGTACCACGAAATGCCAAGTATATTTCTGCTCTGGTAGTTGTAGTGCTAGGTATTGACCAACATTTGAAACATAGTCTTGAATAACATCATTGTCATAATATTTTGATGCGCCAAGTAGCCTTGCAGAAATAACACGACTTAGTGTTTCTTCCTCCTCAAGGGTATACTCCCTATTAGCATCACTCACAGCAGATACAGTGTCATACACTTTTCCTAAATCAATATTACCGACTTTTAATCCACAGGAGTTAGTCAAAAATATAAGAAAAAGTATGCAGACTAATTTTATATTTTTATTGATAAGTTTAGTCATTTTTCTTCTCCTTTTTAGCCGAATAAGAATCTGGAATAACGACCTCTTTAATGGTGATATTTTGCTGTTTCGCAAAGGCTAAAACCTTATTTTTATGCGTTTTTTTTGCTAGAATAATATCAAGAGTTACAAAATCCGGTTCAGCTTTTATAAATTCTTCTTCATCAAGACCTCTAGCTCCCGTAGTAACCACCGGGCCGCTTCTCTGCACATTAAATACCTTAGAGCTAAAGTCTGAAATTTCTCCAAGAAAACTCTTTTTAGGATCGCCTAAATAACGAACGGATAATAATCTTAACCAGCCAGTTTCCTGACTCTCAGAATCCACTTCATACCAACTTTTTTGACGCTGCTTTATATAGACGTTAGTATCTTCTTCAATTTCATAAAGAAGTGTGGAATGGCGATCAGGAGCTTGAAATACTGGCGTATCCCTTAGCACAACTCCCGGTTGAACTTGAACCTTTTCAGTAGCAAATGTTATTGCCGACTGTAGGCAAATCACCATCAGAACCAATCGTTTAAATATTTTCATCCCACCTCCTAATGTTAATACTAGCTCATCTTTAGACTCTTCGAACTGGTGCATAAAGCTTTACAACTTGTTCTCTACCCTTAACTGTATAGGAACCTTTTTCTTCAAAGTCAAATCCTACTCCACAGCGCTGCTTGGTTGCTTCGCTCACCAGTATCCTTGAAACGCCTTTGGTAACGCCCTCAATTCTACTGGCTAAATTTACAGAGTCACCAATACAGGTATAATCAGAACGTTGTTCAGAGCCTATCATGCCAACCACAGCCATACCTGTATGCACACCTATACCAATATCAAAGTCTATACCTAATTCTCCAACTTCCTGTTTGAACAGTTCCAACTCTAGTTCCATATCTAGGGCTGCAGAAACTGCTTTTTCAGCCTGATCAGGACAGTCAAGTGGAGCACCCCAAAAGGCCATAACGGCGTCACCTATAAATTTATCCAAGGTACCTCCGTGTCTAAAAATTGCTTTTACCTGACGTGAAAAATACAAGTTTAATAATCGAACTATGGTCTCGGCATCATGTTTTTCGGAAAGGCTTGTGAAACCTCTAATATCTGAAAACAGCACCGTGATTTCTATTGATTTATTATCAAGTGTTTCTTTTAAATCACCTTTTCCTAGCAGTTCCTCAACAACGTCAGGATCCATGAAGCGGTTAAATATTTTTACTGTTTTTTGCCGATCAAAATGCTCCTCCAACCCCCTAGTAAGTATCATCAGTGACAGGGTCACTAGGGTTGATCCTAAGATATAAGCTGTGGCAAACAAATAACCCGCTTGAAGAAATAAATAGCTTGATGCAACATAAATAAAACTGATCGCGAAAACAAACGAAATACCTCGAATTACCTGAGATTTAAAAGCTTGATGGTGATTGAAAAACAAGTAACTCAACATGACTAGGGGTAACACCAATAACAGCAGTTGCCAATATGTATTAGCAGCTTTTATCGCATTATTATTCTTTAAATTATCAATTGCCATGGCAAGAATATAAACACCTGGATAAAAGTCCGCTACGGGGGTTTTACGAAAATCTTCAACGCCAGCTGAAGTATTTCCAATAATTAAAATACCCGTATTCAACCAGTCTCTAACGGACTTTTCATTTCGACAATGTTCAGCAGCATCGGGTACATCTTTACCTTCAATTAACACAGTATATACATCATAAAAGCTGCATTCACTAAAGGGCTGTTTTGCATTTCCTTTCCACTGCATGATAAATTCTTCTGCAATTGGGATGGACGGGTTTATATCTCTAACCACACGGTAAGGTAAAGTGGGAAATTGCCATCCACTCAAGTTATGATTAAGCTTGAAGCGCCGACCAACACCATCATTATCGGCATAAAAATTGATCAGTCCTAATTGCCATAAATTTGCCTGTACAGCCCAAGGAAGCACAAGTCCAGCCGTGGCATTCATATCTGCAGATTGAGTAGGCGTTATACCTGCAGACTTGGGGAGTTCTCTTAATAGGCTATTTCCCTTGTTTGGATCCAATTCAATGGCTGCCAAATAGACTTTACCCGATTGAGCAATAGCCTCATTAAATGCTGCATCAGACATTTTCATCCGCACATCTTGTTCACTAAAGATGATATCGAAAACAATAGCCTGTACCCCATCGTCTTCTATCCATTCTAATAACTCAGCATAAACGGCTCTAGGCCAGGGAAACTTACCTAAATAAGGGTTAAGCCTAGAGGTACTATAATCATCAATATTAAGAATATGTATAGCCGGATCAGTTTTTAAATCTGCAGCCTGATAGCGTATAAATTGATCGGAGAGTCTAGAATCTAGCCGTTTGGCCCATTCAGAAGTTGAAGTAAATGCTAGAGTTACAATCAACATTAAAGAAAAAATAACGAAACGGTTATTTCTACCTAATCCTGAAAAATTCTGCATTGAGAACTCCCTTGTTTATTCTTGATTAAAGCTAGACTAGCATAAGTTGCTACAACTACTAAATATTTAGATTATTAGTGATAATTTCACAAAATATTTTTCTTTTACTGATATCATTCATATAAATTATTACATTGATTATATAAGGATTACTATGGATGCAAAGGTCGGGCAGGATTCACTAAAGCGATTAATACAAATCGGGCTCGCACTTTCATCTGAAAGAAATACCACTAGTTTAATTGAGAGGATATTACACGAGGCTACAAGCCTCAGTAATGCTGATGGCGGCACCTTTTATTTAAAGAAAGAACAATGCCTTGAATTTGCAATTATTCGAAATAACACTCTAGACATTACCTATGATAAAGAAACTGGTCGCACAATTACTTTGCCTGCTGTACCACTTTATATCAATGGCCAACCAAACTTTAAGCAAATCGCTAGTAAAGCCGCTCTTACGGGAAAAACAATTAATATCAGAGATGCCTATAATACTCAAGAGTTTGATTTTTCTGGCACAAAAGAGTTTGATCTAGGGACGGGCTATCATTCAAAATCATTTTTAACCGTGCCACTAAAAAACCATCAAAATGAATGCATTGGAGTACTGCAGTTAATTAACGCTAAGCATGATAAAACAGATGAGGTAATTGCTTTTTCAGTTACCACTCAACCACTTATCGAAGCACTAGCCTCCCTAGCAGCGGTGGCACTTGAAAATAACCAACTTATTAAAAGCCAGAAGAAATTACTCGAGAGCTTCATCACTCTAATGGCCTCAGCCATTGATGAAAAGTCACCCTACACGGGTGGTCATTGCCAAAGAGTTCCTGAACTCACTAATATGATAACCAAAGAACTTTGCGCTGAAAAAGAGGGCATGTTTGCTGACTTTAATCTCAACGAAGAACAGTGGTATGAGCTACACATAGCTGGTTGGCTTCATGATTGTGGAAAAATTACAACTCCTGAGTATGTGGTGGATAAATCTACCAAGTTAGAAACCATAACTAATCGAATTCATGAAATTAGAACCAGAGTAGAGGTTTTAAAAAGAGATGCCGAAATTGACTATTTAAAAGCAGTAAATGCTAAACCAGCCAAGCAAAAAGAACTCTATGAACATTTTCAACAACAACTGAAAAATTTAGATGATGATTATGCCTTTATTGCCCAGTCCAATATCGGTGGTGAATTTATGGCGGATGATCATCAAGAGCGTATCAAGAAAATAGCCCAGAGACACTGGTATCGCACTCTTGATGACGGTCTTGGTTTATCAATTGAAGAGAAGCAACGTAAATCAAAATCTGCTAGTAGGGAACTTCCCGCCAAGGTCAATTTACTTGAAGATAGAAAGGACCATTTGATTGATTGGGATGTTATACCCCAGGCAGCCAACCCTAAAAACAAATATGGTTTTAAAGTTACTGTACCAGAGCATAAATACAATTTAGGCGAAATATATAACCTCTGCATTAAAAAAGGCACTCTCTCTAAGGAAGAACGATTTAAGATCAATGATCATATGGCCCAAACCATTGTGATGTTAGAGGAGTTACCTTTTCCCAAGCATTTAGCAAGAGTACCTGAATACGCAGGAGGTCATCATGAGACTTTAATTGGCACAGGCTATCCTAAAAAGCTATCCGCTGAAGACTTATCCATACCAGCAAGAGCTATGGCAATCGCAGATATCTTTGAAGCCTTAACGGCATCAGACAGGCCCTATAAAAAAGCTAAGAGCCTTGATGAATCTATGCTGATCATGAAATCCTTTGTCCGTAAGCAACATATCGATGGTGATATTTTCGAAGTGTTTTTACGCTCGGGTGTTTATCTAGCCTATGCCGACAAATTTCTTGGAAAAGAAAAGCATCAGGCTATTGATATCGAAAAATATTTATAACTATTATTAATTAACAGCTCTCAATTTATAATTATGAAAATTGATTCATGGTATTATCTTTACCCGAAGCTTTCAAAGCCTGGGCGCCGGAAAAATATTCTTTATGGTTATCACCAATGTTTGATCCTGACATATCCTGATGTTTAACACAGGCTAAACCTTCTCTGATCTCTTTCCTTTGGACACTTTTCACATAGGCTAACATTGCTTGATCGCCAAAATATTCCTTAGCAAGATTATCCGTAGAAAGAGCTGTTGTATGATAAGTTGGTAACGTTATCAAGTGATGAAAAATACCTGCCTGAGCTGAAGATTCGCGCTGGAAATTACGAATTTTTTCATCAGCCTCAAGGGCCAATTCCATTTCATCATATTCCACACTCATTAGGTTGGCACGAATATAAGCCGAGGTGTCTTTGTCATCTTGCTCCCAAGCATCAAATACCTGTTGTCTAAAGTTTAATGTCCAGTTAAAAGATGGACTGTTGTTATAAACTAACTTAGCATTTGGAATAACTTCTCTAATGGTATTAACCATATTTGCTATCTGACCAACATGGGGTTTTTCTGTCTCAATCCAAAGAAGGTCGGCACCATTTTGTAGGGAGGTAATACAATCTAAAATAACTCTCTGTTCACCCGTATTTTGCTTAAATTTAATTAAGCCATTAGCAAGACGAGTTGGCTTAATTAATTTTTCAGCCTGTCTAAAAACCAAGTCACCCGTATTTAATTGATCAAGCGAAGTAACTTCTTCACCTTCTAGAAAAGCATTATATTGTTCAGCTAAATCACCTGAGTCTTGAGAAACTGGAATCTTCTGGGTAAGGCCAGCGCCGAGGGAATCTGTCCTCGCCACAATAACGCCATCTTCTACGCCTAGCTCTAAAAACGCATAACGCACGGCATTAATCTTTGCCAGAAAATCTTCATGGGGTACAGTAACCTTGCCATCTTGATGGCCACACTGCTTAGCATCGGACACTTGATTTTCAAGTTGAATACAGCAGGCGCCAGCCTCTATCATTTTTTTTGCAAGTAAGTAGGTGGCTTCTTCATTACCAAAGCCAGCATCTATGTCGGCAATTATAGGCACGATATGGGTTTCAAATTCATCGATTTGATTTATAATAGCACGCTCTTTTACATGATCTCTCTCATCAGTAGCAGTATCTAAATCCTTAAAAAGATGATTGAGTTCCCGCGCATCAGCCTGTTTTAAAAACTGATACAGTTCATTGATTAATGATGGAACTGAGGTTTTTTCATGCATGGACTGATCAGGTAAAGGACCAAATTCACTGCGCATAGCCGCCACCATCCAACCTGACAAATAAAGATAACTACCCTTGGTTGTACCAAAATGTTTTTTAATGGAAATCATTTTTTGCTGACCAACAAAGCCATGCCAGCAACCAAGTGACTGGGTATATTGTGCTGGATCCTCATCATAGGCATCCATATCAGCGCGCATAATTTTCGCTGTATATTTCGCAATATCTAAACCTGTATGAAAACGGTTTTGCAAACGCATACGGGTCACATATTCAGGATTTATAGCTCTCCAGTGTTCGCCTTGCTTAAAAATTGTATCACTTGCGTCCTGAGTTGCGCTTTTGTAAGTTGCCATTTTATCCTCGTTAACCTTTTTAAAGAAAGTCGTTTATGAGATCGGTGTTTTGAAAAATCATCTCTACTAATGAGCCTTTTTGGCTTCTAGTCTGTAATGATGTAATAGGGGTTCTGTGTATCCACTTGGTTGTTCAATTGCTTTAAAAATTAGCTCTGATGCTGCTTGAAATGCAAGGCTCTGCTCTAAATTACCCACCATGGTTTGATATGCTTCAGTGCTCTCATTTTGCTTATCCACAACCTTAGCCATTCTCTGTAAAGTTTCTTCAACTTGCGCTCTTGTGCAGATCCCATGGAGTAGCCAGTTGGCGATATGCTGACTTGAGATTCGCAAGGTCGCCCTATCTTCCATTAGACCAATATGATTAATATCAGGCACTTTCGAGCAGCCTATACCTAGCTCTACCCAGCGAACCACATAGCCAAGTATGCCTTGAATGTTGTTTTCCAATTCCTTTTCAATGACTTCTTGCGGCAGGTCATTTTCGAGCAAAGCAATGCTTAACAGATCTGTTAATTTTGCTTGGCTTCTGCTCTTCAGCTGCTCCTGAACATCCGTTACCTTTACAAAATGATAATGCAAGGCATGTAAGGTTGCAGCAGTAGGTGAAGGAACCCAAGCCGTACTTGCTCCTGAAAGAGGATGATTTATTTTTTCATCCATCATCTGCTTCATTTCATCAGGCATTGCCCACATACCTTTTCCTATCTGGGCCCTACCTTGAAAGCCGCAAGCTAGACCAATATCCACATTTCTATCTTCATAGGCAGCAATCCAAGCCTGTTGTTTAATCTCAGCCTTAGGCAAGAAAGCACCAGCTTGCATACCGCTATGTATTTCATCACCTGTGCGATCAAGAAAGCCTGTATTGATGAAAAAGATGCGCTCTTTGGCTGCTCTTATACATGCTTTCAAATTTAGTGTTGCACGTCTTTCCTCATCCATAATGCCAAGCTTAATGGTATTTTCATCAAGACCTAACATCTTCTCGACTCTTGAAAACAGCGTACAGGTAAACTCAACCTCTTCAGGTCCATGCATCTTAGGCTTAACAATGTAAATACTTCCACTTTTGCTATTTTGGATATTTGAAAGACGGTTCTTTTGCAAATCGATTGAAGCGATAAGTGCCGTAACTACAGCATCAACAATTCCCTCAGGGGCGTTATATCCTTGTTCATCCTGCATTAATTCAGTGTCCATCAGATGGCCAACATTACGTACTAATAATAAGGCTCTTCCTGGAAGTCTGTATTGCTCACCATCTTGTGTGGTAAAGCGCTTATCATGTTCTAGTGTTCGACAAATTTTCTCACCTTCTTTAATGAAGCTACTTTGTAAGTCACCTTTCATAAGACCTAACCAGTTTTTATAGGCAGAAATTTTATCTTCTCCATCAACCGTTGATACCGAATCCTCAAAATCCATAATGCTGCTAGTAGCGGATTCAATTAAAATGTCCTGCACTCCTGCAAAGTCAATTGAACCATTACTGCCTTTTCTGTCAATTTTTATCTCTAGATGTAAGCCATTATTGACTAATAAAATTGAAGTGGGATCATTTTTAGAGCCACTTAAGGCTGCAAATTGACCGGGCTTTTTTAATCCTGATGTAGAGCCATCAGGAAACAGTACCAACAGATGTTGGTAATAAACCAAATAACTACTGACGTTGTGATGGGTACCCTTGGTTAGGGGAAATACCTTATCAAGAAAGCCCTTAGCATAGGCGATGACTCGATTACCACGGGCCTTATTGTATTTTTTCCCGGTCTTTAAGCCCGTCTCTTGTGCAATAACATCGGTTCCATAAAGAGCATCATAAAGACTGCCCCATCTTGCATTAGCAGCATTAAGAGCAAAACGTGCATTATTAACAGGAACCACTAGTTGAGGACCTGATAGACTTGTTATTTCTCGGTCAAGATTTTCAGTTTCAATGACAAAGTCTTCACCTTGATCAACAATATATCCAATTTCAGTGAGAAATTTTTCGTAACTGGACAGCTTATAGCCAGATTCTTTATGCGTTTCATGCCAAGTATTCAATTGACTCTGCAAGGTACTTCTTGTTTGAAGTAAACGTTGATTAGCCGGCGTTAAACCACGCACCAACTGAATAAAATCATCCCAAAACTTTGTTTGATTCAATGAAACCTCTGACAAAACTTGATCATTAATAAAGTTATAGAACCGTTGATTGATCTGAAACGTTTTTTGCTGGGCCATATTCATAACTACTACCTCTAATATCGCTTTTGAATTGTTTAGATAAGCAGTGTAAACTTAATTTGAGCATAATTTCACAATAAAAATTTTACAGTGTAAATTTTACAAAACTGCAATTAGCCAATTTAAGTAGAAGCAACCGATGAAATACAATAAAAGCCTCATTAGAAAGTCGCACTTTCTAGGAACAAAAATCCGCAATTTACGCAAGCGCAATAACCTCACCATGGAAGATTTATCAGCCCGTTGTGTAAAAGTCGATATGGAAGCCTCTCCTTCTGTTTCATACTTATCCATGATCGAGCGAGGTAAACGCTTCCCAAGTGTTGAAATGCTCAAGGTAATAGCGACAATATTTCAAAAAGATGTGGACTGGTTTCTCGACAACAAACAAGAAGAAATTGATCTCAGCCCCCATAAGGGCAGTAGAGGAGGTATTAGGGGTATGCCCCTTGAGCCAGGTTTCTTGTTTTCCAATGAAATTTTACAGATTGCCATACCTGAAATGCTTTCCCAAACAGGAACCTCAGGACGCGAGTTTGCCCACTTACTTATTCGAGCCCATCAAGAGCATAATCAAAACCATTTCCCCGATTTAGAAAGAGCAGCGGAGCGGATAGGTCAAAAACAACTCCCCCTAACTGAAGCTCAGCTGCGTGTAATCATCAAACAGATGGGTATGAAAATTAAATGGTTTGACGAACTACCTGAACACATTAAGCTTCAAATGAATATTCATTCTGATAATCTTGTTAGCTCATATTTTGAACCAACCGATACCATTTACCTGAATAAAATTCTAAAGACTTACCCTAATCGTCTTAAGTATGATCTAGCTGTCTATATTGGTCATAATGTTCTTCACAATAGAGACGGCATTAAAGTAATCATGATAACAGGGGGAAACAGGGCTAGCAGAGAACTCTCAAAATTCAGCCCAGTTCAATCTTCAACGGTTAATCCTCAGGAAATTTTACATGCGTGGCGAAAATTCGAATGTAGCTTTTTTGCAGGCGCCCTACTTTGCCCAAAGGTACCTTTTCGCCAGTTACTGGATAGACAGGGCTATGAAATAAGCACATCAAAACTCGCTGAAGTTTCTGCTTCTGTGGCCATGCGGCGCATGACCGCTGTTTCTCCCTACCCGCATTGGCATTACTTTGATGCCTATTTCCCGGGAAAACTCAAGGCAGTTTACAGAGGCAATGGAATACCACTACCTTGGGGTAATATGAAAATGGTTGAAGATCCTTGTCAGCACTGGGCAGTGTTTAGAATGAATACCGCCACTCTAAATAAGACCTCAGCCCAGATATCCATTCTTGATGTAGACGGTCAACCGAGGATCTATTGTTGTGAATCGGTTAATGTGAAAGACTTATCCAACGAACATCATGTATTGTGTGCAGGGATTGATTTAAACCCAGCCTTTGAAGCTCAAGGTAAGGATGCAACGGGTATCGCCTCTGAATTAAAAGCAATTTGTTCAGATAAGGGCGGCTCATCCATGATCACAAAGTCCATTAAGAATGAACTAATGAGTGTTGCTAGAATTCTTAATATTGCTTGGATTGAACAGGGGCTTGAAAATGAGGCCAAGCTTATATGTTCAAGAGGTGCTGTTTGTCCAAGGACCCCTTGTTGTAAAAATGCTTAATTTTTAATTTTTAATTTTTAATTATGATAAACTGACCAAACTAAATTCCAAGCCATCCAGTGTAAAGCCTTATTATGACCGAAGAAAATAATCAACAACCTAGAAAAGAGTTAGGCCCCCTTGATATCATGAAAAGCGTTGCAGCTGCCATGATAGGAGTTCAAAGCGATGATAATAGAGAGAGAGATTTTGAACAGGGAAAACCTGCACACTTTATTATTGCAGGTGTTATCTTTGTTATTATATTTCTTTTAACTATCGCCACAGTGGTGTCTAGTGTTCTAAAATCAGCGGGTCAGTGAAAAATGGTTGTGAGCTGTTTTTTATAGTTTTTATCAAAATGTAAAATTGCATTTTCCTCTACAGCATTCCAAGATAAACTTCCGTATTCAAGAGGTTCAGACACTACTAGTAGATAACATTGTCCGTCACTTTCCTCCAAAGTATAAAATAATGAAGCTGACTTCGAACAGGTTGAATACCTCACCGCCCAAATCGACTCTCCATTGCTGATACCTAAGGTCATGCGAAGGGAATGATCAATATTATGCTTTGCTGCTAAGCTCTCTACTAGCTTCACCACAGTAATTATGGCCTGTTCAACATTTGCTTCTAAACCGTGGCTGAGTAATAAATAAAACAATATTTCTGAATCAGTCGAGCCTAAAATATATTGAAAATATTCCTCGTCAATTAAGTTAATTAATTGTTTTTTTATCAGATGGTATTGATTAATTTGACCATTATGAACCATCAACCAATTTTTATATTGAAAGGGGTGACTGTTTGTTTCTTGGATGGGAGTACCCGTAGCAAATCGAATATGGGCTAGAAATAAAGGTGATGCAACATGACCCGCAAGACTTTCTAAATTAACATTATTCCAAGCAGGACGTACCGATCTAAATAAACCTGGCTCTAGCTTATTGCCATACCAACCCACCCCAAAGCCATCGCCATTAACTTCAAAGTTTGCCATGTCCGATGCTTTACTCTGTTCAATAAGTGAATGGTTAGAGTTAAGTAACCAATCTTCCAAGTAAATAGATTTACCCTTATAAGCCATCCAACGACACATGCAATTTCTCCATATTTTACTATAAATAATTAATACTGATCCTTTGAAACATCTTTAGGCAAGTGCACGAGAGATGAAAGTAAAAACCCTGCAACCAAGGATATRCCAATAACCACCACATCAAAGGCGGTTGATAATCCTGTCACCATATCATTTTCCACAAGCGCTAACACACTACGATAACCAACAGCGCCTGGCACTAGTATGATAAAACCCGGCATGATTATCATGGCCCCCGGCACATCAAAAGTTCGCGTGACAAATTTAGCCATAAGCCCAACGGTTATCGCTCCTGCAAAAGCACCTAATGAAGGCCCCATGGCGAGGGTAGAAAAATGCACCATGGTAAAGGCACTTAAGGCGGCAAGTAGAAACCAATGAGTATCTTGTACTCTAGCTGAGAATAACGGCACCAAGGCTAGGGCGGCCACTCCAGCTGCTAAGCAGACGGTCCAAAATTCAACCGGAGGTAATGCTGCATGACTAAATTCCAAACCAAAGCCAGTGGCAAGCTCAGCTGCCAGAACGCTTCCAAATGCTAATTGAATAAACACCGTAAAGGTTCCAAATAATCTTGCAGTACCCGATACCAAATTTTGGGTCGCTAATTCAGCTAGAGCAATTGTTAGAGATAAGCCTGGCAGTAAAATAATCAACCCAGAGATAACCACAACAGAGGTGTTAACTACAAGTGAAAATCCCTGACTAATTATTAGCGTGATTAAAGTGGCAATAAATGCACTTACCGTAGGAAGTAAATGATCAAGCATAGGTCTTGATTTCGAGGTGATCGCGAGGCAACCCACGATAAATCCAATAAAGGCTGAGATTGCCATTTCAGCAAAACCTCCAGAGAAGATGCGTGCAATACAAGTTGAAACCACTGCAAATGCCAAAACAATTACCCAGCTCGGATAGTCTGGTCTTGAGCGGGCTATTTCCTTTAGATAATCAGCACCCTGTTGGGTATTTATCTCTCCTTCGATGACTCGACGGGCAACAAGTGTAGCTCTTCTTAATCTGTCAAGATTCACTTCTCCAGGTGCAACTCTTATTAAAAAAGTTCTGGGATCAGCATTCGGAGGCAGGATAGTCATGGAAATGGAGGTTGGTAGTGACATGCACTGAATACCATAACCCATGGCCTGTGCACAGCCATTCATGGTTTGCTCTAATTCGTAGGCAGGTAAGCCATAGGTATGTAACGCCTTGGCTAGGCGTAGCAAAAAACCAGTTGGTTTATTGCGATCAGGTGAATTGGGTATCTCGTCGAGTGAACGCTGCTCTGTAATATTGGCATCAGAAAGTTGCGACATTGTTTAATCTCATGAGTTCATAGGCTGTTTTACTTAGACTATCTTGCAACTAGTTGATGGTTGTTGTCTAATTATTTGATCCTTTAGTTGCATCAACAAACCCTCACAAATCGCAAATTGGCATATCCTGATATCAGTAATCTTCAAACTATCGAATATCGCCCGAACGATGGCTAGTCCCGCCGGCAAGATAGAGCGTCTATTGCTATCCAAATCCTCAAAATCCAAAGCCTCGAGATGTCCAGCCTTAACCACCATTGCTTCTAGGGCATC
The DNA here is from genome assembly GCA_002746155.1 of Gammaproteobacteria bacterium. GTDB lineage: Bacteria > Pseudomonadota > Gammaproteobacteria > Enterobacterales. The sequence continues at coordinate 96,964 of NVWF01000007.1, read as the reverse complement.
TAAGCTTTGAATGGATAGAGTATTTTCAGGCTCATTAAAAAGGCGATTGGCTAACATAGCGATAGATTGAAGAGTTCCTGAAGTTCCCACTATCCAATTAAGCGGTAGGGATTTTAACTGTTCCAGATAGGGCTCAATTTCAAGTCGAGCAGCTTTTTCAGCAGCTTTAACATTCTCAACATATATCTTTCCATCGGCAAAAAAACGTTGATTGTAACTCACGCAGCCCATCTCAAGGGACTCTGTCAGTTGTTGTTGAGATTGATTACCTATGGCAAACTCTGTACTTCCTCCACCTATGTCAATCACTAAACCTGGCTCAAGTTCAGCAATTTCTTCAATAACAGCCGAAAATATCAGTCGGGCTTCTTCCTGACCTGATATTACCTTGATTGGACTACCCAAAATATCTTCAGCAGTACGAATAAAATCCTGGCTGTTATTTGCGATTCTAAGAGTATTGGTGGCAACTGCAATAAGATGGTCAATCTCTTGTTCTTTGATAAAGCGATGGAAAGTTTTTATACAATCAAGTCCACGATTAATGGCAACCTGACTAAGATTGTTATCCGCATCTAGGCCAGCGCCAATTTGAACTTTTTCTTTTAAACGACAGCCGTAAACTAGATCAGAGGCCTTGGTTGCGAGTCGTACATCATGAGAGTTTTCAAGAAAAACAGCATCCAGTAAATGGAAACTATTAGAGCCTAAGTCAAGAGCAACTAGCCTAGCCATTGAAACCTGTCATTTAACGATTCCCAGTATATTTCTTACGTTGATGGGAAGATTTTCTAGGAGATTTAGGACGTCTTTGAATAAATTTAGGAGGATTAATATCCTTAGTAAGAAGATCCTCAGTTACCTGCATCACGGTAAGACTATGGCCTATAAAGTCCTCAATAGGCGGTAAATTAAAGGCATTATCTTCACAGGCGAAACTCAAGGCTTCACCCTTAGCACCAGCTCGCCCTGTACGACCTATACGATGAACATAATCTTCCTTGTCATCAGGTAAATCGTAATTATAAACATGACTTACTGCTGGAATATGTAGGCCTCTGGCAGCTACATCCGTTGCAATGAGTACATCAATTTTACTGTTGGCCAGCTCATCAAGCAGTCTCAAACGTTTGGGTTGTGGAATATCACCCGTAAGTATTCCTGCTTCAAAACCATTGGTGCTTAGATAGCCCCAGACTTTTTCTGCATTTCTTTTAGTATTAGTGAAAACAATGGAGCGTTCTGGATTGTCCCTTGTCATTAAACCGAGTAACAAGGGAATTTTTTCTTCGTTACTTGGGTAGAAAAGCTGTTCTGTAATGCTCTCCACTGTGACCTTTTCCGGTTCAATAGACACTTGAGTAGGACTATTCATGTGATCATAAGCAAGTTCCATTACCCGGTGAGATAGGGTTGCTGAAAAAAGCATATTCAGTCTATCGTCACCCTTTGGCATACGCCTAAACAAATAGCGGATATCTTTTATAAAACCAAGGTCAAACATTCTATCGGCTTCGTCCAGTACCACAGAATCAATGGCATCTAGACCAAAGGCGCCTTGCTTGAAGTAATCTATTATCCTACCTGTTGTGCCAATGAGAACATCGACACCCTTTTCAAGATAGTCTTTTTGACTCTGGTAACCCGTACCACCAAAGACTAATCCCAATCGGAACTTAGTGTACTTATTGAGCATTTCAGCTTCTTTATGAATTTGAACAGCAAGCTCGCGAGTCGGTGCAAGAATAATCGAACGCGGCTCATTGAGCCTTCTACCCTCAATGGGATCAAGGGTCAGTAAATCATTAAAGATGCCAATTAAAAAGGCGAGAGTTTTTCCTGTTCCAGTTTGAGCCTGACCGGCAACATCCTGACCTTCCAGTAGTAAAGGTATGGATTTTTCTTGGATAGGAGTGCAGTATTTAAAGCCCGCTTCGTCTAGGGACTTGAAAAGCAGATCTTCCATCCCCAGATCGGAGAAACGGGTATTTGTTAAGTGGGCTGATTTCATTTGCAGAAGTCTACATGCTTTAGACTTGCATTGCAGCGTCCTTTGTAATCAAATAGCACTATTAATTGATTAATGATCAATAATTGAGTCATTAAGGTAATTTTTTAAACAAAAATAGGAGAATAATTATAATGAGTGAGCAAATTGTTCATTTGAGTGATGATAGTTTTGAGCAGGAAGTCCTTCAATCGGATTTGCCTGTTTTAGTAGACTATTGGGCTGAATGGTGTGGTCCTTGCAAAATGATTGCCCCGCTACTTGATGAGATAGCTTCAGAGTATGCCGGCAAACTTAAAGTTAGCAAATTAAATATTGATGAAAATTCTGCAACGCCCCCTCAGTTTGGTATTCGCGGCATTCCAACCTTAATGATTTTCAAAAATGGTTCTGCTGCTGCCACCAAGGTAGGTGCTTTATCGAAAGGTCAATTGACAGAATTTATTGATGCCAATCTATAATCCAAGTTTCAGAACTAATTAGCCATCAACCTACATTTTGGATGATTAGTTCTGGAACTTTAGCTAAATCAGCAGTTATTTCAGTGCATTAGCTATAAAAACTGGACGTTTTTAATTTTCAGTGCTACCTTAAGCTCATTATAGTCATCTATTCACCAATTGATGGTTTAAAAAATTCTGAAAAATTAACAAAAAATAATCACTATTCTAAAAATACTCACGGTGTTCTCTGTTTACTTACTTACTCATTACTTTAAATGTACGTCCATGACAAGAACTCCGTATAACTTTCAACAGCTGCATCAAAAAATCCTACTGACATGAATCTAACTGAACTCAAACAAAAAAAAGCAAGTGACTTAGTCGCTCTCGCTGAATCCATGGGCATTGAAAATATGGCCCGCGCCCGTAAACAAGATATCATCTTTTCGATTTTGAAAAAACATTCAAAGGGAGGGGAAGATATTTTCGGAAGTGGTGTTTTAGAAATACTACCCGACGGATTTGGTTTCCTACGCTCTGCCGATGCCTCTTATCTCGCTGGTCCTGACGATATTTATGTCAGCCCTAGTCAGATAAGACGTTTCAACCTTAGAACCGGTGATACTATTTCCGGCAAAATTAGACCTCCAAAAGATGGTGAGCGTTATTTTGCACTATTGAGGGTTGAGGATATTAATTTTGATTCTCCTGAAAACTCTAAAAATAAAGTTTTATTTGAGAATTTAACACCTCTACATCCCAACCAACGGCTAACGCTAGAGCGTGGTAATGGTTCAACGGAAGACATTACCGGTAGAATCGTTGATTTATGTGCTCCTATTGGTAAAGGCCAACGTGGATTGATTGTATCTCCACCTAAAGCTGGTAAAACGGTTATTCTACAGAATATTGCTCAGTCGATTACCTATAACCATCCAGAATGTGTATTGATTGTACTACTCATTGACGAACGTCCTGAGGAAGTAACTGAAATGCGCCGTACTGTTCGAGGCGAAGTTGTTGCTTCTACTTTTGACGAGCCTGCAAGCCGACATGTTCAGGTAGCAGAAATGGTTATTGAAAAAGCCAAGCGTCTAGCGGAACACAAAAAAGATGTGATCATTTTGCTTGATTCCATAACCCGTCTAGCACGAGCCTATAACACTGTTATACCTTCATCAGGCAAAGTACTAACCGGTGGTGTTGATGCTAACGCCCTGCACAAGCCTAAACGTTTCTTTGGTGCAGCCCGTAAACTTGAAGAGGGTGGCAGTTTAACAATCATTGCAACAGCCTTAGTCGATACTGGTTCTAAGATGGATGAGGTTATTTTCGAAGAATTTAAAGGCACGGGTAATCACGAGTTACGTCTTGATCGCAAAATTGCTGAAAAGCGTGTATATCCTGCCATTAACTTCAATATGTCTGGTACCCGTCGTGAGGATCTCATGACCAGTGAGCTAGAACTTCAGAAGATGTGGATTTTAAGAAAAATCATGCATCCAATGAATGAGATTGATGCCATGGAGTTCCTCATTGATAAACTTTCACTGACAAAAACGAATCAAGAATTTTTCGATTCAATGAAACGTAAATAGCGTTCATACTAAGGCTAATACATCCATGGATTACAAGGATCTAAGAGACTTTATTGAGCATCTTGAGTCCATGGGTGAACTAAAAAGAGTTACTCAAGAGGTCGATCCTTATCTGGAGATGACCGAAATTTCCGATAGAACCCTTAAGGCAAATGGCCCAGCGCTTTTATTTGAAAATCCAAAGGGCTCAAATATACCCGTTTTAACCAACCTCTTTGGCACTGCAAAAAGAGTCGCACTTGGCATGGGACAAGATTCTGTTTCAGCCCTCAGGGATGTTGGAAAATTACTCGCCTATCTTAAGGAACCTGAACCCCCTAAAGGCTTGAAGGACGCTTGGGATAAAATTCCTGTTTTTAAACAAGTGCTTAATATGGCACCTAAGGTGCTGAAAAAAGCAGCCTGTCAAAAAGTAGTGATTGAGGGTTCAGAGGTTGATTTAACAAAATTTCCTATTCAAACTTGTTGGCCCGGTGATGTTGCACCTTTAATCACTTGGGGTTTAGTGACCACCAAGGGACCAGAAAAAGATCGTCAAAACCTCGGCATCTATAGAATGCAGTGCCTGACACCTAATCGCTTAATCATGCGTTGGCTTCCCCACCGCGGTGGCGCCCTTGATTTTCGTGATTGGCAGAAAAGCCACCCTGGTGAAGCCTTTCCAGTTGCCGTGGCACTAGGAACTGATCCAGCAACTATTCTAGCCGCTGTGACTCCAATTCCAGATACTATTTCTGAGTATGCTTTTGCTGGCTTACTTCGAGGTAACAAAACCGAACTCGTTAAAACTCTCGGTAGTGAATTACTCGTACCTGCCAGTGCTGAAATTATTCTTGAAGGAGTAATTCACCCCGATGATATGGCAGATGAAGGACCCTATGGCGATCACACTGGTTACTATAATGAAGTTGAAAGCTTCCCCGTTTTTACTGTAGAGCGGATAACACACCGTGAAGATCCTATTTATCATAGTACCTATACAGGACGTCCTCCAGATGAACCCGCTATTTTAGGTGAAGCCTTAAATGAGGTTTTTGTTCCTATTTTACAAAAGCAGTACCCTGAAATAACAGACTTTTATCTGCCTCCTGAAGGTTGCTCCTACCGCTTGGCCGTAGTCACCATCAAGAAACAGTATCCTGGTCATGCTAGACGTATCATGATGGGTGTCTGGTCATACTTAAGACAGTTTATGTACACTAAATTTATTATTATTACCGATGATGATGTCAATGCTCGGGACTGGAAAGAAGTGATCTGGGCCATGACCACAAGAGTTGATCCTATTCGGGACGTGATGATGGTTGAAAATACGCCCATCGATTATTTAGATTTTGCATCCCCCGTCTCAGGACTAGGCTCAAAGATGGGCATAGACGCCACGAATAAATGGCCTGGTGAAACTACCAGAGAATGGGGCACGACCATCGAACAGTCTGCAGAAGTTGTGTCTAAGATTGATGATCTTTGGGATGAATTAGGGATACTAGATTAAGTGAGGGCTAATATGACAAACCTACAAACTTACGTCTGCCCGATTGCCCAATGCGAAAAAATAAGCGCCGATGTTTATTTGGTAACCTTAAGCGCACCAGAAGGCACTTTATTTGATTATAAAGCTGGCCAATATTTATTTATTATTATGGCAGAAAATGATGCCCGTCCCTACTCTATTGCGTCAGCTCGAGGAGATGGGAAATACCTTGAGATGCACATCAAGGATATTCCTGATAATGAATTTACTGCTCAGGTTTTACAGAGGCTAAAAACTGAAAGCCATGTTAGCATTAAATTATCAGTAGGAAATTGTACCCTAGAACAAACAACTGGAAAAAATCCCTTACTCTTTATCTCAGGTGGAACTGGATTTGCCCATAGCCATTCAATCATTAGTACCCTGCTCTCAAATAATGATCCTCGGGAAATAAATCTCTACTGGGGAGCGAATGAGCTGAGTGAAATATACCTTCATCAATTGCCAATAGACTGGATGGAGCTCCACCCTCGATTTAACTTTGTTCCCGTACTACATCATCCAGACGATAGCTGGTCAGGGGAGAAGGGAATGGTGCATGAAGCTGTTTTTCGTAATATAGAGCAACTGCACAAGTATGATATTTTTCTTAGTGGCTCCAGTGCCATGGTGTTTAATATCTATCGCCAGTTAAAGGAAAGAAAGGTTCCTTCCAGCCAAGTTTTTTCCGACATGCTTGATATCTTGCGTGATGAAGAAACCTAGACGTTATTGACTCCGACCTCTGACTATTAAGTTTTACCTGACAACAAATTATCTAAAGAAATTTTTCCTGGTCCATGCTTGATAATATAAAGCAAGATAGCTGCCCAGAGAATATGAGTAGGCCAAGCATCTGGATAAACCATAATTTGGATAGTCGCTGTCATGCCTAGAAATACCAAGGCTGAAAACCTTGTTGCTAAGCCTATCAACACAGCAATAGAAACAAAAAATTCCGTAAAAGTCGCAAGATAGGCGGCAAGTTCGGGATTAAGAAGCGGTAAATCATACTCATATTCAAATAGCATTATTGTTGAACTATTTAAGTTAAAAAATTGCCATGATTGTCCCATAAAATCCCAGCCATTTATTTTTGTTTGGGCCGATCGCCAAAAAACAGCAGCGATTGCAAATCTAGCTGTTAGGGCGATAATGTCTTCTGGTAAAAGCTTCAAAAAGCTAAGTGGTTTCTTGGTTAATTGAATAATTTTAGTAATCATGATGTTCCTTAAAGAGTGATTAAGATTCGATTTTATCTAGTCAGGGAGCTCAGCGTTGGAGAATATCCCTAAACTTAATAAATAACCAAGCATGCCTGTTAGTTCATTTTCATCAAGTTCAGCCCTGTTTTCTAACTGTTGTTGTGACAGGGTGTATTCCCAAGCTGAGGCAATAGTTTTACCTTCACCAAAAGCAGTCACAAAGTTATAACAATCTGCTGTTAAATTCACCACCTGCACCTGTAATTGGTGTCGATAGATTAATAAGTTACAGCCTGCTAGTTCTTCTAAMTTCAGCGTTGCAACTTCATCCTTGAGATTTTCTTCCCAAATACTGTCTATAGGCCAACTTGAAGCCATAAACTGTACTGAGGGTTGTAAGCTAAAGGAAACTTCCGTTAAAGATTCAGGAGCGACTCCAGCAAGCAGGTTGCTATCAAATAGTTGCTCATCCGCTGCATGAAATGCTCTCACTGTCATCCACTCAAGTTTTGCCACATCACTTAAATAGGAAAATTCACTGCAAGCAGGAAAATGGCCAATAAATTCTATAAAATCTCCACCATAAAAGAGTAGTGATGGTTGCTTTGGTGGAAACTGCCGCACAAATTTAACGGCTACAGCATTAAAAAACTCTTCGCCTAATAATCTCTTCACCACTGGATAAGTATCTGCCATGGCCGTGATGAGAGATAAAATGACATTATTCCTATAAATGCTAAGACGCTCAATAGCTTCCTCATAAGCAGAATCATTTTTATCTGAACCCTCAAGTTCAGAGTCCACATACTTAGGCACCAGGTGCTTTAGTAGATTGTTAGAGCTATCAAAATGAATGTGTTCTGATAATAAATTATCTGTAAATTGACGTTGATATTCTTCAAGTCTTGGTCTTGTCATAAAATATCCTTTAGCCGAATACTATCAGAATAATGAATTTAGGCTAAAGCCGAATGGTTTTCTTTAAGTATTTGATCGGCCWTTTTTGCYTGGTCAAATAACACTTCCCATTTTGGAATGTTTGCGTCCCACTCAATTAAAGTAGGACGATTACCGAATCGTTCAAGTGCATATTGATACAACTGCCAAACTTGAGAAATAACTTTTGAACCGTGATCATCAATTAACACACGTCCAGACTGCATTTCTTGTATTGAATGGCCTGCTAAATGTATCTCTCCAACTAATTCCTTAGGGATATTGTCAATATAGTTTTTTGCATCAAAACCATGATTAAAAGCACTGACATAAATATTATTTATATCAAGTAAGATCTTAGCACCACTGCGTTTAGCAACCAGAACTAAAAAATCCCATTCAGTATAAGTCGAATAGTCTAACTGGAAATAGCTTGATGGATTCTCAATCATAATTTGACGTTGTAAATAATTCTGGCTTTGATCAAGGTTTCGAACAAAAGTATCGAGAGCCTGATCTGTATAGGGAATCGGTAGTAGATCATTGAGAACCAGTCCATCATTTCTTGACCAGGATAAATGTTCAGAAAGAAGATCGGGTTGATAGCAATCAATCAGCTTTTTTAAGCTTGCTAACTGATGACTACAAACCCCTTCTTCAGAACCTAGAGAAAGGCCAATACCATGGATGGATAAGGGATAATTTTCTCTGATTTGATGTAAATAATGATGTACAGCACCGCCCTCAGCCATATAGTTTTCGGGGATAATCTCAAACCAGGCGATATCAGGCCTAGATTCAATTATAGCTTGATAGTGTTCTGGTTTAAGCCCTACTCCTGCTTTAGCAGGAATAGGGTTGGGAGGATACTGGGTGTAATTCATCATTTTTGTTACTGATTACTTTTCAGTTAAGCTGCCGCCAACTAATTTTTCACAAGTACCTTTAGTAACATAAAGCCATGCATTGCCTTGGCTGTCGGAGGTAGAAGTTCCAGCGCAAGAAGTGCCAGCGCCCGCTTTACAATCATTGTGTCCGGCTTTAGCAACACCATAACATTTTTCCATTTTCTTACTTCCAGCAAGTGTTACTGAAGAAGTTGCTGCTGCAAATGTAAGAGCCGTTGCTATCGCGCTGCCGATTAATATTTTCTTGTTCATAGTATGTTCCTTTTTTATTTAAAGTTTTAATAAATCATTACGTTAATGTTTACTCTAATAGACGACTAAACTACGATTATCTATAAGTAAGTACCAATCGATACCTTCTGATTGTACTACTTTACAGAGGAATCTACTGCTGGAATGTTACAAAATAGCTATCAATAGAGACAGAGTGATGGGTTTATACGTTAAACAACAAAAAAGCGCCAAGAAGGCGCCCAATAGTTTGGATAGCCGTTAAAAGCTAGTAGAGTTTATTCACTTAAATCAAAGTTAAATTTATCATGGTTAAATTTAAAGCCTCCATGACCGCCTTCACTGATTAAATCCATCATTTCAAGGCCACTTTCAACCATTTTTGTCTCAAGGTTATCTAACGCTGCGATACTTAAACATAACTCTTCAGCCCGAGCTTCTAGAGCTTCAGCCTGGGGCTCAATAAAGCCTTTTATCTGATGTTCAAGGTTCTCAGCACGCATTTCCAAGTCAGAAACTGAATTATCACCTCCACTCATGGCAGCGGTAACAATCTGCGCCATGATTATTGGGGTAATTTCAGCTATGGCTTCTTCAACAACCGTCTCAATTTCTTCTTCAAATTCAGCGCCGAAGGACTCTTCAATAGCTGAGGTGCTGAAATCAGTACTACTTAACTTCGACGTAATTGAATCAGCCAAGTGAGTTACTCTTTCATTAAAATGAGCAAATTGTGGGCTGCCATCACCTAATAAAGTGCTAAGTGCCATAGAGGCAGCCTTCACACCCAGTGAAACGCCATCGATGGCAATATTAGTAATCTCTGGAATTAAATCACGAACACCATTTGCATAGTTATCCATAAGAAGTTGTTGTTCGCTATTCAGGGATTGCTCAACGCCGTTAACAAATAGTTGATTATCACGATTGATAAAGACCTTATTACCCTTGCTCTTACTAAAGGTAATCTCCGAGTTTTTAATGGCAAAGTCATAATCTAAATCAAAACTACAATCCTTGTCATTAATAGCCTGTATTGGTGTACTCACGAGAGCCAGGGAAAGGGCTCCTACAATCATATTCAATTTTTTCATCATTATTCCTCTATCTAACTGTTATAAAGTTAATGGCTCACTAGTCTGTATTGCTTGATAAATAGTGCTGTTAAATTTTATAAAAGCAAAAACTGTACCAGTTAAAATAATTCATATTATTCAGTAAGTTAATATTATTAGCCCTGTTCACTAAGTCCGAAACTTATAAAACTAAACAATGGATTAGTGAATTTGACCAACTATCCCTCTCAGACTTTTTTGATTATTAAGTCCACCCATCTCTTAGACGCAAAAGATAGGCTAATAGTTTGGTTTAAAACGAAAAAAGAGCAATATTAGTTGCTCTTTTCTTTTGAAAAATGAATATTTAACTTGCTTCTTAGGTTAGAAATCTCTTGAAGGCAATAAATTCCAAAGTCTAAATAAGGCGTCTTGATTTTGACTTGAGGACTCACTCGCTTCGTATTTAAAGTTGATTAAAAAGTAGGGAACGGACGGAACTTTATATTTTTTCACTAAAAAGTCCGCCTTGCGTAATTTACTATCTACTCCAAATGATTTGGCTGCTTTATTAAAATCTGCCTTCGAGATCCCCATTTCAATAAATATTTTTTCAACATCCGTTAGGCGACGAAGCCGCTTATTCTCAATGTGAATTTTTTGGAACATCAATTTATTAAACTTCTCCGATATTTTTAATTCTTCAGCAATGTAGAAAGCTCTCGCTGCTAGTTTCCAATCTGCTCGGCCAAAGGATACAGGTATTTTCAGTAACTCTACGGAATCTGGCTTTTGTTTCTTCCAACGTAAAACCGTCGCTTCTCTTTGAAAACAAGCAGGACACATAAAAGAGAAAAACTCCACAACTTGTGGCTTCTTAGGCTTTTCATAGGGAAACTTTATGACGAAGTCTCTACCTTCTACAAGTACAGCTGCATCATTTGCAGCTAGAGATTTTGTTTCAGTCACTAGGCCTACTATTACAATCAAAGCTACTAAGAAGCTTGTAACTACATTACTTGTATCATTTAACGACATTGTTATTCCTTTTAATATTTTTATTCAAAATCTATTGCAGGTAAGTAGTTCCAAAGTTTGAACAAAGCTTCCTGAGACGCATAACTTGCTTGAGCTGCTTCATACTTAAAGTTGATAAGAAAATAAGGCACACCAGCTACTTTATATTTTTTAGTCAGATATTCAGCTTTACGTAAATTTGAATCTACATTAAATGACTTGGCAGCTTCAAGGAGTTTAACATTGCTAACGCCTAGTTCCGCAAATATCTTGCCCATATCTGTTTCATTTTGTGGATAGATATTATCGACGTGAATAGTCTTGTACATCAAACGACTAAACTCATTTTCCAACTCTAGCTCTAYAGCCAYGTAGTATGATTTGGCAGCAAGACGCCAGTCTTCACGACCAAAAACAACAGGTATTTTTAGTAACGTAACGGAATCTGGCTTTTGTGCTTCCCATAGTCTCACCGTTGGTTCAAAGTCGTTACAGTGGGGACACCAAAAGGAAAAGAACTGTACTAACATAGGCTCATTAGACAGTTCATCAGGAAATTTTACGATGTAATCTCTTGTCTTGCCTTCAACAAAAATGATATCACTAGTATCTAGGGCTGCTTTTGTCTGCTCATCTGCACCTTGGGTGTTTTGTGTGTCCACAGCAGTGGTATTTTCTACAACCTCAGTTGCTACAACTTGTTCAGATTTAAGTTCATCAGTCTGGGAAATAACTTCTGGTGTTTTATCACTTGTATCGCCTTCGGCACTGTCCGCACTGGAAGAGCAATAAGAAGCGTATAACAGGATTATTGCCAAGACAGTAATGCCTGGAATAATAAATTTCTTTTGAGCAAGGGATGGCATGTATTTTTTCCTTTATAACAACAAATATTCTAACGATAAAAAGTAGTGTATTTCAGCGCGCCAGTTTAACACAGCATTATGCAATTAAGGTGATTCTATTCGATAGAATGACCAAATCCTCCGCCACCCGGAGTTTTTATCCGTAATTTATCATCTGTAGCAACGTTAATTTGACAAGTTGCTGATAATTCAATCTTTTCACCCGTAACTTTAAACAATTGATTTTGACCTGATTTTCCAGCTAACCCTCCCGATATCCCAGGAGGTGAATGGTGACGATTTCCAGATAATATATTCACTGTCATGGGCTCTAAAAATTGTATTTCCCGTAATAGCCCATCTCCACCTGAGTGAAGACCTAATCCACCTGATGAAGTCCGATACTCATATTGGGTTAGTCGTACAGGATAACSRSTTTCTWKWAKTTCTGGATCGGTAATTCTTGAATTAGTCATGTGGGTTTGTACTCCAGATGCACCATTACAATCTTTCGTAGCGCCTGCACCACCAGCAATGGTCTCATAATATTGAAAATGTTGATTGCCAAAAGTGAGGTTATTCATGGTGCCCTGAGAACCTGCCATGACTTCTAATGCACAAAAAAGTGCATCGGTGACAACTTGGGAAGTTTCAACATTTCCAGCAACCACCGCAGCAGGAAAGGACGGATTTAACATTGAATTACTCGGGATAAGGATTTCAAGAGGCCTCAAACAACCACCATTGAGCGGTATATTTTCGTCAATTAAGCATCGAAAGACATACAAAACAGCTGCGCGACAGATGGCTGAAGGAGCGTTAAAATTATTATTCAATTGGCCACTAGTGCCAGTAAAATCTATGCAAGCGCTCCTCCGAGCGGCATTAATTGTTATGGCCACAACAATTTCAGCGCCATTGTCCATTTTATAACAATAATTACCACTGCTTAGATTTGAGATAACTCTTCTTAAAATTTGTTCAGCATTATCCTGAACAAATTGCATATAATTTAATACCCTATCCCTGCCGTAGTGATTAAAAGCCTTGTCTAACTCCTGACGACCTTTATTATTAGCGGCGACTTGAGCTTTCAGATCAGCTATATTTTGATCTGGATTTCTCGCTGGGTATTCACCTGTTAATAACAGTGTCCTTAAGTTTTGTTCTTGAAATTTACCTCTATCTAGCAATTTAAAACACTTAAATAGACAGCCTTCTTCATGGATAGAAGTTGRATTTGACGGCATAGAACCTGGTGCTATTCCTCCAACATCTGCATGATGACCCCTAGAGCCCAGTAAATAAATGACTTGTCCCTTATGAAATACTGGCGTTACTAGGGTCAAATCAGGTAAATGTGTTCCCCCTTGATAGGGATCGTTGATTAAATAGACATCGCCATCCTGCATCGCCTTTGCTTGCTTGAGTACAGCGATAATACTCTCTCCCATGGAACCAAGATGCACCGGCATATGGGGTGCGTTTGCTATGAGATTACCCTTGGCATCAAAAATGGCACAGGAGAAATCGAAGCGCTCTTTTATGTTCACTGAATGGGCTGTTCTAGCTAAAACGCGGCCCATTTGATCGGCGATTGTCTGAAATAGATTACTAAACAACTCCAGTCGAACTGGATCAAAGTTAAGCTGTTCTTGTTTTATGTTCGGTTTTTGACTAGGACTTTGCTTAGAAGATAGATTTTGTTCAGTGGTTGTTTGATGTTGTAGTAAAATTGTCCCATCTGTCTTTATCTCTGCAAACCAAGCGCATTCCACCACGAGGCTCGTACTATCGCTGAATATCACCAGAGGTCCTTGATACTTTTTACCCACCTGTAGACTCGCCCAAGGATGAAAATCAATTTCTTGATAACCTCCGTTGAAATATACCCAATCTCTTTCTAGCCCTTTTGAAGCTAATGGTTTGCCTGGTAGGACGCTATTTAGGATTAACGGCTCAGGTTTAAAGCGAGCTTCAAGGGTTATTTTATCAATAATTATGGTCTTATCTTGCTCAAAAAAACCAAATAGTTCCTTATGCTGCTTACTAAATTCAAAAGTAAGTGCTTGCAGGAAAGTGTCAATTAACTTTGCACTATCGGTTGCATTGCTGTGCAAGTTACTCGCAATATCTAATTCGATACAATTGTCACTGCCTTTATATCGAAGAGATAACTGACTAGTGAGACTTGCAGAGTCGATACCCTGTTCTTTCATCTTAGCTAAGGCGTTTATACTTAAGTTTTCAATAAGGGGTAAAATATCCTGAAGTGCTTTGGGTGATAATTGACGAGTTATTGACTGCTGAACAATGATCACCGTATCAGCAAGCCCCATACCATAAGCCGACAGTAAGCTTGCTAAGGGATGAATTAACAACTGTTTAATATTAAGTTGCTCTGCCACCATACAAGCGTGTTGACCAGCTGCGCCACCAAAACAATTCAGTACAAAATCTTCAGCATCAAGACCCTTGGCCGTGGTCACATCTTTTATGGCATTTGCCATATTAGCTATGGCAATTTCTAGAAATCCCTCGGCAATTTTTTCAATGGACCAAGCAGTCGAATTATCACTATTAATTTGTATTGCTAACGCTTTAAAAGCTGTAATCACTAGTTTTTTATTTAAGGCCTGATCAGAATTTTCTGAAAACACTTTTGGAAAACACTCGGGACGAATACGGCCAAGTAGCACCTGAATATCAGTGACCGTTAATGGCCCTCCTCTAGCATAACAAGCAGGACCAGGATCGGCCCCCGCTGAAGTTGGTCCAACTTGAAAACGTTGATCCTTATAAACCAGACAGGAGCCTCCACCTGCTGCCACAGTATGAATATCAAGCATAGGGGCTCGGACTCTAACCCCCGCTATCTCAGTATTTAAGGTTTGTTGGTATCTACCCTTATAAAGATAGATATCGCTGGAAGTACCCCCCATGTCAAAGCCAATGATCTTTTCAAAGCCATGTTGCTTGGCAGTTTCAACCATGCCTACAACACCAGCTGCAGGGCCAGAAAGTATACTATTACAACCACTAAACTGCTCTGCTGCTATCAAACCACCATTGCTCTGCATAAAAAGTAACTTGGTATCATCAAGCGCTTTTGCAACCTGATCGACATACCTTGTCAAAACAGGTGTCAGGTAGGCGTCAATTAAGGTGGTGTCAAGACGAGGAACTAGCCTTGGTAGGGGACTCAATTTATGGGAAACTGAAATGTGATTAAAGCCTAGCTCCCTAACCATTTTTTCAAGTTGCAATTCATGGACAGGATTTAGGTAACTATGCAGCAAGGCAATGGCGATGGATTCATAGCCCTGTTCAATTGCTTGGCATAATTGTTGTTTAAGATTTGCTTGATTAAGTGGTTTGATCACCTTGCCGTTAGCGGCAAGTCTCTCATCAATCTCTATACATTTAGAATATAAGGGTTTGGGCTTTTTGATATTTAGCGCAAATATATCCGGTCTATTTTGATATCCGATAGATGGCAGATCCGCAAAGCCTTTTGTGATCAGTAATACTACTTTAGCGCCCCGATGTTCAAGCAAGGCATTGGTTGCAACAGTGGTTCCCATCTTGACACAACTGATTTGATTTTTACTGATTTTCTGACCTTCGCTCAAACCTAGGATTTGTCGAATACCCGCTATTGCTGCATCGGGATATTGCTGGGAATTTTCAGAGAGAAGTTTTGCGACTTTTAGTTCACCCTCACAAGTAACGCCAAGAATGTCGGTAAAAGTACCTCCTCTGTCTATCCAAAATTGCCAGGTTTTTAGGTCAGATTGCATGATGCTTCAATTTAAAGGCTTGTAGACTCTCAATCACTAGTATCTACGGCTAGCCATTTTTCGCCAAGGCCGGCTGAAGACTCGGAAAGAAGATCCCCCTCTCCATTAAAACCCACCGCATAGATAATGGCCCCGGTTGGGCGATTTGTATTTCTGGTACCAACACGAAATTGCTTGATTGCCATACCATCTGCAACCTTCCAAAGAATAAGTTGTTGAGAAGGGGCTCCGGTTAATATTTGAAGATTATCAGGTGAAAACCTTGCACTACTGAGAACATATTGTCTTTTAGCTAGATCTAACTCGCTTACTCTTTTTCCTGTTTGGATATCCCAGATCATAGCATTAGCTTTATTTCCGGCGGAAAATGCTCGGCTACCATCTCGACTTAGAGCCACCAGAGTAACCCTAGAGTTATGTTTCCACTGCTGTATAATTTGACCTGATTTACTGTCCCATAATAGAGCCCTGTAATCATTGGCTCCAGAGATGACATAACGACCATTGGGTGAAATATCAATACTGTTAATGGCTTCACCATGGGCCAAAAACTCAAGACGCCGACCACTAAGCAGATTCAAGTGAATAACTCTACCATCTCCAAGGCCCATTATAAGAGCATCGCCACGGTCAGAAATGGCTAGATCCCTTAAGTCACTTTCAGGCAAACTATAAAAGCCCATGTTCTTGCCCGTACTGGTATCCCATACTGCCATGTCTGTTTCAGTAGCAGTGACTGCTCTTGTGCCGTCAGGTGAGATATCAACAGCGATTATGCCGATATCGGTTTCCGTAGAATGGCTCCAACTATAGAGCAATACATCATTCTCTAAATCCCAATAACCTGCATCATGATTTACGCTGGCCACCAATGAATATTTACCATCATCCGAAATATCAGCATCATAGGTTGCTACGGCAGAATGTTTTGCCTGACTTAAAGGTATAGAATTTCGCTCACATCCCGTTAGGATTAATAAAGGGAGAAGAATTAGAAAGAAGAATTTCATATCTATTAAAATCCGAATCATTGGGTTTAAAATCCTATTTAAACTAGTCGCTATTTGATTGAGCTAAAGTAATTAATGGTTCCTATGTAAAGTATCGATTAATTGATCCTCTAATTCGATTCGAGTTGCAAGTACTTCACCAATTTTTGATAAATCTTTACTTAATATTTCATACTTATCAATATTTTTAATATTGATATATTTGTCATTGAAGGCCAAGGCTAATTCGGTGGTCTTAGTGATTTCTGGATACAGATTTTTAGCAAGGTTTAAGGAAGTTTCACCTTCAACATCACACTCAGATACCAATGATTCATAGACTTCGAAATGACCAAGAGAGATGTAATCCACTAGCTGCTGACAAAATTTTGTTAGGGAGTCATAATCCGGAAGGGTTTGTTGGTTAGTAGTATCCATCACTTTAAAAAGGCTGCAAAAATTAACCAGCAACTGTTGGCGATCTTCAAGCCACCTGTCGATTAACGAATGATAGCCTCCCCATTTTTCTTTTGCTTGATCGAGTTGATTGAGCATAAATCCTCAGCATTCAATTTTTACCTTAATAAAGAATACTACATGAACCGCAGAAAAATTAAAGTCAATCAGAGCAGTTCTTAATCAATCTTGAATTTTTGAATAATAAAAAGTAACTAGTTGTCACTAAAAATTTTGCTGCGTTCTCGTTGAAAAAAAGGAATGATAGATAATAGTAGAAAGCCACTGAAAATCACCAACATCCAAGCAGGCATAGACATGGACATAAACGACCAGCTTGACTCAGCACAGGATCCTGAACCCTCCATCAGCTTTTTCAATACTTCACTTAAGGGAAGAGTATCAAGCATATAGTTTAGGTTTGGCCCACAACTTGGTACTTCATCTGCGGGAAGTGACTGTAGATAAACATGTTGGGTTGAAACAATGATACCTAATAAGGAAATAACACTGAATAACCCGTGGTAAATTTTACGGGTAAACCCTGATGGATTATGTAGAGCTGCAAGTAAAAAAGATACGCCTAAAAGAAAAACCACCGCTCTTGAAACCATGCATAAGGGACAGGGTTCAAGGCCCAAATAAATTTCAAAATAAAAAGCTGTTATAAGCAACTCATGGCAAATGAAAAAAAGTAAAAAATAGGTAGGTCGAGTTAAATTAAACATAAGATACCAGTCAATAAAAAGCCTCACAAAGTGAGGCGTAAGTTTTCCAGTCTGCAAGGCCCAGTTATTCTGAGCTTCTTCATATTTGCTAGCGCAGACACTTTATAACAGAGTAAAGGGTGGGATGCAACAGTCTGTTACATTTAGCTTTCATTAGAATCTTTCAAAAATCACTATTTTTTGTTAGCTAAAGCATTACTTAAAAGGCTAGCAAAAGCTGAAACAGGGGTTTCTTTTTTAGTGTTATGGCGGCTTTTTTTATGGACAGGGTGGTTTTTCTTAACCGCTTGATTTTCTTGTGTTTTATTAGTTGCTTCTGCTGCTCTTGCTGGTTGTTTTTTTGATAGTTTAGCGGTGGGATTAACTAGGGTCAAACTAATGCGTTTGCGCTCACTATCTACCTCTAAAACCCAGACTTTTACGATATCACCGGCCTTTACTATACTTCTCGGATCACTCACAAAACCGGAGGATAATTGAGAAATATGAATAAGCCCATCCTGATGCACACCTATATCAACAAAGGCACCAAAGTTTGTCACATTGCTAATAACACCTTCAAGTTGCATAGCATTTTGAAGATCTTTTATGCCCTCCACACCTTCTTTATAAACTACTGTTTTAAATTCTGGTCTAGGATCTCGACCTGGCTTTTCTAGTTCTTTTATTACATCTTTTACAGTAATCACACCAAATTGCTGTGATGTCAGAGCACTTATTTCAACTTTTTGTAGAAAAGCCTGATCACCAAGGATGGACTTCAGATCTTTATTAACCGATTGCTGAATAATTTTTTCCACCAAAGGATAGGCTTCGGGATGCACCGCTGAACCATCAAGTGGATTACTACCACCACTAATTCTTAGAAATCCAGCGGATTGCTCAAAGGCTTTATCACCTAGCCTTGGTACATCAAGTAACTGCTTTCGATTATCAAATCGACCATGTTCATTGCGAAAAGCGACAATATTTTCAGCTGTTGA
Organism: Gammaproteobacteria bacterium; assembly: GCA_002746155.1. GTDB lineage: Bacteria > Pseudomonadota > Gammaproteobacteria > Enterobacterales. Next base: position 78,249 of record NVWF01000007.1, on the reverse strand, counting down.
GGAACTAAGACCAGCAACTTTACTTAAAACTTCAGCTGAAGCGATATTTAGATCAACACCCACAGCGTTCACACAGTCTTCCACCACCGCATCAAGACTCTGCGATAAAAGCCGTTGGTTCACATCATGCTGATATTGACCAACCCCAATGGATTTGGGATCAATTTTAACTAATTCTGAAAGAGGATCTTGAATTCTTCTAGCAATGGATACGGCACCTCTTAAACTAACATCCAAATCAGGAAACTCTTTACTAGCAAGTTCACTGGCAGAATAAACCGAAGCACCCGCTTCACTGATAATCATAAACTCTGGTTTATTGTTTGGTATTTCTGAAATTAATTCCTTCACTAGCTTTTCTGTTTCTCGGCTTCCTGTGCCATTACCGATGCTAATTAAAGAGACCTTATGCATGTTACAGAGGGTTAATAACTTTCGTAAACTCTGGCTCCACTGCTTCTGAGGTGCATGGGGATAAATCACTGTATGAGCCAGTAACTGACCCGTTGTATCAGTAACTACTACTTTTACACCAGAACGCAGGGCAGGATCTAGACCCATAACGATACGCTGACCAGCGGGAGCAGCCATTAATAAATCTTTCAAGTTTTTAGCAAATATTTCTATTGCCTTCTGCTCTGCAGTTTCTTTAAGAGATTTAAATAGTTCCGATTCTAAATGGGTTGTGAGTTTCACCCGCCAAGTCCATTGAACAACTGAGTTTAACCAGGGATCTGCAGGTCTTTGATGATCCTCAATAGATAAATGCTCTGCTATCATTTTCAGGCAAGTTGATTCACGGGTTTTATCCTCAAGCATTGCCTCATCTGTCATAAGGGCCACCTGAAGAATTCCTTCATTACGGCCTCTAAAAAGTGCCAGCAAACGATGGGAAGGAATTTTATTGATCAGTTCATGATACTCAAAGTAATCACGGTATTTTTGAGCATCTTTTTTCTGAGAAGATTTACTCCTCGACTTAACAAGACTACTTCGCAGATAAGAATATTTCCAAATCCAATCTCGAAGTAGACCAAGTAAAACAGCATCTTCACTAAACTCTTCCATCAAAATTTGTTTAGCGCCATCAAGGCAAGACTTCCCATCAACAAAATTAGTATCAGGCTTAACAAAATCACTAGCAGTTTTAACCGGATCAAGTTCTGGATTTTGTAATAATCGATCAGCAAGACCTTGAAGCCCAGCTTCTCTAGCAATGCTCGCTTTACTACGTCTCTTAGGTTTAAAAGGCAGATATAAATCTTCCAAGACAGTTTTGGTAGTAGCCTTCAGTAAACGCTTGTTAAGTTCAGGCGTTAACTTATGCTGATCAGAGATACTCTTAATAATAGCAAGACGCCTTTCTTCAAGGTCACGTAGATAGTTAAGACGGGAATGTAGCAGTCTCAATTGGATATCATCAAGTGAGCCAGTGACCTCCTTTCGATATCGAGCGATAAAAGGCACGGTGGCACCATCATCAAGAAGGGTAATCGCWGCAGCAACCTGCTCAGGTCTCGCTGATAATTCACCAGCAATTATAGATTCAATAGTAGGATTCATATGTTGAGTAATTTGATATAAAAGTAAGGGCTTAGTGGCATTTATGAGAGTTAATTATAACCCTAAATTAGTTTAGATTTAACTCCAATGAGCATTTTTTATCAGGATATGTAAAATACGTCACAAAGCTAAGAATTAACAACAAAATAAGCGCGTGAAGTTTAACTATCATAAGGATAGCGGTTTGATATAAAATAATTGTTAGCATACAAAATATCTTCACCTCTAAATACAGGCATATTAGATATGACTCAAGAAACAAAAAAAATTCTCGTTGTAGATGATGATCTAAGACTACGCAGCCTACTAGAACGATATCTTAAGGAACAGGGCTTCCAAGTACGTACCGTAGCAGATTCTGAACAAATGGATCGCTTCTTGGAACGAGAAAACTATCACCTGCTGGTATTAGATCTCATGTTACCCGGTGAAGATGGGTTATCGATTTGCAAACGACTAAGGGGCGCTGATAATAAAATACCCATCATAATGCTCACAGCCAAGGGTGATGAGGTGGACAAAATCATTGGTTTAGAATTGGGGGCTGATGATTATTTAAGTAAGCCCTTTAATCCCAGAGAATTACTTGCTCGCATTAAAGCCGTGATGAGACGTCAGGTAATAGAAGTTCCTGGGGCACCATCGACTGAAGAAAAAATGGTTGCATTCGGTGAATTTAAGTTAAATCTCGCCACCCGTGAAATGCATCAAAATGAAACGGTGATTAACCTTACCAGTGGTGAGTTTGCAGTGTTAAAATCTTTAGTAACTCACCCTCGCAAGCCACTTTCAAGGGATAAATTGATGAATCTAGCCCGTGGTCGCGATTATTCAGCCCTAGAACGCAGTATTGATGTTCAAGTATCTCGACTAAGAAGATTACTTGAGGTTGATCCCGCTAAACCGAGATATATTCAAACCGTTTGGGGAGTTGGTTACGTCTTTGTACCCGATGGCGAATAATCCGTGAGTTTCCCCACCTTAACAAAACTACAAATAATTCGTACTTTTGATTCACTGGTACATAAACGATATAAAAAAGGCCGTCTAAAGCTGTTTCCCACGGGAACTTTTGGACGCATTGCTCTCATGCTCGCTGTTTTGCTGTTCATCAATCAAATCGTTACCTATGTATGGGTAACCTTTTACATTATAAAACCACAAGWTGATCAATCCATGTATTTGATTACACCTGAAATTGAAATGGTTAGTCAACTGCTAAAACAACAATCACCTCTGGCATCTTCAAGCGCAAAAATTGATGCTGATTTAAGAAGTGCAGGCATTAGGTTAATCGATAGCTCCTCTGGAGAGCCCTCTTCCCTGAGTCAGGCGACTTACTATAAGTCACTGACAAAAGCACTCATTAAAAATCTTAATATGCCTACTGAGGTAAGGCTTGAGGAATCGGATGCCCTTTATGCTTGGATCAAAATGCCAGAGCAAGAACACCTCTGGTTGAGAGTGCCCATGGCTAGTTTAGGATCCTCTTATCCTGCACCCCTGATGGTATTTATTCTCGCTATTACCTCCTTATCCCTCTTGGGAGGCTGGTGGGTAGCGGGTTCAATTAGCCGACCCCTTAAACGATTGCAATTTGCTGCAAGAGAGGTGGGTCGGGGCGATAGACCTGGAGAGTTGAAAGTGGTTGGTACGTCTGAACTAAAAGCAGTCACCGAGGCTTTTAACCAAATGGCCCATGATGTTCAACAATTTGAAGAAGATCGAACACTGTTACTTGCTGGTATTTCACATGATTTAAGGACACCTTTGACACGCATTAGACTTGCCAGCGAATTTCTCTCCCAGCAAGATCAGGAGCTTAAGGATGGCATCATCCGTGACACTGAAGATATGGATGAAATCATCGATCAATTCATTGGTTTTGTTCGAGATGGGCGAGATGAACATATTATTCGTGAAGACTTAAATGAACTCATACGATTAGTGACAGCCCCACTTGATCAACCACCCATGGAAATAGTTTTAAAACTCTCTGAGCTTCCCGATTACTCATTTAAGCCTCTAGCCATGAAGCGTTTGCTTACTAATCTAGTTGAAAATGCGCAGCGTTACGGTGGAAATCATATCACGGTGATCAGTGAGTTTGACAAAAGTTTCATTCGGATTCGTGTTCAAGATCTTGGGCCTGGCATCAAAAAAGATGATATCAAAGAACTATTTCAACCCTTTAAACGGGGAGATGCCGCAAGAGGTGGTAATGGTACCGGGTTGGGCCTTGCAATTGTGCAAAAAATTGCTGTGTTGCATGAGGGCGAAATTGAATTATTTAATCGGCAAGAAAAAGGTCTTGAGGCCTGTTTGAGCTTACCAAGAGAAAGAAAGTTTGATTAACCCAGAAAATTAATCCTGAGCTTGTTTAAATTGGTGAATTTTACGCCTCTGACGTTTATCGGGTTTGGCACTAGGTCGTGTGACAGCTAACTGAGCAATTCGTCGTAATTCAGCTTCTTTTTCTCTTAGTCTAAGGCTTTCATCGGTTTCAGTATAGAGGGTAACTGCTACTTTAGCTGGCCCTCTCTTATTCGCAAGACCCATCACAACAACAGTATAGAGCTCAAAGCCACGTCGAATATTCAAAGTTTCATTTATTTTAATTGCTCTAGAAGGCTTTGTTCTCTGACCATTTAAATGAACCTTTCCGCCTTCAATGGCTTGTTTTGCTAATGCTCTGGTTTTGAAAAAACGACTAGCCCACAGCCAGCGATCAAGTCGAATAGTTGGTAAGTCTGAGTGGTTGACATTTTTTTTGCTCATTGTTTCTCCACTTTATAGTCGACTGAAAATTAGTCTAGCTTTTAGTCTAACATGGTATCTTGAGGTGGAACGGGTATATATCTAAACATTTTGTAGCAATAATGTCACTTTCATCACWRKCWKYTMWRARWKYTAKYKRTTKMCWKWMKTMGWYKWCTGTWRWRSKRWACWTWYSMTKWKRTWGKAMYKATWMWGMWMAWRWACAGATGGTCAATGATTTATAATTTGTGGACATATCTAGATGAATAACCTCGTTCAATCAATCAACGGTGATACTTTTACTCGATATATTCGTGGCCTAGCCCTGTCTCAAAGGTTTGCAAGCAGTATTAGTTGGTTTTTAATGCTACTCATCATTATTTTGCTAGTGTTGTTTAGCTGGTCAATCTGGGATTATTTTCAACCCAGAACAAATCTAGCCACTGATCAAATGCTCAGCTCAAATACTGGCAAACAAAAAAGCTTTAACATTAATAAATTAACATCTTATCATTTTTTCGGTAATCCTAAGCTCACACGTAAGACGACAATTAGCGACCAAATAAATGCCCCTGTCACTCGTCTAAAACTCAAACTCAGAGGTGTCTATTCCTCTTCAGATGAGGTCCTGGCTGGTGCCATGATAGAGGCTCAAAATAAACAACAGGTTTATCGAATTGGTGATAAGTTACCCGGTGCTACGGGTCTAAAACTACATAGTATTCAATCGGACAGAGTTATCATGTCTCGGGGTACTAAATTTGAAACTCTTTTGATTGAAGACTTTGGTAAACTAGCAGGTGTTTCTAACAGTAGAGCAACACTCAAAAGAACCAGAGTGACTAGCAATATTGGTCCAAACGGTGATCAAGACAAGAGTCAAAACAACAATCAAAACAATGTACTTGATAAACGTAAANGWCGCNVATCTBVVAVAMGATTTAATTGCCTTGAGATCAAAGCTAACTGATCCAAAATCTCTCAGTGAATTAATATCAGTTTCTCAAGCAATGGTAGAGGGTGATTTCATAGGCTTTCGACTGGCACCTGGCAAAGATAGAGCATTATTTGGACGCCTTGGTCTAAGGCGAAATGATATCGTTACTAATATTAACGGCATATCACTTGATGACCCAGCAACGGCCTTTACCCTCATGGAACAAATCAGCTCAGCTGATGAAATTGATTTAACCATTAAACGTGGTGATAGAGTCATGAATGTATTATTCAGTGCCACGATAAATTAAACCAATGTCACAACAATGTTAACTAACGTAGAAAATAAATATTATGACAATAAAAATAACATCACTATCACCGCCAAAATGGCGTAGTAGTCTAGTCCTTGCTCTAGTAATACAATTTTCGAGCTTGCCTGCTATCCAAGCAGACAATTTGAACATGAAGGATGCCAATATCCGTGTTTTGATTGAAGCGGTGAGTCGAATTACGGGTAAAGTATTTGTTCTTGATCCTAGGGTGAACAATCAAAAAATCACTATTTTATCACCTCCCAGTGTGGATCTAAATCAAGATGAAATTTATGCCATTTTCCTTTCTGCTTTAAAAATGAATCAACTGGCAGCGATTGAAGATGGACCCGTTATAAAAATTACTCAGGATCAATTAGCCAAGTCTGAAGCCGTACCTGTTGAATACGATGAAGGTGGTACTCACCAGGGTGACGTCTTAATAACACGCATTATTAAAGTGAAAAATGTTGAAGCCAAACAATTACAAAGTATTTTACGATCCCTCATACGCCCAACAGGACTATTAGCCGTTTACGCTGAATCCAATGTCATTGTAATCCATGACAGAGCCTCGAACATCAACAGACTTGTGAAGATCATCAGACAGGTTGATAAGGAGTCTGATGTAGGGGTGGAAATAATTCCTCTGCAAAATGCAAATGCTGGTGAAATCGTTCGAATTCTAGAACGTCTGGAGAAACGCACATCCTCAGCTAAGGGCGGTGGACGTTCTGTGCCAAACATAGTTGCCGATGAAAGAACTAACAGTATTCTAATAAGCGGTGAAACCAACTCTAGGATGCGCCTCAGGGCAATCATTGCCAAGCTTGATACTTCAGAACAAACTGCCGGAAATACCAAAGTCTTTTATTTACGTTATTCAAAAGCAGAGGATTTGAAGAGTGTATTAGTTGGCCAAGCGAAAATTGTTGCCGCAGAATCTTCCACCACAGGTACTAACACCAACGTTCAAAGTCGAAGCCGCAGTTCGTCTGCACAACAAAATTATAATATTGAATCCCACGAAGCAACTAATTCTCTGATTATTACAGCACCTCCAGGCATGATGAAAACCTTTGAGTCAGTCATTAGACAACTCGATATTCGCTTAGCCCAAGTGCTAGTTGAAGCTATCATAGTGGAAGTATCGGAAAATCAAGCTCAACAGTTGGGTATTCAGTGGTTGTTTGCAGGTGATGGTGGAAATCAACCTGTGGGTGGCACTAATTTCACCAATACAGGTCCGGGCATTATTAATTTAGCTGGAGCTGCTGCTCAAAGAAGAGGCATTGATAACGGTTCAACAACTGTAGTTAATCCTGAAACGGGTATTTCAACCACCACCACCAACCGCTCTAATGGTGATAATGGAGCAGCTCTAGGGGCAGTGTTATCCGGAGTTCAAGGACTCGCCGTGGGTATTGCTAACCAAGGGCTTGATTGGGCTGCCTTTATTAGAGCTTTAGCCACCGATACTGAATCGAATATTCTCTCTACGCCTAGCATTATGGCCCTGGATAATCACAAAGCAAGTATCCACGTAGGTCAGGAAGTGCCAATTATCACGGGTTCTGCAACTGGCTCGAATAATGCTAATCCTTTTCAAACAGTCTCTCGCCAAGAGATAGGTGTAAAACTTGAAATAACCCCACAAATTAATGAAGGTGATGCAGTAATTCTTGAATTATCCCAAGAGGTTTCTAGTATAGCGGGAGCCACGGCAACTGATATTGTTATAAACAAAAGAACCATCCAAACATCTATTTTAGTTGAATCAGGCAGTACCATTGTTATTGGAGGATTGATAGACGATGATATTCAAGAGTCAACCCAGTCCATACCAATCCTTGGTGACATTCCAATCATTGGTACCCTTTTTCGCTCCCAGGCTACTACAAAAACCAAGCGTAATTTAATGGTATTTATTCGCCCAACCATCGTACGTGATGAAGCCAGTGTTGCTTCTCTTACCAGCCGAAAATATAACTACATGAGGGCTAGACAATTAGATCGTCAAGCTCAAGGCATTAATCTTATGTCCGATGATATAAAAACTCCCTTACTTCCAGAGTTTAATGATGCCCTCGCTTTGCCTCCAAGTTATCAAGAAGCCAGTGAGTCTAATAATGAAGATGACGAGGGTTAATTCAATGACTCCTATTGAAGAGGCTGTTGTTGAAAATATTGATGCTGAAGAGGCTGAGACTCAAAGTCGTCTGCCTTTCTTGTTTGCACGGCGGCAAGGAGTCGTTCTTACAAGTCTCGATGAAAAAAATGCCCATGTTAGTTACAGGCAAGATGCTACGACGCTGGGTATTAGAGAAATTCAACGCTTTACAGGACTTCCCCTAAGCTTAACTAAAGTTGATGATGAAGCCTTTGAAAGTCTGCTTGCTGAGGTTTACCAAACAGACTCCAGTGATGCCATGCAGGCAATGGAAGGCCTTGGTGATGAATTTGATCTCTTTAGAATCGCCGAGGAGCTACCAGAAACAGAAGACTTATTAGAAGCTGAAGATGATGCGCCAATCATACGCTTAATCAATGCATTGTTGACCGAAGCTATCAAAGAAACTGCCTCGGATATTCACATTGAAACCTTTGAAAAATTGCTGGTTGTACGTTTTCGAGTCGACGGAGTACTACGGGAAGTATTGCAACCTAATCGTAAATTAGCTCCCCTGTTAGTTTCACGTATTAAGGTGATGGCAAAACTTGATATAGCAGAAAAACGCATCCCCCAAGATGGACGAATAGCCTTAAGAATAGCTAATCGAGCTGTGGATGTTCGCGTATCAACCATGCCTTCAAGTTTTGGCGAAAGAGTTGTTTTAAGACTGCTCGATAAACAAGCTGGACGACTCGATTTTGGTAAATTGGGTATGAACTCGATCTTAGAAGAACAACTGAAAGCCTTACTTTTTAAGCCCCATGGCATTATTTTAGTAACCGGTCCCACAGGTAGCGGTAAAACAACAACTCTCTATGCAGGCATAACACTACTTAATTCAAATGAGCGAAATATTTTAACCGTCGAGGATCCCATAGAATATCAACTTAACGGTATTGGCCAAACTCAGGTAAACACTAAGGTTGATATGACCTTTGCAAGAGGGCTTAGGGCTATCTTACGCCAAGATCCCGATGTGGTGATGGTGGGTGAAATTCGCGATATCGAAACGGCACAAATTGCAGTTCAAGCGAGTCTTACTGGTCATCTGGTATTGTCCACACTACACACCAATACTGCCGTGGGTGCCGTCACCCGATTACAAGACATGGGTGTTGAACCCTTTTTATTATCATCAAGTATTCTAGGAGTATTAGCTCAGCGGCTGGTTCGCCAACTTTGCCCCTCCTGTAAGCAGTCCCATATTGCAACCGAGCAGGAAATTAAATTGATGAATTTCGAACCATCTCCTCCACCAACTATTTATTCGGCCAAGGGTTGTGAGCTATGTAATTTCCAGGGCTATCGGGGCAGAACCGGTATTTATGATTTAATGATTGTTGACGAAGAAATTCGTGAAGCCATGCATAACAATGAAGCTGAGAGTGTTATTGAAAAAATGGCACGTCAACACAGCCCAAGCATTCGTTCAAATGGTCGAGAGCAAGTATTAAGTGGTAACACCACCGTAGAGGAAATTCTACGAGTCACCCGGGAGGACTAAATTGGCAGCCTTTGAATTTGTAGCCCTTGATCCCAGCGGTCGTCAGAAAAAAGGCGTACTAGAAGCAGATACTGCTAGGCAAGTACGTAGTCAATTAAGAGAGAAGGGCTTAACACCGCTTAATGTTGAGGCTGTGATCAGCAAGCACAAACCCTCAAACTCTTTTTCCCTTTCCTTTACTCGAAATCGTAGTTTATCATCAGCTGATTTATCTTTAATCACTCGCCAGATTGCAACCCTGGTTCAGGCCTCCTTGCCTATTGAGGAATCCCTTAAAGCTGTGGCCGAGCAATCTGAGAAAGATTGGATTAAAAGTATGATGCTAGCAGTGCGATCCCGTGTTGTAGAAGGGCACACCCTAGCGGATGCCTTACAAGAATTTCCTGGCAGTTTTGATCACCTCTACTGCTCAATGGTGGCCGCTGGTGAAAAATCAGGCCATCTTGCCAAGGTATTGCAGCGTTTAGCCGATTACACTGAAAAAGCACAATATCTCAAGAACAAGATTTCCGTAGCGCTGATATATCCCGCTTTCCTAGTTTTTGTTGCCCTTGGTGTTGTTTCCTTCTTACTCTCTTATGTTGTGCCCATGGTGGTGGAACAATTTACCAGTATGAACGCAGATCTCCCCATCTTAACAATCATTATTATTGCCTTGAGTGAATTTATTAAAAATTGGGGACTGCTGGTTGTCATTGGCTCAGTGGCTGGGGTATTTTTGTTTAAATTTATGTTGCGTTCTACATCAAGACGAACTGTTTGGCATAGGATCTTGCTGAATCTACCCTTCATAGGAAAAGTATCTCGAGGGCTCAATAGCGCTCGCTTTGCCCGCACCTTATCGATCATGGCTGCCAGTGGTGTTCCCTTACTTGAAGGCTTGAAAATATCTGCGGATGTAATGACTAATCTGGTGATGAGGAAGGCGGTTTTTTCTGCTTCCGTTATGGTTCGAGAAGGTGCAAGTCTTCGTAAGTCCTTAGGTGAAACGGGCTATTTTCCACCCATGATGCTGCACATGATTGCCAGTGGTGAAAACAGTGGTGAATTAGAGCAGATGCTAGAGAGAACGGCAGATCATCAGGACCAAGATTTTGAAACTCTAGTGACCATTAGCTTAGGATTATTTGAGCCTATTATGATCCTTATAATGGGCATGCTTGTGCTATTGATTGTTTTGGCAATTTTATTACCCATTTTTCAGCTTAATACCTTGGTATCTGGTTAGATTCCTTAATGTAAGCTTTCATTTTTTATTGGAGAAATCGATGTTTAAAGTTAATCGGCAACAGGGAGGATTTTCCCTGCTTGAGATTATGGTGGTGGTGGTGATTATTGGAATTCTTGTGGCTTCCATAGCACCCACTTTGTTTGGTGAAACTGAAAAGGCTCGTCTTACTCGAGTAAAAGTTGATATTACAGCGCTTGAAGATGCCCTTGAGCGATATAAGATGGAAAATTTTAACTATCCCACTACGGATCAAGGTTTAGAAGCCCTAATGACTAAATCTTTTCTGCCACCTGAGCCTAAACATTTTAAAGAAGGTGGTTATCTTCGCCGCATTCAGAAGGACCCTTGGGGTAATGACTATCAGTATATTAGTCCAGGCCTAGAACGACCTTATGATTTATTTACCCTAGGTGCTGATGGTGAAGAGGGTGGTGAGGATGCCAATACAGATATTGGTAACTGGAATCTTAACGAGCTCGACTAAGTCATGGTGCCTTGTCAGTCATTTTCTAGACGAACAACCAGTGGATTTTCACTGCTAGAATTGATCATTGTTCTTGTGATCATTGGCATACTCGTGGCTGCCATCACCTTGACAATTTCAGATACTCGAGGGGACAATTTACGATTAGAGGCTAGACGTCTTGCGGCACGTTTATCCTTAGCGCAAGATGAGGCGATTGTAACAAATCAAGAGTTTGGGCTTGAGATTACCAGAGAAGGCTATCGTTTTTTAGTGTTACTTGATGAGCGTTGGCAAGAAGTTAATGCCTTCGGTGAAAGACAACTCGTTCAACAGGATTTGCCTGAAAATATGACCATTGAACTTCAAGTTGAAGGCTTGTATGCACAGTTCCAGGATCAGCATCCGACTCGAGCTAAGGCCAATAGTTTGTTTGAAGATTATGATGAAAATAACGAAGTTTCTGCTCCAGCTATTGATACTGACCCAAGTGAAACGCTCGAACAAGCCGATGCTGCTAAAAAAGTGCGACCTCAAATATATCTGATGTCCAGTGGTGAAATTAACCCTTTCACTCTCCTAGTAGGTTATAACGATGAGTCACCTGTGTATTATCAGCTAAAGGCGACTTTTGATGGTGAGGTAACCCTAGAAGGTCCGCTTAAGCAAACCTTTCGTTTTTCCTTAGATAATAAACAGTGAAATCTACCACTAATCAAAGCGGTATCACCCTACTAGAGCTATTAGTTGCTCTGGCTGTTTTCTCCATTTCGGCCATGGCTATTCTTGACACCATTGGTACCACTTCTCGCGTCATAGGACATCTTGAACAAAAAACTATTGGCCATTGGGTGGCTGGCAATCAACTGGCTGATCTTCAATTAAAATCTACCTGGCCAAATATTCGAGTAACAAGAACTGAGGTTGAAATGTCAGACAGGCTTTGGTTTATCGTCACAAAAGTCGAAGCTACCGCTCGTGCTGATATGCGCAAAATTACCGTTGAGGTACGACTCGATAAAGATCACCAATCCCCTTTAACCAGTCGTGTGGCTTTTGCGGGTAATGTTAAATGATTAAGCAATCTCGAGGCTTTACCTTAATTGAGATCATAGTGGCCTTGGCTATATTTGGCATGTTGAGTATCGGTGCCTATACGGTACTTGATGCTGGAGTTCGAAGTCAGCAACAAACAGAGTTTCGACTGGATGAATTGTCCAAGCTACAGAGAACTATTCAATCAATTGAGAAAGATCTTCAAATGCTCTCCCTTAGAATTGTACGTGATGAGTTAGGGGATAAAATACCCCTGTTAAGAGGTCAAAGCGACCCTTCTGGTCAAGCCAGTTTTATAGAATTCACGCGCGCTAATTGGCGTAACCCAGCACATTTGCCACGTAGTAATTTACAACATGTTATCTATAATTTTACCCAAGGTGAACTCACAAGGCAGCACAATCTATTTCTTGATCAGGCAGCCAACAGTCCCAAAGTTACTCGCAACCTACTCCAAGACATGCACTCTATGAGCATTGGCTTTCTTGATAAAAATAACCAATGGCAGACCTCTTGGGGAATCTTTGGTGGTCAATCCTCTGAAGTACCTCTTCCCAAAGCTATTAAAATTTCAATGGAAATTGATACCTTTGGTTTAATAGAAAGAATTATCCTCGTAGATTTGGTTGCCAACACAAAACAAGCAGTGAAGCAATGACTCTTCCAACTCACACTATTACTTATAAAAAAAACACCTATCAAAAAGGTGTAGCTCTGGTGATGGTGTTAATCATTCTAGCAATGATTTCAATTATTTCAGTACAACTGATCACCGAGCGAAATATTCAAGCACGTAAAACTAACAATATAATCTTAGCTGATAATGCCTGGCATTTTGCAAGGGGAGCAGAAATCCTCGCTAAGGTTGTTATCATTGAGAGTCTAAAAAATGAGAAAACGGTAAACCTTTCCCAACCCTGGGCAATGGAAGGTATACAATTCCCAATTGATGGTGGCAGCATTAAAGCTGAATTAAAAGATTTACGCAGTTGTTTTAACCTAAACGGCATCCTGTCCAGCGAAAAAACTTCCAGTAACGAGACACCACAAGCAGAACAAGCAAACCAGCCCTTAGCGGGAGAATTAGTGTTTATTGAATTATTAGAAAGCCTTGAACTACCCGATGTTCAACCTAAAGCCCTTGCTGCTACGCTTAGAGATTGGATAGATGAAGATCAACAGCCCTCAGGCTTTGAAGGCAGAGAAGATTATGAGTACAGTGGTTATACTTTGCCCTATAGGACTGCCGATACCCAACTGGGCAGTCGTACAGAACTTGCCACCATCAGTGGTTATAGCCCTGAAGTTATTGAGCTACTATTACCCTATGTTTGTGTTATTCCAAACGAAGCTACTTTGATACTGAATGTAAATACTATTTCAGTTGAACAACCTGAGCTTTTAAGTAGTTTTTATGACAAACTAGACAATGCTCAAGCAACAAGTATTTTAAACTCTCGACCTAGTGGGGGCTTTGAGGAAAGCGATTTCAATACGCAGCTACCAGCCGATGCCATACTTCACAAGGGTGCTTTTATTGATTTTACTAGCAGTTATTTTGCGGTATCGATTAACGTTGAACTCGATCGAGCAAGGGTTAATTTAAAAAGTTTGTTACACTATCAAGGGTCAACTAATGGGCAAGAACAAGCTAACAAGGTTCAAGTCATTGCTCGATTAGGACTGGATGATTGATAGTCGACACCTGGTTAATTTTGTAAAACTTAGTTAGAGATACACTATGAGTGAAAATTTATTTCTGCAATTTCAAAACAGTAACCCTGATCAGTTACTGTGGTTTCATCTGGTTGATGAACAGTTAAAACAAAGTGGCGTTCAGAATAAGCAAGAGCTCTCTGAGCTGAAAGAGCAGTTTCCAACCGCTTCTTGTATTGTTTTAGTTCCCTCAAACGATTGTTTGGTTACAAGCGTTGCCCTACCCACTCGTCAGAGGCGGCAGCAATTAAAAGCCATCCCCTTTGCCTTAGAAGAACAACTTGCCGTTGATGTCAATGACATGCACTTTGCCATAGGAACTAGTCGTGCAGACGATTCACTACCAGTAATAGCGGTTGCCAAGGTCAAAATGAATTACTGGCTCGACGCACTAGAAGGAAGCGGACTTGTTATTAAGTATATGCTACCACTAAGTAGTCTACTCGAAGCGCCTCAAGATGCTTGGAGTATTTTTCATTTTAATGATGCTTATATCGTCAATCAAAATGGCAACTGCTGGCTTGGATCTCAGGATGAGGCTGAGATGATGCTTAAATTATCCATCCAACAACTTGATGATGATCAACTACCGGCTTTGCTTTATTGGAGCGAACAACAAGCTCCAAGTTGGATTAATGCTCTTGGTCTAGAAGTGGCACATCAAGCCATCAATAATTCAGAGCAGGCTTTGTTAACTCGCTTTGATCATCAAAAAATTAACCTACTTCAGGGAAGTTTTTCCATTAAGGATGATTGGAATGCCACCTGGGTGGTTTGGCGTAAAGTCGCAGTTTTCGTCTTAGTGGCCATACTATTAAAACTTTCAATGATGGGATTTGAAGTTTTCAAACTCAATGACGAAAGCAATTACCTCAAAACAGAAATGGCACGCCAGTATCACTTAGTTGTCCCTGGTGCTCGAATCACAAAAAATCTCCAACGACAAATGAAACAACTTATTGCCCAACGCCAGGGTGGTAATAATCAATCCAATTCATTTTTAGTCATGTTGGATCTTGTGGCTGAAAGCATTACCTCCATACCAGGCATTCAACCAACCAATCTAAATTATGACAGTACAAAAGGTGAAATACGTTTGGACTTACTCATGGCTAATCTACCCCAGCTCGATCAGCTAAAAGATCATTTGGTAAGAAAAGGCTTATCCATCGAAGTAGGTGCAGCTAATGCTCAGGGAACTAGTTACAGTGGGCGGCTAACCATAAGGAGTGGTTCATGAGTTATCTAACGATACTTAAGGACAAGTATCAGAGCCTTGATGCTCGTGAGCAAAAAATACTTGCTGCTGGTATTCTAGTGGTTAGCATTTTTATCCTTTACACCCTCATCTTCAAACCTATGAATGATTCCATTAGTCATCTAGAAAAAAGCAATGCAAGTAACCAGCAATTATTAGCATGGATGGCCAAGTCAGTGGCTTCAATCAAAGGTACATCCTCGGGAAATAACGTTAACAAAAGAAAGGGGCGAAGCCTAAACGTAATTATTAACACAACGGCTTCAAGTGCTCAAATCAGTATTAGCCGAAGTCAACCTAGAGATAATAAGCAGTATCAGATTTGGCTTGATAAGGCGATGTTTAAGGACTTACTACTTTGGTTAAACATATTGCATAAAGACTATGGTATTTATGTCAATAGTATTAATTTGAGCGTAACAGATATCAAAGGTCAGGTCAGAGTTAATCTTACCTTCCAGGATGCTGGGAGCTAATTATTTTGTTAAAAAAATGGCTGCCTCGGCTTCTTCTAGGACTCATTTTCCTATTCACGCTTCTGCTGATCACGGCACCTGCAAAGCTATTGGAAAACCAACTTACCTCAAGTGTTCCTGGGTTAAGAGTGCAAGGTACTACAGGTAGATCATTATCAGGGCAGTTTAGGCAACTGCAATACCAGTCCATTCTCTTAGAGCAAGTGTCTTGGGATCTAGCCTTAAGTTCCTTATTGACCGGTAATCTAGGTGCGAATATTCAAGTAAATGATGCGCTTTTTAGCGGTAGCTTTTTTATTGAACAGGACTTTTCTGGTCATACCTTAATCAGCAATATCAATGCAACTCAATCGATGGAAGCACTGGTTGATCTCAATGCAGCGCTTCAATTTCTAACCCCCTTTGGTCATGTAAACTGGACGGATGTTTCCCTCGGATTTGATCAGAAAAATTTCAACCAGGCCCAGGGTAATATTCAGTGGAAAAATGCTCGAATTACTGTTTCAGGTGAAGCGTTCACCCTAGGCTCAATCAGACTTGACTTGAGTATTGAGAATAATCAACTTGTGCTGAATTTGAGCTCTGATCCAACACTAGATCTTCAGGGCATCATTAAACTAAACCGTAATGGTGGTTATCAATTGGACATGAGTATAAAAGAGGAGTTACCTGCTAATATTTATAACACTATCCGACTCATGGCCAGACCGGATGGAAATGGACGACTTGAGTTTAGTCTCAAGGGTATTTTAAGGCGTTAACCATAGCCTGCTGTTAGGTGCTTTTTCTGATATTATGGCAGGGTATAAATTTATAGTAACGGAATAACTGATGGCACAATTACCTAAAATTTTAGACACTAAGACCATCGCCAAGACGCGAATTTTTCATGTTGAAAGCTTACGTTTAAGATTTTCAAATGGCGTTGAACGAGACTATGAACGCCTTGTTACAAGTAAACAGGGTGCAGTGATGGTTATCCCCATGCCCGATCCTGAATCAGTGCTACTCATACGAGAATATGCTGCGGGCGTAGAGCGCTACGAATTGGCCTTTCCCAAGGGGTTAATTGAACTAGGCGAATCACCAATTGAGGCTGCCAATAGAGAGATGAAAGAAGAAGTGGGCTATGGCGCCCATAACTTAACCCTGTTAAAACAGTTCAGTCTCGCACCAGGGTATTTAAGCCATCAAATGTATCTAGTATTAGCTAAGGACCTCTATGAACAACGACTTGAAGGTGATGAACCTGAAGAAATAGAGGTGGTTACTTGGCCTATTGCTAAGTTGGATGAGTTGGTTGATCAAAAAGACTTTACTGAGTCAAGATCCATAGCAGCCCTCTATTTATTACAGCAATATCTTCGTAATCTACCTAGCTCTGCCACTGCCTAGGGCTTTGAACTATTGTCTGAACAGATAACATATCCCCTTGATCTTCAAAGTATTGTTGATAATCAGTCTGTTACTGAGTTACAACTTATTATGGATAAGGTAGTTGATATTGCAAGCCAAGCCGCTGAGAGAATCATCAACATCTATTTAGATGATCGCTTCGATATCCAATTAAAAAGTGACCGCACTCCCGTTACTCAGGCTGACTTGCAGGCCCATCATCTGATTGTCGATAAATTGCAGCAGCTAACGGGTGACATTCCAATTTTATCGGAAGAGAGTGCCTCCTATGGATGGCAACAGCGTAAGCTTTGGCAACTATACTGGTTAATTGATCCCCTCGATGGTACACAAGAGTTTATTGATAAGAACGGTGAATTTACCGTGAATATAGCCTTGATCAGTAACGGCAAGCCAATTATGGGCATTGTGCAAGCGCCTGTTCTTGGCGAAGTCTACTTCGCAGCAACAGGTATTGGCGCCTTTAAAACTAGCGCAACAAACAATACCCAGCTTATCAAGGTTCGTCAGGTACCCCAATTAAATGGTCAAGCTGAGTTTATCGTTGCCATAGGACGAGGTTGCATTTCTGAGCAGCTGAAAAAGTTCTATCTTAAGCTTTCAAAGCATAAGACTATTCGACTCGGTAGCTCCTTAAAGACTTGTTTAATTGCTGAAGGTAAGGCTGACGTCTACCCACGATTTGGCAAAACCAGTGAATGGGATACAGCGGCAGCCCAATGCATTCTAGAGTGTGCTGGTGGCCTAGTAAGTGATATGCAACTCTCTCCCCTTAAGTACAACACCAAGGATAGCCTACTAAACCCTGAATTTATCGCCTATGGTGATAAAACAATCTCTTGGTCAAATTATTTGACCTAGGTCATATTCTCCAAGACTAGTATCCATAATTCTGTCAATAAACTCTCGTTAGCGGTAACATCATTTTTTACTCGATTCCTTAAATTGGTAACAACTGTGATGACTAACCCCACATCCTTGGCCAGTGAATTAAAGAATATAATATTTATTAGTCTAGGTTCTATTCTTCTTGCAGCTGGTGTGGCATTTTTTCTATTACCTGCAAAAATTGCAACGGGTGGCACCCCAGGTATGGCCATGTTGATTTATTTTGTCACAGATATATCAACAGGCAAGGCCATGTTACTGATCAATATTCCTCTACTACTAATTGGTATGAAATTCATTGATCTGCATTTTGCACTGCGAAGTATTTTCTCTATTTTGATTACAGCGATCTGCGTTGATGTATTCAGAACACAAGTTGATTTTCCTGAAATCCAAAGTCTGCTGTTATCGACTCTTTATGGAGGTACGGTAATTGGAGCTGGTGTTGGGCTAATTCTAAAAGGCAACGCCTCTGCCGGTGGTACCACCATCATAGCTCGCATTGTCTCAAATTATTATCAAATCAAGCCTGCAACAATGATTCTTATCATTGATATATCTATAGTTCTAGGGGTAGGTTTTATATTTGTGGATATAGAACGAAGTCTGTGGAGCATGCTGAGTCTTTATGTCACCAGCCAGGTGATTGACAAGATATTAACGGGTGGTGTTTCTGAAAAAATTGTTCACATTGTATCTAAAAAATCCCATGAAATTGGTCAAGCTATCCACCAACAGTTGGAAAGAGGTGGAACCATTCTCTCCGGTGTCAATATTACCGCCAATGAAGATAAAACCATTTTATTTGTGGTGGTGGGCGCACGAAAAATACCCATACTGCGCAGTATCGTACTTAATCTTGATCCCGATGCCATTATGATTGTAATGGAAGCCTCAGAAATGTTAGGTACCCATCGTCTTAAATAAACAGCTTTAACGGGCAAAGCAATGAGTTGATAATTTACTTGGAGCCTTTAATTGAGGATACAGAGGAACATTGGGGAAATTGTAGTTTTTAAAATCAAATTGATAACAGGCTCGATAGTTATTTTCTAACTTATCCGGGGACTGTAACATCAACTCACTGACGGAGATTAATTCAAATTGGGCTTGATCGAGTCGCGAGAGTTTATTTTCAAGAAATGTTAGAGTATTTAAACGAGGATGGGCAATGGCAATGGCATGACCTTCTCTTTTAGCAAGTTTAACTAGTCGTTGAAACTGCTGGGCGATGGCCTCAGGTTGATCAAGATGATCGAGGAATACTTTTCGTCCTCTGGTGGGGAGTTGCCAACGTCTAGCTGTGTTTTCAGCAATAGTTTTTGAGCTAGTTCGGCTATCTATAAAGAATAAACCTCTGAGTTTTAGCTCTTCCATCAACCAGTTCATTTTTTGTTGATCTGCGGTTAGTAGACTGCCCATATGATTATTAAGTCCTATGGCATAGGGAACCACCTTTAAATTATCCTCTAAAATTCCATTAAACTCTTCACGGTTCATGGAACTTAATAGTGAACCTGGACCCAAAAGATTAACATTAGTCTCTGACTCCATAGGCTGGTGTAATAAAATATCCATACCTCTTTGATGACCAAGTTCAGCTAACTCACGACTAAAATTAGTGTGGGGGAGAATGCTTAGAGCAACCTGAGATGGTAATTTTGCAGCCCTCAGTCCAAGTAAATGATTATTACCCAGATCATCAATGATGATGGTTATTTTTGCCGGAGCAGGCAGTTGATGACTAGTGATTTGAGTGTCAGCCATGGCACTCCCAAATATGCCCAAAAACAGCATCACCAGCATACCTCTACTCAAGGCTTTAAAAGATAACATCAACACTAGTTCGTTTTTAAGCTCAGAATACTTATACCACGGAGTAGGTTTAGGGCTTCTCTGAGTTGAAAATCTCTTGCTAATAGTCCCAAAGCATCCTCTGAAAGTTCATTACCAGAAGCCAGCTTGGTCTCACTTTTAAGGGATCCTTTCAGATCCGATTCATATACCTCAGGTTTAGCTTGCACAGCTTTGGCAATATCCCTTTGGCGAATATTTATATCCGGTGTAATGCCAATACCTTGAATGGAGCGACCACTGGGGGTGTAATAACGAGAAGTGGTTAACTTTAATGCAACCGTTTCAGAAAGAGGAATAACTGTTTGAACCGAACCTTTACCGAAGGAACGAGTGCCTAAAATAATCGCTCGCTTTTGATCTTGCAGGGCTCCTGCAACAATTTCAGCAGCTGAGGCTGAGCCACCGTTAATTAAAACAATCATCGGTGCGCCGTATAAGATGTCACCTTGTTCAGCATAAAATTGATAGTTGGCTTGCGTGACCTTTCCTTTAGTTGAAACGATTAATCCTTCATTTAAAAAAGCATCTGAAACCGCTTCAGCTGCAATTAAAACGCCTCCAGGATTATCTCTCATATCCAGAATTAAGCCTTTAATTTTGCCGCCTTTTTGCTGTCTAATTTTTTCTATAGCTTCACCAAGCTCATAGGCAGTACGTCTTTGAAATTGAGAAATTCTAATATAAACGATGCCATTTCCAAGAGATTCAGCTTTGATACTACTAAGTTTTATAACTTCGCGAACCAGATCAAATTCAAGTAATTCTTCTTCACCCTCTCGTAGAATAGTCAAATGGATTTTCCCTCCCATCTCACCACGCATCATTTCCATAGCATCATTCGCCTTTACGTGTCTAAGGGGAGTGTTATTAATTTTAATCACTAGATCACCGGCTTTAATACCTGCTCTTTTAGCTGGACTATTATCGATTGGAGAGATAATGGAAATGCCACCTTTACTCGGTATCACCTGTACACCCAAACCCCCATACTGACCACTTGATGAATCTTGTACTTCGTCATAGGATTCTTGGTCTAAATATCGTGAGTGAGGATCAAGACTATCCAGCATACCTGCTATGGCACCCTTTATTAACTTCACATCATCCACATCTTCCACATAGGTGCTTTTGATTCGATTATACACTTCGGCAAAAATTCGTAGTTGTTCTAGAGGCAATTGCCCAGTAGAGTGTTGTTGACTGGTAGCAGGTTTTTCTGCATCACTTTCAGCTGCCTGCATTAACATGCTTAGGCTAAAGCAGATACTGACACTGATTATGCTTAACCACTTAATTTTTGAAGGGATTACCATCGACTACTCCAGTTGGACTCTCTTACTTATATCACAATATTATAAACTTTTTTTACGAATTCATAACACTTTAGACTTAAGAACATTTCTCTATCAATTGTTTGGTGAAAATATCCTTTAATATTGTCAATTCATCGGCTCTCACATAGTTGGGTCTTATCACCAAGTCGATATATCGATGGGGGCCTGGTTCATTGAGATGAATAGCTCTAAGCTCTGATTCATTATATATCAATTGATCTATTGCCATTTGTGGCACTAATGTCGTTCCAAGTTTACTTGCTACCATTTGAATTAGGGTATGCAAACTTGTTGAATCGAATTCTGAGCTTTGTTTTTTATTTTTCAAACTACATGCCACTAATGCATGTTCTTTTAAACAGTGGCCATCTTTTAAAAGCATTAATTTTTCGATTTCAATTTCTTCACTAGTAATTTCAGTCATTTGATCAGGGCATTCGTCTTTATGACTAACCCAATAAAAATCTTCTCGCCAAAAATTAAAACTCATCAATCCTTCTATTGGATAGGGTAATGCCAAGATTGCTATATCAATATCACCATTTTTCACCATATCAACGAGGACATGGGATTGCTCTTCAACTATCTTCAATTTAATACTTGGATATTGTTTTCGCACCTCAGGCAACACTTTTGGTAATAGGTAAGGACCAATAGTAGGTATTACTCCGATGATCATAAGGCTAGAAAATGGCTGCTTATTAGCATGAGGTATCTGCAAAAGCTCGTCTAATTCGAGTTTGATTTTTTTCGCTTTATTAAGTATCAATTGTCCATTATTAGTCACTAATACTTTTTTATTATTACGTTCAAATATAATGACACCCAGTTGTTTTTCAAGCTCGTTGATTGCCGTACTTAAAGCTGATTGAGATACATTACAGGCTTCGGACGCTTTTCTAAAATGCAACGTTTTTTCTATTGCCAATGCATAATGCAGTTGTTTAAGAGAAATCATAGTTGCCAATGATAGTTTTTATTGAACATAACGCTTATATTAATCACTTTTACTATACTTTAACACTTTTATTTCATCATTAAAAATAGTGAACGTTATCTTTAAATCAATCAATTATACTTATGAGTTTTCATCTTGTATTCTTAGAGGGATATATTTATAAGTCCTATAAACAAAACGAGGAATTTGAAATGTTAAAGAAAATAGTCCTTACAACAATCGCAATTTCAGTTACTTTATCTTCTATGACAGTATCTACAAGTGTGTTAGCAGGTGGTGAAGCAAAAACAAATCAATTTTGGTGGCCAGAACAACTGAACCTTATGCCACTGCGTCAGCATGGTTTAGAGTCGAACCCTTATGGTGAGAAATTTAATTATGCCGAAGAGTTTGCAAGTCTTGATATAAACAAGCTTAAAAAAGATATTCAACAGACACTTACAGACTCTAAAGCTTGGTGGCCCGCAGATTGGGGACACTATGGACCACTTATGATCCGTATGGCGTGGCATAGTGCTGGTGTTTATCGAGTTCATGATGGACGTGGTGGAGCTTCCGGTGGCCAACAACGTTTCGACCCGCTTAATAGCTGGCCTGATAATGTTAATTTGGATAAAGCACGTCGCTTATTATGGCCTATAAAGCAAAAATATGGTCGCAAAATTTCATGGGCTGATTTAATGGTGCTTTCTGGTAATGTAGCACTAGAATCTATGGGATTTAAAACTTTTGGTTTTGCTGGTGGTCGGACAGATGATTGGGAACCCGATTTAGTTTACTGGGGTTCAGAAACAGCCATGCTTACTGATAAACGCCGAGATAAAAAAGGAAAACTAAAAGGACCTCTTGCGGCCGTTGAAATGGGATTGATTTATGTAAACCCCGTAGGTCCTCATGGCATTCCTGATCCGCTTTTAGCAGCAAATGATATCAGAATGTCGTTTGGTAGAATGGCGATGAATGATGAAGAAATTGTTGCACTGATTGCCGGCGGTCACACACTGGGCAAGGCACATGGAGCAAAAAAGCCTGACAAATGTATAGGTGCAGAGCCTGGCGCAGCTAAAATTGAAGAGCAGGGCTTTGGTTGGAAAAATAAATGTGCCTCTGGTGTGGGTGCCGATACTACAAGCAGTGGCTTAGAAGGGGCTTGGACAGTTACACCTACAAAATGGTCATCAAATTTCTTGGATAACTTGATGAACTTTAATTGGGTACAAACTAAAAGTCCAGCAGGGGCTATTCAATGGATTCCAGATAACAAGGCTGCCGCAAACTTGGTGCCTGATGCGCATATTCCAAATAAGCGTCACGCACCTATTATGTTCACCACTGACTTGGCATTAAAAGAAGATCCTAGCTTTCGTAAAATTGTCGAACGTTTCAGAAAAAACCCTAAAGAGTTCGATAAAGCTTTTGGCAAAGCCTGGTTTAAGTTAACCCATCGTGATATGGGACCACGTGCTAGATATGTTGGTACAGAAGTGCCAAGTGAAGTGCTTACATGGCAAGATCCTATTCCTGTAGTTGACCACAAACTGATTACAAGCAAGGATATTGCAATACTTAAAAAGCAAATACTTAAGTCTGGCTTAACAACCTCAGAGTTGGTGAGAACAGCTTGGGCATCAGCATCTAGTCATCGAGTTACTGATATGCGCGGTGGTGCTAATGGAGCACGTATTAGGCTTGAGCCTCAAAAGAGCTGGGAAGTAAACAGCCCTAAAGAGCTAAATAAAGTTTTAGCAAAACTCGAGTCACTCCAGAGGAAATATAATAAAACATCTTCCAAAACGAAAGTATCCTTAGCTGATTTAATTGTCTTGGGCGGTGCAACCGCAATAGAGAGTGCATCAAAACAAGCAGGCTATGATGTTGTCGTGGCATTTAGACCAGGCCGTATGGATTCTTCACAAGCTCAAACTGATGTTAAGTCATTCAATTACTTAAAGCCGACAGCTGATGGTTTTCGCAACTACTATAGTCAAGAAAGTTACATGTCTCCAACAGAAATGTTAATAGATAAAGGTAATTTACTTGGATTAAATGTACCTGAAATGACCGTACTTGTTGGAGGAATGCGAGTTTTAAATGCTAACTATAATGGCTCAAACTTAGGTGTATTTACTGACAATCCCGGTGAATTAAGTAATGACTTTTTCGTAAACCTATTAGATATGTCGACTGTTTGGACAAAAGCTAAATCTAAAGAAGGGATTTATGAAGGTCATGATCGTGCTTCAGGCAAATTGAAATGGCAAGCAACACCTGTTGATCTAATCTTTGGTTCGAGTTCAGAATTACGAGCTATTGCTGAAGTATATGCCTCAGATGATGCTAAAGATAAATTCGTTGAGGATTTTATTAAAGCTTGGGTTAAAGTTATGCAGCTTGACCGTTTTGATTTGACAAAGATCTAAATGTCTTTCAGCCACAAATTAATGCCACTAGTTAATAGCTAGTGGCATTAACTATGAGACCTACATTCAATTTTATGATTTTTTTAAAGTATAGTATTATATTGTTTCTGTGGTTTTCTGTGCTCTTTTCCACACAGGTTAATGCTAAAGACTCGTTATTTGAAACTTCCGTTTCATTTTTTAGTCCTCTTCCTCAATCTATGCCAGGTAGTGACAAGGATTCTCCTGAGCAAATCACTCTAGGCAATAAACTATACTTTGAAACCTCCTTATCTGTAAACCGTACACAATCTTGTAATAGTTGTCATAACATTAGTAATAATGCTGCTGGAGTTGATAATTTACAAACCTCAATTGGGGCTTTAGGAAAAGTGGGCTTACGCAATGCGCCTACTACTTGGAATGCAGGTATGCATGTTGCCCAGTTTTGGGATGGTCGGGCTAAAGATTTGGAAGAACAGGCATCATTTCCCATTTTTAACCCCGATGAAATGGCTATGCCTTCTGAGATTGAAGTTGTTTCTCGACTTAAAAAAATAAACTATTTTCCAGATTTTAAAAAAGCTTACCCAAATGAGGCTCATCCAATTAATTTGCAGAACATTTCAAACGCATTAGCTTCATTTCAAAGAACGTTAATAACAAGGGACCGATTTGATGAATATCTATCAGGAAGGATAGATGCGATTGATAGTGATGAAAAAAGGGGCCTAGAAGTCTTTATTTCTAAAGGGTGTGTGGCTTGTCATAACGGCTCCTTATTAGGAGGACAACTGTTTATGAAAATGGGGCTAGTGCATTCCTACCCTAACAAGAAAGATAGAGGCGTTGCTCAAGTAACAGGTAATCCTGCAGATAATTATTTTTTCAAAGTACCTTCTTTACGTAATATATTAAACACAGCACCCTACTTTCATGATGGAGCCGCAGCATCTATAGATAAGGCAATTTTAGACACAGGGTGGCATCAGTTAGGCATAAGATTAAACAAAAAAGACGTTGCAGATATAAAAGTATTTTTTCAAACACTTAACAACAAACTACAAAATCTCAGCAGAAAGTAAATGAGATAATTGATACTCATACATTTTAACAATGAAAGAGACTATTCTTTGCCAGAGCGCTCTTAATTTACTTTTTTATGAATCTTACTGGGTTTAGCGCTTTTGAGCGTAGGCGAATTTCGAAGTAGAGGCCTGTTGATGGGTAACCACCGCTTTGACCTACCGTGGCAATTTGCTCTCCTGCTTCTACCCAGTCACCAGGTTGTTTGTAAAGGGCTTCGTTGTGACCATAAAGACTCATGTAACCTTTACCGTGATCAATTATGGTGATTAATCCGAAGCCTCTTAGGTAGTCTGAATACACTATTCTGCCGTTGTGGATGGCTCTTACACTGGCGCCTTCATTCGCTGCGATTAATACCCCACTCCAACGAATTTGGTCACTGCTTCTTAGCCGTCCGAATTTTTCCTTGAGGCGTCCTTTGACTGGCCAATTTAATTTACCCTTGAGTCTGGCTAATCCGTTGAGTGATTCTTCCGGTATTAATCTTGTAACCGTTTGCTTTAAGGCTTCAAGCAGTGAACTTAAGTCACTTTCGTTTAACTGCCATTCTATTAGTCTTTTTGAATTATCATTAAAGGAACGCTTTAGGGCAACGATTGCTTGTTGGCGTTTACCTTTTAATGCAACTAGTCGTTTATTCTCCTTTTCTAGATCCCTCTCATGTAATTCTAATTGCTTTTGTTCGGCAATTATCTCAAGTTCAACTTGAGCCAATTTTTCAAGAGTGGTATTAAATAACTGAATTTTTTCAGCCCTCGCCTTATTTAAATAATCGTAATAAACCAAGGTCCTGCCGAGTTTAGCCGGATCTTCCTGATTGAATAGCATTTTTAAATATTCTTGTTTGCCTCCTGCGTAGGCTGCCTTTATTTGATCGGATAAGGCCTCTTGTTGGTTACTTTTATCTTTGTGTAATCGCTTCCTTTGTGCCTTAAGGGCCTTTAGTTTAGAGCGACTTTTTCGCAAGTTGCTGCGGGCTTTTTCTAGGGATTTTCTTGATTGTCCAATGAGCACATCGGTACGTTTTAGCGCCTTTTGTTCCTTGGTCAAGGAGGAGCGATTTTTTGCTTGATTAGTCTGAAGTGTCTTAATGTTCTTCTGTAGAACCTTCAGTTCTTTTTGGGTGGCTTCCCGTCTCTGTGATCTTGAATCATCTGAGTCAGCAGCCTGTATTTCTACATCAGCAGCTAAAAAAAGTCCTGTGGTGAGTAGTGCAACTAGAAAAAGTTGGGGTGACTTTAACGACAAAATAAGGCTCTCAGTGCTTATCTTTAGTAAATTGCAATAGGACTCTTCCCGTCATCTCATCAGGGATTGATTGCCCCATTAAATATAGTAGGGTAGGTGCAATATCTGACAAGGTGCCATCACAATGCAGCATCTGTGCAGTCCTTCCATGATAGATAAAGGGTACTGGACCTGAGGTATGGGCAGTGTGTGCTTGACCGCTGATGTGATCAGTCATTTTTTCTGCATTGCCGTGATCCGCTGTGATGATACATTCACCCTTAGCATCATCTAAAGCTAATATGAGCTTACCCACACAAATATCCAAGGCTTCAATGGCCTTAACAGTGGCAGGGAAATTACCCGTGTGTCCAACCATATCTGGATTAGCAAAATTACAGATGATTAAGTCATATTTATCAACTTTTATGGCTGCAACGAGCTTGTCAGTCAGAAGTGGAGCATTCATTTCTGGTTGTAAATCATAGGTTGCAACATCTGGGGACGGGATTAAAATACGATCTTCTCCTTCATAAGGCTGCTCCACACCACCACTAAAGAAAAATGTCACATGGGCATATTTTTCAGTTTCTGCTATTCGAAGCTGTTTAAGATTTTGGTTTTGTAAGTATTCCCCCAATACATTAGGGATCTTCAACTTTTCAAAAGCAATACTTGCTTCAATCGTTTCAGCATAAGAGGTCAGCATCACAAAATCCGATAGTTTTGGACGCTTTTTTTGCACAAAGTCTGAAAAATCCTGATCAACAAAGGCGCGAGTAATTTCCCTTGCCCTGTCAGCTCTAAAATTCATAAAGATAATGGCATCATCATCCTCTATGGCTAGAGCCTCTCCAACTAAGGTTGGACATACGAACTCATCATTTTCACCACGATTATAGGCCTGTTGAAGTCCCTCAAGGGCGGTATTGGTAGTGTAATCAGCTTGCTTAATGGTGAGAAGATTATAAGCACGCTCAACCCTGTCCCATCGATTATCCCTATCCATGGCATAATAACGACCTACTAAGGAAACAATTCTACCCCGACCGAGTTTCTCAAAAATAGCTTCGACTCCCTCAATAGACGCCTTAGCACTGCGTGGTGGTGTGTCTCGGCCATCAAGAAAGCCATGCAAGTAAATTTTTTCAACACCCTGCTCAACTGCCATTTCAATCATGGCATGGATATGCTGTTCATGGCTGTGTACACCACCTGGAGATAATAGCCCCATAATATGTAAAGCTGATTGCTTTTGATTAACCCGTCGAATGGCCTCTACTAAGGCTGCATTAGTTTGGAATTCTTTATCATCAATGGCTTTAGAAATACGCGTAAAGTCCTGGTAAACAACTCTGCCAGCACCTAGATTTAAGTGCCCCACTTCAGAATTACCCATTTGATCCGCTGGTAAACCTACATCAATACCCGAAGCTGAAATAAGACTATGACAGTCTTCTTGCCATAATTTATCCATGTTGGGAGTAGAGGCATTTAAGATGGCGTTATCTTTTGGATCTTCACTATAACCCCAGCCATCTAAAATAATGAGAGCCAAGGGTTTAATTTTCTGAGTCATTCTTTATTAACCACTAGTTATTGACCATTATCTTACTGACCATTAGTTACTGACCATGAATTGCTACTTCCAGGTTAAAAGAGCGTTATTTGTCACAATTATGCCCTCTTTGGTTTATAAAGTATGTAAAGAAATCTGATTTAATAGCGATCCTCGAGAAGTTATTGTAAACTGCACGCCCGCTCGATTATTGAGCAATAAAACTAAGCATCAAACATGACCAATACCAATAAAACGAATGCCAAAAGCTTTGCTGAAATGGATTTATCAGCGGATATTCAACGGGCTGTTGCTGAACAGGGATATGACACTCCATCACCCATCCAAGCCCAAGCTATCCCTGCTATTTTACAAGGTCAGGATGTTATGGCTGCCGCCCAAACCGGAACAGGTAAAACGGCTGGTTTTACTCTACCGATTTTAGAGCGTCTATCAAAGGGCAAACTAGCCAGAGCTAATGAGGTACGAACTTTGGTATTAACCCCGACTCGAGAACTAGCAGCTCAAGTGCAAGAAAGTGTAGCTACCTATGGTAAGTACTTGCCCCTACGGTCAGCGGTAGTATTTGGTGGTGTTAAGATCAACCCTCAGATGATGAAACTTCGTAAAGGTGTCGATATTTTAGTTGCCACACCTGGTCGACTACTCGATTTATATAATCAAAATGCCATTAAATTTGATACCTTGGAAGTACTCGTTCTCGATGAGGCTGATCGTATGTTGGATATGGGCTTTATCCATGATATTAAGAAAATCCTTAATGCCTTACCCAAAAACCGTCAAAACCTGCTTTTCTCAGCAACTTTTTCACAGGAGATTAGAAACCTCGCTAAGGGTATGGTTAATAATCCCCTTGAAATATCAGTCAGCCCGAGAAATACCACGGTTAAGTCAGTTAAACAGTGGATTTGTCCAGTAGATAAAAAACAGAAGTCTGCCCTACTCACTCATTTGATAAAAGAACATCAATGGCATCAGGTATTAGTGTTTTCGAGAACAAAACATGGCGCTAATCGTTTAACACGATTTTTAGAGACTAGGGGGATCAAATCTCAGGCTATTCATGGTAATAAAAGTCAAAATGCTCGAACTAAGGCCTTGGAAGAATTTAAAAAGGGCAAGGTTCAAGTCTTGGTGGCAACGGATATCGCTGCACGAGGTTTGGATATTAATGACTTGCCACAGGTGGTTAACTTTGATCTACCCAATGTTCCTGAAGACTATGTCCATCGCATTGGACGTACGGGACGGGCAGGCGCATCAGGTCAGGCAGTATCCCTTGTTTGCGCCGATGAAATAAAGCAACTCCAGGATATTGAACGCCTTATTAAGCAGCTGTTAGAAAGAAAACTAGTGGATGGGTTTGAGCCAGTTCATGATCTACCTGTTTCGAGATTAGACAATCGTCCTATTAAATCAAATAAGCCCAAGAGACCTAAAACCGGCCATATGGATGGACAGCGCTCTGGTTCTAATGCCAAAGGCAACAAACCATCGGGTAATAATAAGAGGCCTAGTCGTTCTCGTCATCCAAAACCTTCCCCACAAGGTAACAACAATCGCAACAATCAGAAATCTAGAAATCCGCAGCGATAAGGCTATCATTTAAGTTCGCAAACTTATAGATCTTTACATTTTCTATAGATGTTACTCAACTTTGTTTTGAACCTTTTATCTTTTTAAGCCTCGAAAGAACTACTTAAGTCTTTGGAAAATCCAAAATTACCACTTTATCTAATAATTTATCCCCTACTTTTTCTAACACTTTATCTAACAAAGGGCCTCAACAATCAAAAGCCTTTAAAGTTAGCATTGCTGTAAGCCTTTTATTGCATGTTGTTGTATTGCTGTTTATTTATTACCACCAAATCTCTCGAACTCTTCTTATCAATGATGCCAACACTAAAAACCCAGGGCCTAAGATAAGAGCTTATATCTTAAAAAAACCACTGCCTAAAGTAGAAAGCTTATTAGCAGTCCCAGATAAGCTTGAGGTGGATGAAGCTGAGCCTAAACCGATAACTTTAAAAAAAGAAATTAGTAAAACAAACATTGCTGCAGTAAAGCAAAAACCATCATCAATACAAACCTCTTCAGTCGAACCAGCAACAAAACCTGCTGCTATTAATTTTGCTAGGCTTAGTGCTTCAATCAGCAATGTTATGCAAGAGGATGCACTAACATACCAACAGAAAATATTTGATGATTGTGAAGTCCATAAAAAGAACACCGGAACCGTGGATTGCCTTTCAAATATTCAACGACTAGGTTTGCAAAAGCAAGACCCTTACAAATTGTCCCGAATATTTATAGCCCTTGATAAAAACCCAAAAGGTAAAAAGAAACAACGTATTTTAGCGGCTCTACAATCTAAAAAAATAAACCTAAGGAAAATACTAGACAATAAAAATTTATCCCCTGATTTTAGAAATTTATTCAGTGATGAAATAGCCTATATCAGAGGTGACCTTCATTATTATGATTGTGATGGCAAACCAAATTCAGGTAACTGTGCTGGGGAATTGAATCTGGCCAAAATTGGAGATCTGATTGAACTTTTAATACCAGATTAGATTACTAATCCTAAAACCTTTTTAAGTTGTATAATCAGCAATTGCTATCTATTTCAATTAATTGTACATTGAATATTAATATTCGATTAATTCAATCAACCTAGGTCAAATATGTCTAATCAAAATAGCCAAGTCAAACTCATTAACCGCCCTGTGGGACTTCCTAAACTATCAGATTGGGATATCAGTTCTGCTGAAATTCCTACCATTGAAGATGGTCAGGTACTGATAAAAGTTCTTTACCTTTCCATTGATCCTGCCATGCGTGGCTGGATGAATGAAGGGAAATCCTATATAGCTCCTGTTGGGATAGGAGAAGTAATGCGCGCTGGAGGTATCGGTGTAGTGATAGAGTCAAAGGATGATGCCTTTGAAGTGGGAGATCATGCTAATGGCATGCTAGGTGTACAAGAGTATGTAGCCATCAAGGTCAGTGAATTAGTCAAGGTAGATGCAAACCTAGCACCTCTTCCTCTTTATCTTAGTACTTTAGGTATGCCTGGCATTACCGGTTATTTTGGATTGCTCGATACAGGACAACCTAAAGAAGGTGAGACGGTGGTAGTATCAGGTGCAGCTGGAGCTGTAGGCTCAGTGGTTGGACAAATTGCTAAAATAAAAGGATGTCATGTTGTAGGTATTGCAGGCGGCGAAGACAAATGCAAATACCTCGTTGATGAACTGGGATTCGATTCTGCTATAGATTACAAATCAGAAGATCTCAGCAAAGCCCTTAGAACTCATTGCCCTAAAGGCATTGATGTGTTTTTTGATAATGTTGGTGGAGACACTCTCGATGCTGTATTGGCTCAAATAAGATTTAAAGCCAGAATAGTTATTTGCGGAGCAATATCCCAATACAATAACACCACAGCAATAAAAGGACCGAGTAATTATTTATCTCTATTGGTCAACCGTGCACGAATGGAAGGTATTGTTGTGTTCGACAATGCAGCCAACTACGGTGCAGCCGCTCAACAAATGGGAGCTTGGATTGCTGAAGGTAAATTAAAATCTCGCGAGCATATTGAAGTTGGACTGGAAAACTTTCCTGAAGTATTACTTAAGCTATTTCGAGGTGAAAATTTTGGTAAGTTAATATTAAAAGTAGCCTGAAATATTATTTAGTGTTGTTTGTTTTTTATAAAAAACACCACATCCTGATCAATAATCTCTAACTGCCAATTGAACTGCTGTGCAATCCACTGAAAGGTTTGCACAGAGTAAAATCTAATATGAGTTGGATCATTTTTATAATGCCATTGCTTAAAATGTTCCTTATCAATCACTCTTTTCGTCATAACTGCTAATATTGAATTTGGCTTTAGCAGGCCATCCAGCAGCTGCAATAAATTATCTGCCTGAGCAATATGCTCTATTACCTCTGTCATGGTTATAAAGTCATATTGCTTTGTTAATAATTCAGGGTGATTAAAATAATAGAGATCATAATTACTAACTTTTATTCCTAGAGCTTCTGCCATAACACTGATTGTAGGACCTGAACCACAGCCAAAATCTAAGCCTTCTGCCTTGGTTAAAATTTTCGATATTTTTAATATTAAAGGCTCAAAAGTCCTCGATAAAAATTTTTGATACGCCTTATCGGTGGGGTCATTTTGATGATGATCATATTGGGCTTTTTCTTGTTCTTCAGTGAGTAAATATTCTTCTGGAACAATCACTAGTTTACATCGAGAACATTGCACATAAGTTCTATGCTTATCTTGATGATACTCTGCTAAAATTTGATTATTACGGCATAATGGACAGGCATTCAAAATTGATTATTTCCTTTTTACTGATCTTGCTTAGTGAAACTAAACTACTCGCTAAGCATACTATACCCATTCTAGCTCAAGATGCATGTTTTCTAGCTGAGCAGGCGAAAGAAACAACCGTCTTCATTGTTAAGTAGTTTTCAGCTAGAATTCAATTAACACTAACCTTTATTTTGAATTAAAAGTATGACAACAACCAATACAACAAAAGCCATAAATTTTTCAACAAAAGATCTGAAAAAAGTCTATATCACTGGTGAGACTGAAGTTCATGCTCTTCGAGGTGTTACCGTTGAAATACCATCAGGTGAGATACTCGTGATGCTTGGGCCTTCGGGTAGTGGCAAGTCAACCTTTTTAAATATTATTGGTGGCCTAGATATTCCCTCATCAGGCCATGTATATTTTCAGAATGAGGATTTGGCAACTTTCTCCAACCATCAACTAACCCTGTTCCGCCGTGAACATATTGGTTTCGTTTTCCAAGCTTATAATCTGGTGCCAAGTTTAACTGCCTTGGAAAATGTTGCTCTTGTTACTGAAATTTCTTCAAATCCCATGGATCCACTAGAAGCACTCGCTTCGGTTGGACTTGAGACCCGGGCGAAACATTTTCCTTCCCAGTTATCCGGAGGTGAACAACAGAGAGTTGCCATAGCAAGAGCTCTGGCAAAGCGACCTGAAGTATTACTTTGTGATGAGCCCACGGGCGCTCTAGATAGTGAAACAGGTTCTGTAGTATTGGATGCCTTACTTGAAGTCAATCAACGCTACAATACAAGCTGTATTATCATTACGCATAATGCATCCATTGCAGAACTAGCTCATCGGGTGATGTATTTTAATGACGGAAATATCACTCATGTGGAAGTCAATGATCAGCGTAAAACACCTGATCAAATCAGCTGGTAACTCAAGCCCATGCTAAGCGCTCTCAATCGTAAATTACTCAGGGATACTTGGAATATCAAGGGTCAATTATCTGCAATCATTCTGGTGATGGCTGCGGGGATCTCAGTTTATGTCATCACTTTTGGTGTGCTTGATAGTTTAAAGTTAACTCGCGATACCTACTATGATCGTTATCAATTCGCTGATGTTTTTGCCTCTTTAAAAAGAGCACCCGAGGCGGTTAAGGAGCGTATTGCTGAGATTCCCGGTGTTTCGGTGGTGGAAAGTCGCGTTGTTTTCGGTATCACCCTGCAAATGCAAACCATGAATGAGCCAGCTACTGGCAAACTTATTTCATTACCTGATGGACAGAAACCCTTACTGAACAATCTTTATCTTCGTTCTGGTCGTATGCTTTATCCCAATGAAGAAAAGTCCATTTTAGCTGATGAAAGTTTTTTTAATGCTCATCAACTAAGCCTTGGTGACAAAATTTCAATTATCTCAAATGGTCTCTCCCAGCAATTAAAAATTGTAGGGGTAGTTTTGTCCCCAGAATACGTTTACAGCATAGCACCCGGTGCGCTTATGCCCGATGGTAAAAGGTTTGGTATTTTTTGGATGAGCAGGCGCTCTCTAGAAGCCATTGTTAATATGAAAGGGGCTTTTAATGACATCAGTATTAAAACCGATCGTTCAGCCAATATCCAGCTTATTGAACAACGGCTTGATCACATTTTAAAACCCTATGGTGGTTTGATTTCCTATGCAAGAGATGAACAGATATCACATTTTTTTGTGACCAATGAACTAAAACAGCTTAATAGCATGGGTATGATCGCTCCTTTGATATTTTTAAGTGTCGCAGCCTTTTTAATCAATGTTGTTATGACTAGACAAATTACAACCCAGCGTGAGCAAATAGGGATGCTTAAAGCTGTTGGTTATAGTGACTATGAAATATCAATTCATTATTTAAAGATGGTATTAATCATCACTGGCTTTGGTGCAGTTATAGGTCTTTCCCTCGGCGCTTGGATGGGTGCTGGAATGACAAAAATGTATACGCAGTTTTTTCATTTTCCTATTTTAAAATATAACTTCTCCCCTCAAGTTATGATTTTTTCAGTGTTCTTTTGTACATTAGCGGCAGTCCTAGGCACCTTATTTGCCATACGAAGAGCAGCAAGATTACCACCGGCGGAAGCCATGCGTCCAGAAAGCCCCACAGAATTTAAGGAATCGCTTTTAGAACGACTGGGACTTCATTCAAAGTTATCATTTTTAAGTCGTATAATCCTCAGACAGCTTGAAAGGAGACCCGTCAGGGCCATGCTTTCAACCTTAGGAATGAGCTTAGCTTTATCTATTCTTATATTTAGTTTCTTCATGAAAGACTCCATGGATTATTTAATAGATGTTCAATACGATCAAACCCAGCGAGAGGACATAAATTTTTCCTTTGTAGAACCAAGACCCTATACTGCCTTAGAAGAAATAAGAGCCATGCCCGGGGTGTTAAGTGTAGAGCCCACTCGAAATATATCAGCCCTGCTAAAACATAAAAACTACTCTAAACGCAGTTCTATCACAGGTCTTGTTGCAAATCCTGATCTAAGACGGATTATCGATAGCCAATTGAAGGCTGTTTCACTACCCAAACAAGGACTTGTGATGAGCAAAAAGCTTGCCGAAATTCTTCATATTTCTGTGGGTGATGTGCTTGAAGCCGAAATTCTTGTTGATAAAAGACCCACACTATATATTCCCGTTGTTGCCATTACCCACCAATTTATCGGTACCGGCGCCTATGTACATATTGATGAACTTAATCGGCTTCTTGATGAACCTCCGAAAATCACAGGTGCGTCTCTTAGCCTTGACCCACTTTCTAGTCAGGTGCTCTTTAAAAAATTAAAGCAGATACCGGCCATTATCGGACTTAATATTGTTTCAGTGTTAAGGCAAATATTTGAAGACGTCATGGCTGAAAACCTCTTAAAAATGGTCTCTATCAATATCGTTTTCGCAAGCTTCATTAGTTTTGGTGTGATCTACAATACCTCACGTATTGCTTTATCAGAAAGAGGTAGAGAACTTGCAAGTCTAAGAGTGCTTGGACTCACAAGACGTGAAGTTGCCTATATATTGTTTGGAGAACTAGGATTTATAACCTTTTTATCCATTCCTATTGGCATTTTCATTGGTAATTTTCTAGCCCAAGCCATGACCTCTTCTATGGAAAGTGAATTATTTCGTATTCCCTTTTATATTAAAAATGCCACCTATGGTTATGCTGTAATGATTGTGCTGATGAGTAGCATTTTATCGTTTTATCTAGTCTGGCGGCAGGTTGATGGGCTAGACTTAGTCAGTGCTCAAAAAGGAGTTGAATAATGTCTGCAAAACAAATTAAGTTGGTGTTAAAAATCATCATAAGCATCACATCCCTTGGTTTATTAATTTTCGCTTTTATACCTGAGGCAATAAAAGTTGATTTAATTAAGGTACAAAAAGGTGATTTACTCGTCACCCTAGAAGGTGAAGGAAAAACGAGAATTCATGATATCTATATTGTATCAACTCCAATTGATGGTCGTATAACTCGCCTTGAAAGTGAGGTCGGAGACTTTGTCACAGCGGGTAAAACCATTATTGCCAATATGTACCCTGCTAATCCGCAGTTTCTAGATAAACGTAGTGAAATCCAAGCCAAGGCCGATGTTACAGGTGCTCAAGCAGCTCTTGCCCTTTCCAATGCAAGAGTAAAGCAGGCACAAGCTCAACTTGAATTTGATTTATCCGAATTCAGGCGCATTAAGGAGCTCTATGAAAAACACAGTGTTTCACAGTCAGCTATTGAGAGGGCTGAACTGGGCATTAAAACCCTTCGTGCTGAACTTGAAACGACCCAATCTAATCATCTAGTAATGCTTTCAAGATTAGATGTTGCAAAGGCTCGGTTAATTAAACCCCTTGCTGCAAGCGACTTGAGTAATTCAGATGACCAGCATTGCCAAATTTGTATACATTCCCCTGTTGATGGCAGAGTATTAAGAATTCTACACAAGAGTGAAAGTATCGTTCCCGTTGGCACACCACTGGTTGAAATTGGCAATCCAGCTGATCTGGAAGTTAACATTGAAATGCTTTCAACCAACGCCGTTAAGGTTAAAGTGGGAGATGAAGCCTTGATAAAACGCTGGGGTGGCTCTGAGGACATTAGGGCAAGGGTAAGGATCGTTGAACCATCTGGCTTTACCAAGATATCTGCGCTTGGCGTAGAGGAACAACGGGTTAATGTCATTTTAAGTTTCACCGATCCCATTGAAAAATGGCAAAGCCTGGGTGACGCTTTTCGAGTTGAGGCAGCAATTATTATTAACCAAGTTGATAATATTATTAAAATCCCTTTATCAGCTCTATTTCGTCAAAATGGTATTTGGTCCGTTTTCAAGGTTATTGGCGGTAAAGTTGTGCTGCAGGAAGTAGAGGTAGGGCAAAAAAATGATCGTTTCGCTGAAATACAAACTGGCTTGAATGTTGATGATTATATCATTACCCATCCGGGTAACAGTATTGAACAAGGAATAAGGGTTATTCAACGATAAAGCTAGGCAATAAAAAAGGGTGACACCCTAAGGCCCACCCTTTCCTGCTCTTGGCCTAGACCAAGAAATTAAAGCATTCTTTTCTATAAAAACTTAGAGTGCTGTAATGTTCTCTGCTTGAGGACCTTTTTGACCCTGTGTAACAGTGAATTCAACCTTTTGGCCTTCAGCTAAAGTTTTGAATCCAGAACCGGTAATAGCACTGAAATGTGCAAATACGTCAGGACCATTCTCTTGCTCAATAAAGCCAAAACCTTTAGATTCGTTGAACCATTTAACAGTACCAGTAGTAGTAGACATAATAATAAATCCTATTTTTCATTTGTAATAAAGCCTAACATTAGGCGGTTTTTGCTGGAAGTGTTGCTATTACTTATGAGAACAGGATCAGGTACTACAATGGAGCATCGAAATTGTGCATAAATATAAGTCGTACTTACAAGCTGCTCGAATTATAAACAGATTAATAGCTTTGTCAACTTTATTTCCTTAATAACAATAGCTTATGATCTCTTTTTATGGCTATTTGAGTAATAAAAGGACTATTTGACTGATTCATTAAAAATATAACTAGGCTAAAACCTTACTTACAACGGCACTGAGGTCCTTAAAAGCGAAGGGCTTGAGTAATACATCGTCCAAACCCCATTGAGCAATGTTTTCTTTTGCAATGAGATCACCATAACCCGTACATAAAATGATAGGGATATCTGCACGTAATTGTTTAATTCTCTGCGCAAAGATTTTGCCGTTTATCCTAGGCATTCCATAGTCTACGATAACCAAGTCAAACTGATCTAACTTGTCACCAAAGGTCGCCAAGGCTTGTTCACTATCGGTCATGGCCGTTACTTTATACTCGAGCATTTCAAGCATGTTTTTAGCAATATCTAAAACCAAAGAATCGTCATCTATCAATAAAATATGTTCAGAAGCCTTTAACACAGCTGAGGAGCTGGACTGTTTTGCTTTAATCTCTTGCTGTGAGACTGGGAAATAGAGCAAAAAACTTGAACCTTCACCAGGAGAACTTACTACTTCAACAGCACCATTATGTTGTTCTAAAATACCTTCAACCACAGAAAGTCCAAGGCCTGAACCCTGACCAACTTCTTTGGTAGTAAAAAAGGGATCAAATATCCTTTCAACAACAAACTTGTCCATGCCTATTCCAGTATCCCTAATGGTCAAGCAAATAAATTTTTCTGATTTATCTCCTAGCCTACCTTCAACGGCTTGAGGTGGCTTTTTGCACTCAAGTGTGAAGTATAAATCACCACCCTCTGGCATTGCATGACTGGCATTAACACAGAGATTTAGTATGATTTGATGGAGTTCATTTGGCATGCCTTCTATGAGCGGCAGATCAAGCTGAATATCCTTATGAATGCGTATGTTTGCTGGTAAAGTATTGACTAGAAACTTTAAAACATCCTCTAAAAGCTTGGACAGCTCAATTGATTCTCGCTGAGACATGGATTGACGACCGTAGGCAAGTAATTGTTGAACCAGAATTTTTGCTCGATTACTGGCAATAAAAATTTGATTGAGACCATTATAGTCTGAATCGCTTTCAGATTTCTTAGTCAAAAGTAGTTCTGTATAACCTAGAATCGGTGACAGAAGATTATTAAACTCATGGGCGATTCCACCGGTTAATATACCCACAGCCTCCATTTTTTGTGCTTGCCGAAACTGCTTTTCAACTTTTCTATGTTCAGTTATATCCACTGCCAACCACACCACTGCTTGTTTATTATTATAGGTATGTTTCATGGGTGAGACCCGACCCTCAAAACTTCGCGTGCCACGGGGTAAGTCAAGTTCATACTCAACAACTTGCATTTCACCCTTTGCTAATGTTTTGGAGATGGTATCAACAAAGAAATCGGCTTTATCCTTCGGTAAATGTTCATGAATAAATTGACCTTTACAACTCATCACTTGCTTGTAAAAAGGTACATCCTTAGAGACTAATACCTCAAGATGCAGGCCTTCTTCATCGAAGACAAACGTTAAATCAGGCAAGGCATCTACTATTGAATTAAGACGATCCTGTTGATACTTAAATTCTGTAATATCAATGATCGACACAGGCACATTGTAAAACCCTTGACGATTTTCAGGGATAACATATGAAATAATTGCCTTTATTTCTTCTCCTTTGATGGATACATAATTGGCTTCAGAACGAAAGTATGGCTTTTTATCCCAGATTGCATAAAGAGAATCTTTAAAAATTTCTAGGGTATCAGGACCAAAAAATTCTAGAATATGATCAAAAAATGATTCTCTGTTTTCAACGCCAAAAAGACTCAGTGTTGCCTCATTAATATGATCTATTTTTATTTTTCCTGATAACTCTTCCACCAAATCTGGCTTATCTTCTAGATATTTTCGGAGATCGGTTACGCCCTCAGTTCTCAACTTTTCAATAGCATCATAGAGCTCAGAAAAATCCTCGTCCCAAATAGATATGTTGGCATTATCAAATATCTTTCTATATTTTTCTTCACTCTGAGCTAACAGGGTTTCAGCAACAACCCTTTGGGTGATATCTGGAAAAGCTACAAAACCCGCTATTACATTACCATCCTTGTCATAAATTGGATGACTGCTAGCAATTTGCCATCGTTTAGTTCCATCCTTTCTAATGACACAGAGTTCCTTGTTCTTGGTAACATTTCCTTTGAGGGATTGTAATAGAGGTAATTGCTCTAAAGATAGGGGTTTACCTTCACTATCCAGGTGGCTGAAGTTGTCTTTGAATTCACTGAGTAACATACCAGCTTTTGCATCGGCTATTCCTAACTGTTCTAAACAGACTTTGTTAAAGGCAATCAGCCTTCCCTCGGTACTAGCAACGATCATGGGAATAGGGGAAAGATCCACTATTGACTCAAATATCCGAGATGTATGATCGAGCTCTAGTGCATTTTTTTGTTGAGTAGCTTGAGATTCTCTCAAGGCAGCCTCAGAAACTCTCAAGGCGTTTTTTAACTCGGCTATCTGCAGTTCAAGTTGCTGCTCATGGTCTTTCTGAGTGGTGTTTTTATTCATATTCTATGTTCTATAAGTTCAAAAGTAGTCGTTATATTAAAGATTATAGTATGAAGCGCCCTTTTTTCAATCATGTCCGCGAATTTTTACCAGCATCAAAAAAGGAAGCCTAAGCTTCCTTTTTCTTTAAACCATCTAACTTAAGACATTAGAAATTATAAATAACTTCAAGACCATAAGTTCTTGGAACTTGAGGAACAAACTGTCTAGCACCAAAGAACTCACGTGTATCATTAGTGTAAGCATCTTCATCCGTTAAGTTTCTACCCCATAAGTATACTTCCCAAGCACCATCAGTAATTAAACCAATGCGGCCGTGTAATAAGGTGTTAGCTTCAATAAAGCCGTAATCAATGGTTGTTGCAGCGCCAAAGTTAGGCAAGTCAATAGAGAAGATTACGCCGTGTTGACCGCTAAGATCTAAAGTCTTCTCATTTTCAATTTGAGTGAAGTATTCACCTACATGGGCAATATCTAAACGCATTAATAAATCAGCACCAAGTGAGTCAATCCTTGAGTAGTATTGAAATGCTAAGTTGGCATTAAACTCAGATGCGAAGGGTAATTTCTGGCCAGCAGCATTGACACTCAAAGTAGGACTTTGAGGATCAGCAGGATCAGATAACTCGCTTAAACCACCTGGAAAGTCATCAAATGTCGCGTCTAAAAAGCCCATTGAACCAATGATGGTAAAGTCATCATTAACTCTCCATTTCATTTCAACTTCAGCACCGTCAGTGTTGACTGCTGCTGCATTTGTAATTCGAATGGCTGTTAACTGAGTTCCAGTGTTTGGATCAAATCCTAAATTAAAGAATTGGTTAACTTGATAGTCATCATAGGTTATGGAAAATAAAGCTATATTTAAAGAAAGCCTGTTTTCTAATAGGCTTGCCTTGTAGCCCAGTTCATAACTGGTTGATTCTTCCAAATCAAATTCAATACCGACGTCTAAATCTGCCTGGGTAATGAAATCTAAGTTATATCCGCCAGACTTAAAGCCTGTGGAATATTTAGCATAAAACTGAACATCAGGTGTTAGGGCGTAATTGATACTCACCGTTGGAGAGAACTTAGTGTCCTTTCTAGAGTCTTGTAAGCCATTGGGTCCAGTAGAACCAATACCAAAGGCACCGGATGTTGTTCCATCTAAACGCCAATCTAAATCTTTAGTTTCAGTAGAATATCGTCCTCCAAAGCCTAACTTCCAATGTTCATCTAGCTGATAGCTACCACTCATAAATAGTGCTTTAGATGTTGTATCAACTGAACCACTGTTGAAGGCGCCACCACAATGAGGAACACCATTTATGTCATTGACGAAGAGGTTAAACGCTTGGCATGCTGCAGCTCCTGGAATGCCAAAAAAGAATCCAGCACGGCCAGCATCCGCATCTCTGATGGTATTTGCATCTTGCTTATAAAGGTATAAACCGACAACATATTCAAAATCTTCACCGTCTGGAGAGATCAACTGAAACTCTTGGGTTTTCTGCTTATATTCATCAATGTAATGTACGGTTAAAAAATCGAGCACCGAAGCATCGGTATCACTAAAGTAATCAATTTCTGAATTACGTATGGCTGTTATTGAGCGAAACGAATAATCTTCACCGAAATCATAATCAATGGTTACATTAGCACCAAACATTTCACGTTTTTCAAAACCATTTTCACTATATGCCACTTCGAGTCGGCCCGGAGCGTTATAATCTAGACCTGCACCAAAAGTTTCTGTTTTAGGTACAGCGATTAAAGGAATACGATCAGAATCAAGACCGTCAATGGCGATATTGATTTCTAAATCATCGCTAGGTTGAAATCGAAGTTGAGCACGGTATGAAGTGGTGTCCTGATTATTAAATTTCTTGCTAGTATCAGGAGCTGTTTCAGGACCAACAGGTCCAGCAGCACAACCAGCAGGAGTACTTCCACCGAGAGTATCACAAAGCGGAAGACCGAAAAATGGAGTGTCGGGTATGCCATCACCGTCTGTGTCAACAACTACATTTATAGTGGTGGGTATCATCGACTCTTCATAAATATTCGGGATATAACCATCACGCTCACGTGAAGAAACGGCAATTTTTGCAAAAACCGTATCGCTTAGCGGTATGTTAGCAGCAGCTTTCAATTCTAAACCACTAAAGTTCGAAGCATTAATGGTAAACTTGCCTTCAAGTTCATCATGGGGTTTTTGTGAGATAAGGTTTATCGCACCAGCAACCGTGTTCTTACCAAATAAAGTACCTTGAGGACCACGTAGTATTTCTACCTGTTCCAAATCAACTAAATCTTGGTTAAGTGCAGGGCCTTGACCAAGGTATACACCGTCTAGGTAAACACCAACACGGGAGTCAAAGGCAATATTTCGAGTATTAGAACCAACTCCACGAATTAATATCTTGGCACCAAAGTCAGTACCTTGAGATATTGATAAGTTAGGTATCATACCGGCGAGATCTCTTAACTCTTGAACACCTGTTTGATCAATTTCTTCTGCAGGAAAAACTGACATGGCAATTGGAACTTCTTCTAAGCGTTGCACACGCTTTTGAGCAGTTACCGTTATCCGGTTATCATTGTCGTCATCGCTCTCGTTTTCCTCAGCGATAGCTGTGGTGCCATAAAGCGCCATGCTGATAGCTATTGGAAGTAGTATTTTTGTGTTTAATTTCATCCCTTTTCCCCAAGGTTGATTATTTGTTTTTTTTAATGATTTAGTGATACAGCCATTCTTGTCTCTGGTCGGACAAGTTACAGACCTACGGAACACTTTACAGCATCAATTGCATATTATCTATACTAGAGGCCTAATTCCCGTTGCTACTCTTAATCTTTGCATGAAGGGTGAGGCGTAATCCCTAGCTCTTTCAGCCCCCCTTAGGAGAATAGTTTCAATCTCAGTAGGGTTTTCTAACAGAGCATTATAGTTTTCCCTTGGGCCACTGAAGATATTATTTAAATATTCAAATAGGAATTGCTTCATTTCGCCCCAAGCTATGCCTTCGGCGTAGCAGTTTCTCAGCACTGCTACTTCTTCCCTAGTTGCTAAGGAGTTGTAGATGGCAAAAAGGGTGCAACCTTCTGGATCTTTTGGCACGCCTGGTTCTAAAGAATTGGTTTTAATCTTCATGATTAATTTTCTGAACTTCTTCTCAGGTAAAAATAATGGGATAGTATTGTTGTAGCTCTTTGACATTTTTCGGCCGTCAAGTCCTGGCAGAATAGCGCTTTCTTCACCTAGAACTATTTCTGGGATGATGAAATATTCGCCGA
Organism: Gammaproteobacteria bacterium; assembly: GCA_002746155.1. Taxonomy (GTDB): domain Bacteria; phylum Pseudomonadota; class Gammaproteobacteria; order Enterobacterales. Next base: position 34,860 of record NVWF01000007.1, on the reverse strand, counting down.
AATGATGGTTGAAGCGTTGAGCTATTACTCGAGTCATTTCTAAGTGCTGGGTTTGGTCTTTTCCTACCGGGACCTTATGAGCATTGAACATTAGGATGTCAGCTGCCATGAGGGTTGGATAGGTGAAGAGTCCCATATTGATACCCTTGTCGGGATCTTGTTCGCCACTTTCGGTGTTTTCTGCCACCGATGCTTTGTAAGCGTGGGAGCGATTCATCAAACCTTTTGCTGTCATGCAGCTCAGTATCCAGTTTAGTTCCATAATTTCGGGTATATCGGATTGGCGATAGAAAATTGCATTGTCCGTATCAAGCCCTAGGGCCAACCAAGTCGCTGCATTTTCGACGCTTGATTGATGTACCCGTTCTGGATCGTGGCATTTTACCAAGGCGTGATAATCAGCGAGGAAATAATATGACTGAACCTCTGTGTTTAAGCTTGCTTCTATTGAAGGCCTAATGGCACCCACGTAATTTCCCAGATGGGGTGTTCCTGTTGTGGTGATACCGGTTAGGACTACAGTTTTGTCGCTCATAATAGTTTTTTTCTTCACTTTTTGGTCTAAGTTTTATAGGGAGGGAAGATATCATACGCTTGATACAATAGCATCCTTCTGGGTTTAGACTTTTGCAAATTCTTCCTTCTCGCCTAGCCAACGTTCAATTAGCAGGGCGACTAATTCTGGATGACGCTGATGTAGCTTGGTGGCTAGTTTTGAAGCCTTTGGGAGCAGCTTACGATGTTGGTATAAGTCGGCAATTTTAAATTCAGCTGTACCTGTTTGTCTAGTACCTAGCACCTCACCTGGGCCCCTTAGTTCTAAGTCTTTCTCGGCAATTAAGAAACCATCATTACTGTCTCTTAAGGCTGCTATTCTTTGTTTTCCGTGATGAGAAAGGGGGGGATGATAAAAAAGTACGCAGTGGCTTGCTGTACTACCCCTTCCCACTCTGCCTCTTAGCTGATGTAGTTGAGCTAGACCAAGGCGTTCAGAATTTTCGATAACCATAAGGCTTGCATTGGGTACATCCACTCCCACTTCTATGACCGTTGTTGCGACCAAAACATCAATTTCTCCTGCTTTAAATTGCTGCATGATTTGCATTTTCTCAGGGCTTTTCATTCTGCCGTGAACCAGACCAACGGATAAATTGGTTAATTGTTCACTAAGTTGACGGTGGGTATCTTCCGCAGCTTGGCACTGCAGGTTTTCGGATTCTTCAATCAAAGTACATACCCAATAGACTTGACGCTTCTGTTGTAGACAAGTGTTCTTAACCCTATCGATGACGTCCTGACGTCTGGCATCACTCATGGCTACGGTTGTGACAGGAGTACGGCCGGGAGGTAGTTCATCGATAATAGAGCAATCGAGATCTGCGTAGGCCGACATGGCTAAGGTTCTAGGGATGGGTGTAGCCGTCATAATTAGTTGGTGGGGATAGACGCCATCTTGAGAACCCTTTTCTCGCAGAGCAAGACGTTGATGGACACCAAATCTGTGCTGCTCATCTACAATAATTAGCGCCAAGGACTCAAACTTTACCGCTTCTTGAAATAAAGCGTGGGTACCTACTATCATTTTTGCTTCGCCTGAGGCGATTGCCTCTAGGGCTAGTTTTCTAGCTTTCCCGGTTACTTTTCCTGATAACCAAACCACATTAAAACCTAGAGGGACCATCCATTGGCTAAAATTTTCAGCATGCTGCTCAGCTAATAATTCAGTGGGTGCCATCAAGGCAACTTGCTTATCACAGCCCAAGGCTTGAATAGCGGCCATGGCGGCTACCAGAGTTTTACCTGATCCCACATCACCCTGCACCAGTCGCATCATAGGGTGTGACTTTTTAATGTCTTGGGATATTTCTTGATTCACCCTAAGCTGAGCCTTGGTGGGAGTAAAGGTTAGATCATTAAGAAAACTGTTGAGAATTTTTTGACTCGGTGGCAACGGATAAGCTCCGTGACTCTGATTTTCAACGCGTAACTTCAGCATGGTTAGTTGATGGGCAAGCAACTCTTCCAGTACCAGCCTTTGCTGGCATGGATGTTGTCCCTCTGCTAACAACATCTGATCAACCGTTGCAGGAGGGTTATGAATGAACGCTATGGCATCAAGCAGTGGCATGGCTGGTAAATTCATGGTTGCCAACAGATCAGGCGCTATTAATTCCCTGAGGTTACTGGAATTAGCAATCTTTAATGCCTGACCAACTAGTTGTCTCAAACTTAATTGGCGCAAACCTTCGGTTGTTGGGTATACAGGCGTTAAACTTGATTGGCATAAGGGCGCTGACTTGTCATGGATAACCGTAAACTCAGGATGGATCATTTCCAGTCGATTTCGACCTCGCCTTACCTCAGAAAAACATCGTACCCTCACGCCCCTTGCCAATTGATTTTTCTGATTTGGATAATAATTAAAAAAACGAAGATCAATACTCCCCGTACCATCACTCAAGCGACAAACCAACATCCTTTTTCGCGCTGTTATCACCTCACTAAGTTCAATTTCACCCTCAACCACACACTCCATTCCTACTGCTAAGGCCCCTAGGGAAACTTGAAAGGTTCTATCTTCGTAACGTAAAGGTAAATGCAATAGCAGATCTTGGATATTATAAATACCCAGTTTAGCCAAACGCTCACATTGCTTGGCAGCAACGCCTTTTAGGTGATTTAATGAAATGCTCGAAAGATCTTTTATACTTTCTTTCAAAACCCCATACCTATGTTGTTCCTTTAAGTCTACTTACGTTAGTGAGTTTTTATAACTGATAAAGAAAACTTTCTAATTGTGAGAAGTCCGCATCTATAAACTTAGACAAGTCTTGCTTGGTAATACACTGTGCAAGCTCAGGTGGCAAGGAAATATCCATATCAAGAATTTCCTCAACGGTTTCTTGAAACTTAGCAGGATGGGCTGTACCGAGGAAAATACCCGTTTCATCTTCACTCAGTGTTTGTTTCAATCCACAGTAAGCCACTGCAGCATGGGGCTCACTTAAGTAACCTTGGGCATAAATCTCTTTTAAAGTCTCAGCTGTTTTAATTTCATCAACAGCAACACCACTTAAATCTGATGCAGGAAACTGACCCGACTCCATTAAATACTCAATGCGCGGCCAATTGTTCGGCTTACTCACATCCATGGCATTGGAAATGGTGGCAATGGTAGCTTTCGGCGCCCAATCTCCTGTTTGCAAATAGCGCGGTACAGTATCATTAACATTGGTCGCAGCAACGAAGCGTTTAATGGGCAGTCCAAGAGTCCTTGCGATGATAGCGGCGCAAAGATTACCAAAATTTCCACTAGGAATAGCAATAACCACCTGATCACGTTTCGATTTTGGTAATTGAGAGAAGCCATCAAAGTAATAACAAACTTGTGCAAGCAGGCGACTAATATTGATAGAGTTGGCAGAGTTTAAACCAATAGCCTCTACTAGCTCTGGATGATCAAAGCTCTGTTTAACTAACTGCTGACAATCATCAAAGCTGCCCTCAACCGCTAGTGTATGTATATTTCCACCAAGGGTGGTAAACATTTTTTGCTGCAAATCACTGATCTTACCCTTGGGAAACAAAATCACCACCTGAATATTATCAAGACCATAAAATGCCTCGGCAACAGCTGCACCCGTATCACCTGAAGTAGCGGTTAAAATAGTAATCTTCTTCGAGGCTGACTCGGCATCAAGGTCAAAGCTACTCAAGCAATTAGCCATAAAATTTGCGCCAAAATCTTTAAAGGCTAAGGTAGGACCATGAAATAATTCCAAGCAGTATTCAGTATCAGCTTCATCAGATTTATTAATGCCCACAAGCTTAGCGGGAAAAGCGAAGGTTTTTTCAATGATATCTGCTAACTGTTGATCATTAAGATTACTGGCAACAAAGGGTTTTAATAGTTGAAAGTTTCGTTCATGAACAGATAACTCCAAAAGCTCTTCAATATTATCGAGGGGCTGAATTTTTTTAGGAAAAAATAATCCCTGATCACGACCAAGCCCAGTACGCACCGCAGTTTGAAAATCAACAAGCTGTGTTCCATCTTTTAAGTTATAAAATTTCACAATAAAAACTCTCTTTTTAAATGATTTTAATTAATATCAATATCCACTAAACCCAAACGCCACATCATTGCTGGATGAGCCGAGGTGATATCTAGTTATTCCTCTGGTCTCTGCTGCAGGACGCAGCAGCGAAGCCTACAGGGAAGTACTTGCGGCGCCCTGTGGAATAACTAGATATCACCTCGGCTAAGCACAAACCCTAAACCACCCGAGTACCAGTTAAATCAATTTTACAAATCTTAGCAAATCCCTGATCGGTTTGAATATAATATTCCTCCAACCATAGCTGTGCTTTCTCTGCAATTACCATATCATCGGTCACAGCAAACAAGGTTGGCCCAGAGCCTGAAATACCCACAGCCAAACAGCCATATGACATTAAGATCTTCTTAGCCATTTCAAAGTTTGGCAAAAGGTGTTTTCGATAGGGCTCGGCTATAACATCTTCAAGTAACTCAAAAGCCTGTTGCTTGTCCTGTCGATAACTGGCGTCAATAAAACCAGCTATTTTTTGACCATAAGCTACCGCTGTCTTTATATCTAGAGTTTTAGGTAAAATTTCTCTGGCAGTCTTAGTACTCACAATGACATCGGGATAAGCTAACACCCAGAAACAGTCGTCAAAAATTGGCAAGGCCTGTGAAACTTTATCTTTAGTCTCAATGATTAACTGTAGCCCACCCAGATAACAGGGCGCCACATTATCATAGTGACGAGAGCCGCTTATCTCAGCTTCTAAGTCAACCATTAACGCTAACAATTGCTTTTCATTAAAGGGTCTAAGATAAAACTCATTGAGTGCATAAATTGCTGCAACAACTGAACAGGCGCTAGAACCTAAACCACTACTGTTGGGAATGTTTTTCTCAAGGATCATATTAATAAAAACGCAGCGCTTATGAACTTTCTTAAGCGCTCGGTTAAAAGCAAATATACATTGCCAAACAATGTTTTGTTTTTTATCCGATGGCAATCGATCACAGTGGGTTCCCCTGACTAATAAATTATTTTCTTGCTGAACAGAGTCAGCTTTACTCACCTCAACAAGATCGCCAATTAGGCTTCCATCAAGAGGCGCAACGGCCAAACCAAGGATATCAAATCCAACATTGACATTACCAATGGATATAGGGGCAAAAACTTTTACAGACATATCTTTCTCTACTTCTATCTTTTCTAGTCTAACATCTAAGATGTTGATTAATGTTCAGGATCTAAGGGTAATGTTTTTAACAAATCACCAAATAAGCCTGCCGCAGTTACTTCAGCACCAGCACCATAACCTCTTATTACAAAGGGTATAGGTTGATAATAACGTGTATGCATGACCAACGCATTCTCACCATTAGTGACAGCACTCAGAGGATGGACGGGGTCCACCGCTTGGATAGCCACCTTAATTTCATTGCCCTCAATGGAGGCAATATATCTGAGTAGTTGTCCCTTAGTTTGTGCCTGCTTAAGTTTTTTAGCAAAGTCCGTATCAAAGCTTGGTAATTTTTCCATAAACTCCTCGGGATCTGTAATCGATGCAAGTTCAGCTGGCACCACCCCTTCTACATTTATATCCTCTAATTCTAGTTCCAGCCCTGTTTCACGAGCAATCACCAAGGCTTTTCGTGCTACATCAAGGCCACTTAAGTCCTCTGCTGGATTGGGTTCGGTATAACCTAAGTCACGGGCTTTTGAGGTTGCTTCAGAAAGGGATAGGCCCTTATGAATTTCACCAAAAATATAGGATAGGGAACCTGATAATATGCCTTCAAATTGTAGCAGCTCATCTCCAGCTCTTAGTAATCCCTGCAGGTTATCGATTACTGGTAGACCGGCTCCAACATTGGTTTCATATAGGAAGTGACGTTGTCGAAGCTCTGACGTCTTTCTTAACTGACAGTAATAAGCATAGTCGGCTGTGTTAGCTTTTTTATTGGCAGTAACAACATGAAATCCATTAGACAAATAATCATTGTATTTCATGGCTATGCTTTCACTGCTAGTGCAATCGATAATGACCGGATTACTTAATTGGGCTTCAGCAACAAAGGTTTTTAAGGTAGAAAGTTCTAGCTTTTCAGTTGAGGATTTTAAGGCTTTCTGCCAACGAGATAAATCTATGGAATCTTTATCAAGCAATAGTTGTTTCGAGTTGGCTATACCCACTAGATTGAGAGTAATATTTTTATCAGCCAACCATTTTTGTTGTTTATGGATTTGATGTATTAATTGCTTACCCACGGTTCCACAACCTATGATAAAGGCATCGATAGTGGGTTTATTGAAAAAAAGACTAAGATGGCAAGTTTTTACAGCATCGTCTATTCTTTTTGCCCGTACCACAGCTGAGATACTCCTTTCTGATGAATCCTGAGCAATGGCTATAATATTAACTCTTGCCTGGGACAAGGCTGCAAAGAATTTTGCAGCAATGCCTCTTTGATGGTGCATTCTATCGCCCACTAAAGTAATAATAGCTAACTTAGGTCGTATATTAATCTCTTCCAGCAGATCATTTTTAAGTTCTAATTGAAATTCCTTATTCAGGCATTTCAAGGCCGCCGCAGCCTCCTCACCGGGTACACAAAAACTAATTGAATATTCAGCGGATGATTGGGAAATCATGATCACTGATATTTCAGCCTGACTGATGGCCGAAAAAACTCGACTTGCCATACCAACCATACCGCGCATTTCAGGACCAGAAACTGTCACCATAGCCACATCAGGTAAGTTGGTCACAGCTTTAATAAGCTCATTGGAGCTTGATTCACTGGAGATGAGTGTCCCTGCTTTTTCTGGAGACAAGGTATTTTTAATGCGACAAGGTATATCGAACTTCAGTAGGGGTAAAATAGTTTTTGGATGTAATATCTTAGCGCCAAAATAAGACAATTCCATGGCTTCTCGATATGACATTTTTTCTAGAAGCTTGGCACTTTTAATTAGATTTGGATCAGAATTATAAACACCATCTACATCTGTCCAGACCTCACAAATCTCGGCCTCTATGCACACGGCTAAAATAGCTGCAGAATAGTCACTTCCATTACGTCCCAGAGTAGTAAATTCTCCATTGGGTTTCACACCATAAAAACCAGGCATGAATGAAACCCTAGCTAGGTCATTATACGTTTGCTGAAATTTTTTCTTTGATACTACCAAATCAGCGATAGGCTCTATTGAGTTCTCGTCGGTGGTTAAAAACTTTTCCGGGAAGATAAAAGAGATTTTCTCGCCTAAAGTTTCTAGAATGCTTGCGAGCAACAGAACACTAAATTTCTCACCGGTACTGATAATTTCAGCAAGAGTTGTAGCGGGACAATGATCAAGTAGTTTTGCACCTTGACTTAATTTGTTCAACCTCAAAATAAGTTGTTTAAACTGCAGTAATGTATGTTCTTTATTAATGCTGGGGCAAATTGTATAAGCATCATTTAAAATCTTCTGCAATTTTTTCTCAATACAGTTCTGTTGTGCACTAAGGCTTTCATCATTTAAGGTTTCAAGATCATCTGTCAGAGCAATCAAATTGTTAGTAATCCCTTTAGGAGCAGATAAAACAGTTGCAACTGAGGAGTCTTGTGAATACTGCTTAACAATATTTGCTACCTGCACAAATCTTAAGGCGTCCTTTAGGGAAGAACCACCAAATTTTAAAACTTTCATTTTCTTTCTCTTTTTTATAGCCTATATACGAAAAAGCCCGTGAATCTTCTAGAGAGTCACGGGCTTTTAATGTTTTTTTTAATTAACGCATCAGCCAATGACCAAGGGATGAATAATCATCTTGGTAATTGAGGTAATAATCGTCTGGGCGTTAAAGTTTATTCGTTTCATAAGTCGCAATATAACCCCTAGATCTCTTAAATACAAGCATAAAAAAGACCAGAGATTATCTGGTCTTTAGTTTTACTCTCTTGTTGACGGTAGTTTACCAGTTATAAATCAAGGCGCCTATGGCAATACTAGAGACAAATTGTGTAAATCCATCGGGACAGTAGTAGGGATCGTTATAGTTATTATAATAAGAACCTACTTGATTTCCTTGATTCCATCTCCAATCAAAATATGATTGGTAGTAATAGTCGCCATACCACTGATAGGGATTATAACTGCTACGGTATCGATAATTGTAATGATAATGTCCATGTCCTGAATACCAATTGCCGTAGCGATGAGAACCTCTGTAATGACTATTATTATAGTAATAATGATCATTATAGTGATTGTTACTATGCCTTCTGTGTTGATTGCGGTTTATATAATCCCGGCTCGGTCTAGAGTCATGACTGCGGTGCTTCCTCTTAGTAGAGTGAGGGTAATACTGATTATCGCTGACTCTACGTTTGTTATAATTTCGATAATCACTTGAGTAGTGTCGGGCATCCTTGCGCGCCTTGTAGTTTGATCGACTAGCCGAGTGGTTATTCGAATGTTTGCGTGAAGACTGCTGTCTAGTGGACTTGTTATCTCTGTCTTTAAACTCAGACCTAGTCTGATTATTTGCACGTCTTTGGTTCTTGTTACCATTATCAAAAACAAACTTTCGAGTGTTTTTTTCATCAGAATAAACTCTCTTCTTGCTTTTGCTCTCACGCCTTAAACTAGATTCTCTTTGAATTGTAGGCTGTCGTGCTTTAGATTGTCTATGGCTCTTGTCTTGTCGTTGAGCTTTGTTATGGCTATGGCTTTTAGTTTCCCTATGGCCAGAACGTTCCTTGGCCATTATATCAACTGGTATAGATACGCTTAAAGCGGTTAAAAATATCAATAAATGTTTCATCATCTTGCCCTCACTACTTTCGATATTGACAGCTTAACAATAACTAACTGAACAGAAGCTGAACCGGTATTTATAGCCATTCCAACTTTTATAAAGGACTAGTCTTCTCGAATAATACGTTCGGCCTGATCAGGAGCATCATTTACAGGATCTTGATGAATTAAAATATCGGCACCGGGAAAAGCTTTGGTTAGGGCATCCATAACCCTGTCTGATATAACATGGGCCTGATAGAGGGACATGGAACCATCCATTTCTAAATGTAGTTGGATAAATTTTGTGAAGCCAGATTCTCTAGTTTTTAGCTCATGAATTGCTTCAATATCTTTATCATTTAAAACAATATCTCTAATTGATTGTTGAATTTCATCAGAAAGCTCCCTGTCGAGTAGTAACTGAATCGATTCCCAAATTATCTGCCAAGCACTATATAAGATATAAATAGCCATGAGTAATGCCATAACGGGATCAAACCAACCATAGCCAAACCAGACCATCACAAGTGCAACAATGATCATGCTATTGGTTAACATATCCGTCATGTAATGCATGGAATCCGCGCGAATGGCAACACTGTTAGTAAGCCTAATGACATGACGTTGGTAGGCTATTAATAAACCCGTAGCAAATATCGAGATAAGCATAATCACAATACCAACATCCATTTCCATAAGTTGTTGGGGATTTTGAATACGGTTATAAGCTTGAAACATTAGAAAGAAAGCAGAACCTGCAATAAAGGTAGCTTGACCTAGTCCGGCTAAGGCTTCAGCCTTGCCATGACCAAAAGGATGCTCTTTATCAGGAGGTGTCAAGGCAATATGGATCGCTAGAAGGTTTATAATTGAGGCTACAATATCCAATAATGAATCCAACATGGAAGCCATGATGCTAACGGAGCTGGTTAACCAATAGGCATAAACTTTTATCAACAGTAAAAATACAGCTGTTGCTACAGAAGCTCTGCTAACGAGGGTTAATAGTTTTTTTGCCTGATCAGGATGAATGGTCATTTATTATTTTTCTAATACTGTGAATCATTAAGTCGCCCATTGTAACGCTTGTTGGAGCAACTTTTCATTATTTTATCTAATTAATAAGTCTTAATTTCTCTCTAGCAACCACACTTATACAGATCAATTGGCCAGATTCAGTCGCTGTGAAATCTATCCTTGTTCTGTTTAATAAGGATTGATGATAGTGACTGTTAACTTCAGCAACAGACTGTTTATTGAAGCTTAAACTACTCGTTGTGGCGTTAATGGATATATAATCATGGCTACAGTCCTCAACTTCTAATAAACGATTAAAATCAACACAATGTCTATTTAACATATACTGCCTGAATCGGTTCATAGCTACCAGTCGATTACTTGCAAACTTGTCTAACACATAGTCGATACGCAACCAATTAACAGACCAAAAGCCGCTGTAGACATGGTGTGAATGCCAATGGTAATCCATGGCATCATCGACAATTTTTTCATTCACGGCCTTTTGATGTAAAAATCGCAAACAATCCAACACGCTACTTGCTTTTTTTAATGGAGCAATTTGTAACTTAAATTCCGTGGTAGTTGGGCCTCTTTGTAACAGCCAGAAATGATAACGTTTCAACAAGCGTAAAATGCCATCACCAAGGCTTTTATTATTCGGTTGAATAAGCATTAAACTTTGTTTTTTTAACCAACAAAACCCATACACTTTAAACTCACAACTTCGCACCCCATCTCTCACCAAGCTCATAAACACCAAATAATCACGATAACAATCAAACAAAGCATCTCGATTAGTTGTTTCAATGGAAATTAAATAGCAATTTTCTTTTTCTTCTAAGTCAGGCATCCATGCTCTCCCTCGAATTTGTCGAACCTTTTTATATCAGATAAAAGAGTCTAGGGATCCTAGGATTGCTAAACCAGTGACATTTATTGATTGTGAGGGGTGAAAAGAACTTAATTAATAGGTAAAAAAAGACCGGTAACTTGTAAGAAAGTTACCGGTCGCTTTACAGAGATTGTTTATTTTATTTCTAGGAGTTCAATATCAAACACCAACATACCACCGGGAGCTCCATTGCCAGGATTTTCACCATAGGCAAGATTTGCAGGGATCCAGAAGCGACGTTTTTCACCCACCACCATCAATTGAACACCTTCGGTCCAACCTTTGATAACACGATTAAGAGGGAAAGTTATAGGTTCTCCTCGAGTCACAGAACTGTCAAACATTTCACCCTTTAGTGTCCAACCGGAATAGTGAACTTCAACATTTGAAGTTAGGGTAGGGTGTGCGGTACCCGTTCCTTTTGACAAGACTCTTGAAGCTAGGCCTGAAGCAGAGGTTGTTGCTGAAGATGGAATTGCAGCAACATCTTCAGGAACTTCTGGAGCTGCAGGGGCTTTTTTGATGTCAAACAACTCAACATCAAAAACTAGCATTCCTACTGGAGCTCCTGGCGCTGGATTTTCACCATAGGCAAGGTTTGCAGGGATCCAGAAGCGTCGCTTCTCACCCACTACCATCAATTGTAATCCCTCTGTCCAACCCTTGATAACGCCGTTTAATGGGAAAGAAATTGTTTGACCTCTCATGACAGAACTATCAAATAATTTGCCGTCTGTTGTCCAACCCGTGTAGTGAACCGTGACGGTGTCCACACCAGTTGGATGATTTGTTTGTGTCCCTGCTTTAAGCACAAGTGATGCTAGACCACTGTCAGTAACCATTGCTTTAGCTGGTGCAGCAGCAACATCTTCTGGAGTTTTTGGCGCTTCAGGCGCTTTTTTAATATCAAGTAACTCAACATCAAACACCAGCGTGCCTGCTGGTGCTCCATTAGAGGGGTTCTCACCATAGGCAAGGTTTGCAGGGATCCAGAAGCGACGCTGTTCACCCACCACCATCAATTGTAAGCCTTCAGTCCAACCTTTAATGACACGATTTAAAGCGAAAGATGTTGGCTCTCCTCGAGCCACGGAACTGTCAAACATTTCACCAGCTGTTGTCCAACCCGTATAATGAACAGTGACGGTATCTTCAGCAGAGGGGTGTTCAGTTGCTGTTCCAGCTTTTATTACTTGAGATGCAAGACCTGTTGTACTTAATACCGCATTTTCAGGTGCTGCAGCTACATTTTCAGGTGCAGCAATACTATTATCAGCTGCCTTTACTTCAGTTGTCATACTTCCTCCAGCTAATAAAATGATTAGCAATGTTATTTTCAAAAAATTATTCATCTAGGCTTTCCTTATGCTTACCAAGCTTTTTTGTCTTATATAATATTGTTATGAGTTTTTATCTATTAGTTATTACTGCTCTAGTATACCAGCATATTTAGATTATTAAGATATCAGATGTTGTTCTAAGGTTTCTCGAATATCATCAGGAATTCTGCGGGAACTTTTCGAGACATAATCAAAATAAACCATTGTTGAATCACCCTCCGCTTTACAAACGCCACTCTGCCAAGCTTGTTGAGTGACAGTGAAAGAGGAGTTGCCAATTTTACTGATGTAGGTTTTTATCTCCACCAGATGATCAAGGTATAACTGTTGTTTAAAATCAACGGTAATTCTTGCAAGAATAAGCGGCCAGTTATTGATATCAAGAGTGGGTGTAAATATTTTAAAGATAGGATTCCGTGCATTTTCAAACCAAACGGGTAGACGGGTATTGTTAATATGACCAAGGGCATCGGTATCTGAAAATCCCGGCATCACAGAATAATTAAACATTCTCTTTTTCCTCGCCTTTACTTTGATCGGGTTGTCGGTAGCTTTTTTTAAGTAGCTTTTTAAGTAAATAACGCCGTTTCATGCGATGGATCACATCATAGGAAATAATACCGACTAGATCCGCTAGCCAGTCGAACACAGAAAAGCTTCGCCAGGGTAAGAAATACTGAATTATTTCAATGACCAATCCAAATACTGCTAGGCCAATAATAGCCTTATAACCAAATTTACTTCCAAGCGAGTGGGAACATAAAAAAGCTAGAAAAAAGAACATCAGAGCATGACCAAGTTTATCATTAATTAGATGAACACCTACCGACTTTGAGACCACGCTTAAAGTGACGACTAAGGATAGCAAGGCAGCTATAATAAATAGTAGCTTATAGGTTTTCTTATTGATTAACTCGAACATGAATATTGCTTATCTTTATTAAGAAATGAATCGACCTTTGATAGATTCTTTGACTTTCTAGAACTCGAAAACACAGATAGTACCTGAGATAATAAAATTAATCACCGCTTAATAGCTCAACTAGGGAACAATACCCGCAATTGCCTGTGGTATATACCCGTTCCACCTCAAGCTACATATTACAGCATGACTAGAAACAGTCATATTTGAGGTGGAACGGGTATATTTATCCGGAGAAGGGAAAATAAAATATTTTTATTAATTTACCGCTTTCAGAGTATTTCGTACACTTACAAAAGCTTGATTACGACCTGACTTTTTAGCTTCATACAGGCCTTCGTCAGCTAGTTCAACCACTTGTCTCCAACTGGCAAGTCGCTGTCCTTGATGGTGAGAACTCGCAATACCAGCACTGGTGGTCAAAAACTCTAAAGGACTATCTTGGTGTGGGATTTCAAGATCAGAGAGTCCCGTAACAATGCGTTGAACGGTTGCCAGAGCCTCATCAACATCAGTATCGGGCATAATCATAAGAAACTCTTCGCCACCATAGCGAAAAACAGCATCCGCTTCTCTAATGGATTTACGAAAATGGCTAGATACTAACTCTAAAACATGGTCGCCTGCTTGATGTCCATAGTGATCATTGTACTTTTTAAAATAGTCGATATCGAACAAAGTGACGGAATAGGCTCGACGATGACGAATACCTGCTGCGTGGATCTTCATGATATCCACCTCTAAGGCACGCCTGTTTCCAAGTCCTGTTAGGGGATCAACTAGGGACAAGGTGACAAGTTTTTTGTTAACCGTTTCCAGTTGTTCGGTGCGTTGATAAATTGTATCTTCAAGACCTGCTGAATGATTACGCATTATTCTCATATAGGCTTTAACCATATCCGTCTGGGTAACAATTCCTGCAATGGTGCCATTTAATTCAGTCACTAATAAATATCGAAGATTTCTCGATTCAATTAAATTCAGTGCATTTTCTAAAGAGGTATCACCTGGCAAAGTAAAAGGCGGAGAAACCATATGCTCAGTGACTGATTCAGACATCAACTCTCTTGAGCTACCATTTCTACTGATAATTTGCACCAAGTCCCGCTCGGTGAGAATGCCTAGGGGGATTCTATTTTCTGCAGCTACAACACAACAGGAATAATTATTAGTAGTGAGGGTTCGAAAAGCAGTCTGGAGATCTGCTTCAGGATTTAAACAGTCTACTTGTGACGTTAATATATCTGCTAAAGTTAACATTGACTCATCCAAGAATTAGTTTTGCACTTTATTTAACTATCCGTAATTCCATTGGACTAGCCAAAACGATTTTTGTTATTTTATTAGTTATTGACAATCATTAGCAATTCCATAAGAAAATCCATTTTCCTAGGAATTGCATCAAATGCTACACTCTTTTTAGTTACTAAAACAAGTGCCTTTTCAATGACTTAAACTGTAATTCTAATGTAAAACTTGAGAAAGTTGTTATAAATCACATAGATATGTGCATATTTGGCTAGGAAAAAAATTTGAAAAAAATTTGAAAATGTGGTTTTTTGCAGCACTTTATGCTGCAAACATTAAAATAACGACATATCCTTTGCATAAAAAAAAGAGCTACTATGTGCTATAGCGGCTCTTTTAACTAATATTCTCTAATAAAGCGTCGTTTTAATCGAGTGCTTTAACCCAAGCGATATCAAGTTCTCTTGCGGCTCTGACATCGTCCAATCTTTTTACTGGTAGGGTGAAGGGAGCTGAAGTGACTAGTTCAGGGCTGTGAGTTGCTTCAGCTAAGATCCGCTCCATGGCTGCCACAAAGCCATCCATATCATTCTTGCTTTCCGTTTCAGTGGGCTCAATGAGCAAACACTCAGGAATAAGCATTGGGAAGTAGGTCGTTGGAGCGTGGTAACCAAGATCAAGAAGCCGTTTGGCAAAATCCATAGCATTGACACCTAAGTCTTTAGCCTGACGTTTCAAGGTTACAATGAACTCATGGGTTGCACGCCTGTGTGGAAAGGCAACTTGGAAGTCCGCTTGCATCATTAAAGCCATCATATAATTGGCATTCAGGGTTGCATATTCACCCACTCTTGTCAGACCTTCACGACCTAGTAGACGAGCATAAAGATAAGCACGTATTAAAATACCGGCGTTGCCACCAAAGGCTGAGAGGTAACCAATGCTTTCGGGACAAGAATCTTTACCTGTCCAGTCATAGTGATAGGTGCCATCTTTTAATTGTTCACGCTTAACGTGAGGGCTAGGCATATAAGGCAGCAAACGTCGATTAATGCCAATGGGGCCACTTCCAGGTCCGCCACCACCATGGGGCGTGGCAAAGGTCTTATGCAAATTCATGTGCATGACATCAAAACCCATTTCCCCTGGCTTAACCTTACCAAGAATTGCATTAAGATTGGCCCCATCATAATAAAGCAGGCCACCTGAATCATGTACGATAGTAGAAATGAGCTTAATATTTTTCTCAAATACACCAAGGGTGGATGGATTAGTCATCATAATGCCAGCCGTTTGTGGTCCTACCATTTCTTTAAAGACATCAATATCCACGTCGCCATTTTTATTGGTGGGAATTTCCCTCACTTTATAACCACACATGGCGGCTGTGGCTGGGTTTGTACCGTGGGCTGAATCAGTGATTAGGATTTCTGTTCTTGCATGATCGTCACGAGCCTCATGATAGGCTTTAATCATTCTAACGCCAGCAAACTCTCCCTGGGCTCCTGCCATGGGTGCTAGAGAGACCTCTGACATACCCGTTACATCCTTAAGAATTTCCTGTAAGTCATACAGACAACTTAAAAAACCCTGGCTCTTAGATGCCGGTGCTAGGGGGTGTCTGTCAATAATTCCCGGAATCATTGCATACTTTTGCACACCTCGAGGGTTGTACTTCATGGTACAAGAACCTAGGGGATAAAAATGTGTATCAATGGAGAAGTTCTTCTGAGATAGCTTGGTGTAATGTCGCACCGCTTGCAATTCTGAAACTTCAGGAAGATCCACCGGTTGCTTACGTCGAAACTGCTCTGGAATTGAGGATAATGAATGCTTAACTTGCGGTGACTGGGCTGTGGCTCTACGACCCTTGTGTGATTTTTCAAATATTAACATTTTCTAGGATCCTCTAATCAAGCAGACATGATGTCAGTAAGTGCACCAAAATAAATATCGAGATCATCGTCATCTCGAAGCTCAGTGGCACAAATGAGAAGACACTGTCCAAGCTCAGGATAATCCTTGGTAAGGTTGAAGCCGCCAAGGATATTTTTATCGGCTAGTTGTTCTAACACCTGATCAACTGAGCGATCAAAACTTAACACAGCTTCGTGAAAGCGAGGACCTGAGTAGAGTAAATCAACACCTTCGATGGCGGTTAACTTTTGCACTAGTTTTTCTGTATTATGCATTGAAGCTGCTGCAACTCTCTCCAGACCTTCGGCGCCAAGTAAAGCCATATGAATGGTTGAAGCTGTAACTGCTAGGCCCTGATTGGTACAAATATTTGAAGTGGCCTTAGCTCGACGAATGTGTTGTTCGCGGGCTTGAAGCGTGAGTGTATAACCGACCTTGCCATCTAGATCCACTGTCTTGCCGATAATTCGACCGGGCATTTGTCTTATCAAGGCTTTAGTACAGGCCATAAAACCATAATAGGGACCACCAGAGGCAAGGGGAACGCCTAGGGGTTGACCATCACCTACGGCTATATCAGCGCCTTTTTCACCCCAATCAGCTGGAGCAGTTAGCACCGATAAGGCAAGAGGATTTAACACAGCAATTAACAAGCTGTTATGGGCATGGGCCCAGTTTGTTAGCTCATCAACCTGTTCTAAGTTGCCAAAAAAATCAGGCTGCTGAATAATAAGTGCGGCGTAAGTATCGTCTTCATATTGACTGAGTGTTGCAATATCAATCACACCGGTTTGCTCATTAAAAGGGATTGTAATTATTTCGATATTTTGAGATTTAACGATACTCTCAACAACTTCTCGGTAACGAGGATTAACACTTCCAGCGATCAGCACGCGGCGAGTTTTAGCTTTACGATTACCACGTACCGCCATCAACACAGCCTCGGCAACACCACTTGCGCCATCATATAAAGAGGCATTGGCTGCGTAAAGCCCCGTTAAATTAGCGATATTACTTTGAAATTCATAGACCAGTTGCAAGGTGCCTTGGCTGGCTTCAGCCTGATATGGCGTGTAGGCGGTTAAAAACTCGCCTCGCATGGTGATATCCCAAACAGCGGCTGGAATATGATGCTCATAAGCTCCAGCTCCGATAAAACATAAGTTACCCGCATCAAGCTTGGCTCTTTTTTGCATCATTTTACCTAAATCCATTTCACTAATGGACTCAGGCACCTTGTCTAAACCCTTGGCACGGAGTTCTACTGGTATCTCGTCAAACAGATCATCAATGGAGTTAACGCCAATGGTGTCGAGCATTTGTTTTATATCAGCTTCACTATGGGGGATAAATGGCATATCAATTTAATCCTGCTGTTAAGAGCATTTATTCGTCAGCGATAAGTTCAGCATATTCGTCGGCTGTTAGAAGCTCATCTAGATCAGCCTCATCGCCCACTGTCATTTTGTATAGCCAACCTGAGTCATAGGGTTCAGCATTGACGTGTTCAGGTGCATCGGCAAGTTCTTCATTAACTTCAACTATCTCACCAGAGATAGGTGCGTAAATATCTGAAGCCGCCTTCACTGATTCGACCACACCGGTTTCATCACCACTTGCAACGCTATCATCCACTTCTGGTAGCTCAACATAAACCATGTCACCCAGTAATTCCTGAGCATGATCGGTGATACCAACCACAACGGTACCTTCATCATCGAGTCTTATCCATTCGTGTTCTTTAGTATATTTTAACTCACTTGGAATTTCGCTCATCTACATTTCCTCTCATTAATAGATTGTAAAAAATGGGACATATAAAACATTACTGTCAAATTGCTTAAAAGACCTGTTTACCGTTACGTACAAAGCCGGGTCTGATGACCTTTACCGCCAACTGCTTTTTGCGGACTTCAACAAAAGCCGTGTCTGAAGTAGCCGCGGGTACTCTTGCCAAGGCTATACCAATCTTTAGGGTGGGAGAAAAAGTACCTGAGGTGATTTCACCTTCGCCCACATCAGGGATAACGACCTTCTGATGTCCTCGTAAAACGCCCTTACCTTGGAGAACCAGTCCAACCAATTTCATTTTCACGCCGGCTTCTTTTTCAGCAACCATAGCAGCTTTACCCACAAAATGACGTTCAGTATCCTTCAGATCAACCGTCCAAGCCATGTTTGCCTGAAGTGGGCTTATCGTTTCATCCATATCTGAGCCATAAAGATTCATACCGGCTTCGAGGCGTAGGGTGTCGCGAGAGCCTAATCCACAAGGAGCAACACCGGCAGCTATCAAGTCATTCCAAAATTGCTTTAAGTCACTCAGTGGTATGGTTATTTCAAAACCGTCTTCTCCAGTGTAGCCAGTTCTGGCAATAAACCAATTATCAACCTGGGCTGCAAAAAAAACGCCTAAGTCCTTGGCAGACCGCTTTCGGCTTTCTGTCATGACCGACATGGCTAAGGCTCTCGATTCTGGACCTTGGATTGCGAGGGTTCCCAAATTAGCCTGATGAGTTAGATCCACATCAAATCCCTGACTTTGTTTATTGATCCAGGCCAGATCTTTTTCTTGGGTTGAGGCATTCACCACCATTCGGTAGCTTTCAGGGGTTAGGAAATAGACTATCAGATCATCAATCACACCACCGTCTTCATTGAGCATGCCACTATAAAGTGCTTTACCGGCTGTGTTGATTTTTTGCACATCATTGGCCAGTAGATAGCGTAGAAATGCCGTGGCATCAACTCCTTTGACATCAACAATGGTCATGTGAGACACATCAAACATGCCAGCTTTTTGTCTTACCAGATGATGTTCATCAAGTTGGGAGCCATAGTGCAGGGGCATATCCCAACCACCAAAATCTACAATTTTGGCGCCGGCTTTAAGATGAAGATCGTAAAAAGGTGTTTTATGGGCCATGATCATCCAGTTCCAATATTAAGTATATCGCTACAATTGGCGCGATTATACAGGGCAAAAGAGGGATGTAAAAGCCTTTATTCTAGCGCTTAATCACGCAGGCTGTGTGTTAAATTTGGCAAGTCACCTTTTAGTCCCATGGCCCTTAAAATCACTTCTCTTTTTAATGCTGTGAACTTATCAAGACTAGACATAGCGGTGTTTCTAAACAGCGTCTTCATAAGTTGCTCTCCATCAAACAAATAACGGAAAAACCCCATGGCATCTAACATCAGTTGATTTTCACTACGTCGCCATCGCTCATAAGGCCGAAGTACCTGTCTACTAGAAATATTTTGGTTTTTCTGTAGGGCTTTTAAAATAACTTCAGCAAGACAAGCTGCATCGACTAGACCTAAATTAACACCTTGGCCTGCTAAGGGATGAATAGTATGGGCAGCGTCGCCAACCAGCGCTATGCCGTCATCCACATAGCGTTCAACATGACCTTTGATCAGCGGAAAGCTGAGCCTCTCACTGGTAACGGTGAGCTTACCGAGTTTATGCTCAAAGGCATGGGATAATTGTTCATTAAAGTCTTGTTCACTCAAGGCTTTTAACTGACTCGCTTGTTGTGCTGACGTTGACCAAACGATGGAGCAACTATGTTCGTCTTTTAGTGGTAATAGGGCTAGGGGACCCGTTGATATAAATCGTTGCCAGGCACAGGCTTGATGATTATTCTCTGTTTGAATATTACACACCAGAGCATGATGTCCATAGGGCTTTTTGCTCACGGCGATTTTTCGTTGGTTACGAAGCCAAGAGTTAGCACCATCTGCAGCCACTAATAATTTACCTCGCCAAGTGTCGCCGTTATCCAGTGTCAGTAAGCCACCCTTATCATCCCAAATGACCTTGGTTGCTTTAACCGGTGCAAGGAGGGTGATGTTATTAGCCTTTTTTAACGAAAGCGCTTTTATTGATTGCCAAAGGCCAGCCCGAATATTTTTATTTTCAATAATGTGGCCTAGGTCAGGTTCAGCTAAATCGGCTGCATCAAAGGAAATGGCACCCTTGCCGCTGGCGTCCCAAACATGCATTTTATCATAACCACTTACCCCTAAAGCTTGGATATTATCCCAGCTGCCCAAGTTTCTGAAAATATTTTGACTAGCCCGGGTTATGGCGCTCACTCTTAAGTCTTGTGGAGCGTCAGTTGATGGTAAGCTGAAGGCAGTGTGATCAATAACGACTAGGGATAAGTTTGATTTTGCCAAGGCAAGAGCCGTTGTTAAGCCAACCATTCCTCCGCCTACAATAATAATGTCCGCTTGATTTCTCGCCATCTGGTTAGTTATACCTTCGGTTCAGTGTCAGTGGCAGGCCGCGCACCAAACGACTTTGTCGGCCACCTATACCCATGGCAGCTTCGGCCAAATGACTGCGCAATTCAGGAATGAAATTCATCATTATAAGTGCAGTATTGCGTGGCACGGATAACAGTTTCGATGGGTTAGCAAATAGCCTTGCAGCTGCATCAGTAAAATTAATCACCTGGCTTTTATCACTGCTTCGAGATAACACATACTCTTCGAGCAACTCAGCAGAACCCAGATCAATATTCTCCAGCAACGCCTTACGTAACACATCACCAAGACAGGCAATATCTCGGATGCCAAGATTAAAACCTTGGCCTGCTATGGGATGTAAACTTTGAGCAGCATTGCCGAGCAGCACTAGTCGAGACTGGGTGCATGAATTTGCTGTAACGAGATTAAGGGGGTAGGAAAATCGTTTCCCAAGGCGAGTAATTCTACCCAATCTATAACCAAACTGACGCTGTAATTGAGAGATAAACTCAGCTTCATCCACCTCTAGCAAGGCTTCTGAAACTGTCTTATCAACCATCCAAACCATTGAGATTCGATTACTGCTAAGGGGAAGAAAAGCCACTGGACCAGACTCTGTAAAGCGCTCAAAGGCGACATTATTGTGAGCAAGTTGGCTTTCAAGGGTGGAGATTATCGCCACCTGTTCATAGGGTTTACTTGTTGTTTCAATACCAGCCATTGCTCTGATAGCCGATTGATTACCATCTGCCGCCACCACAAGTTTTGCCTTTAGATCTAAGGTGCTTTTTGTTGAGGAGTCTAAGCAATCAAGCTCAATGCTTAAGCCTCTATAGCCATCCTGCAATTGCATCTCAACCACCTTAGCAGGACAGTATTGTTTGGTGTTGGTTTTAGCTAAGGCCTTAAAAAGGATTTTACCCATATCAGCCAGCTCAACTACTTGGCCTAAGGCACTAACATTCAATTGTTTCGCCTTAAGACGAGTTATGCCTAAATGCCCCTTATCTGAAACATGGATA
Source organism: Gammaproteobacteria bacterium (assembly GCA_002746155.1). Taxonomy (GTDB): domain Bacteria; phylum Pseudomonadota; class Gammaproteobacteria; order Enterobacterales. The sequence goes on along the minus strand of NVWF01000007.1, from coordinate 13,411 downwards.
CTTGAAATGGGTGTTGCAATTTCTTCTATCAACTTATCTAACACGAGACTTTTAAAGATGCGCATACTTCCCCAAGATAAGGCGATTGCTCTGGCATCAAAGCCTGGAGCCAACTCACTAGTTTGTGGATAAGGCTCTATGACTACAACTTTTAAAGCTAGTGCCGATAAGGCTATGGCGAGGGAGCTACCAATCATGCCACCACCTACTATAGCGACATCGTAAACCCCCTCATCAGTGGTCAATTTAGTTGCCTTTTGACATAACAGCTTCAATGTCTGGGATAGTTTTTGGTGCATTTTTTGAGAGGACGTCAAAGCCATTTTTTGTCACTAATACATCATCTTCAATTCTTATGCCCATACCTTTCCAACGTTTAGCAACCTTTTTAGCGTTAAGTGGAACGTACAAGCCTGGCTCAACGGTTAGCACCATACCCGGCTCTAGTACCCGAGGCTCTCCTCCCACCTGATAGTCACCAACATCATGGACATCAAGCCCTAACCAGTGACCGGTTTTATGCATGTAAAAAGCTTTGTAGGCTTCATTTTTAATTAAACTACTCACCTTGCCCTTAAGAATTCCCATTTCAACAAGCCCTTTAGTGAGGATTTTAACTGCAGCTTCATGGGGAGCATTCCAACAGGCACCAGGTTTGATGGTTTCAATGGCAGCGAGCTGGGCTTTTAGTACCCAGTTATACATGATTTTTTGAGGTTCACTAAAACGTCCGTTCACAGGAAAGGTTCGACTGATGTCCGCCGCGTATAAATCAACTTCAGCCCCGGCATCAATCATCAATAAGTCACCATCCTTAAGCTCAGACTCATTCTCCACATAATGTAGAATACAAGCGTTGTCTCCACTGGCAACGATACTATTGTAGGCTGGAAACCTTGCACCACTGGTTGCAAACTCGTGGAGCAACTCCGCTTCAATTTGATATTCATAAAGTCCTGGCCGAGCTTTTTCCATTGCCCTGATATGTGCCTTGGCGGATATCTCGGCTGCTTTTCTCATCAGCTTGATTTCAGATGCGCTTTTATAAAGTCTAAAGTCATGGAGGGCGTGACTGATATCAATAATCTCACCTTGAGATGCGCCACTTAGCCAGCCAATAATGCGTTCATCAAATTCTTTATTGGCACCAATGGCACAGTAAATTGTTTCTCGGCCTTCCATAAGACCTGGCAAAATATCATCAATATCATCAACTGGAAAAGCGTCGGCTGCATTAAATTTGTCCATGACACCCTGCTGACCCGCCCGCCTTCCATGCCAGGTTTCTTTAACGAGATCCCGTTCACGGTTAAACATTATATAGTCACCGTGTTTTCTACCTGGAATCAAGATAAGCACAGCCTCGGGCTCATTAAAACCACAAAGGTAATGAAAGTCACTGTCTTGTCTAAAACTGTACTCAGTATCACGACTTCTCGTCATTTCACTGGCAGAAGGTAAGATGGCAATGGAGTCGGAACCCATCATGGCCATTAGGCGTTTTCGTCTAAGTGCAAATTCTGCTTTGCTTATCATTAGTGCTAATCCTTAAGTTGTTTTATTATTATTATTTTATTTCGAACGGGTATCAAGTTAGTGCAGGGTTTCATCTTCTTGTGCAGGACTTTGCCCGTTCACACTATGAATAATTTGAGCTGAAACTTTAATATGCTCGGCTAATTCAAAAAGTGACTTCTCATCTTCCTCTGTACTACCCACAGTATCAAGATCAAGGTTAGATATTTCTTCTAAATCGGATAAAGCATCATCCACGTCTTCATCGGACTCTTCTTTGTTTTCTGTGAGCTGCAGATAGCCAAGCAAAAAGCCCTGGCACCAGTAACCCATGGCTTCTGCTCTTGCAACGGCTGAACTTTCATCAGGCGGGAGAAGTAATTCTAAACCAAACAACTCAGTAGAAATCATTTCCCTAAGTTCGCCATTGATACGGGTTAATTCAGTATCAATGACATCAGGTACAGGCTCAGTGGTTGATAATTGCTTTAATAAGTTGGCTTTCCAACTTAGGTCATTAAGATCCAGTCCCGCTGCATAAAAGCCCATTAAGAGACCTTGAAGTTCTGCGACTGTGATTAGCAAGTGATTATCATCGAGCAGTTGTTGTAATTCATCATAATTGTGTGACGGTTTATTCATGGCATTTACCGATTTTTTGCTCAGTTAAGTATCAGTTAACTATAATAACATTGTGTTTATGCTGTTGTCTTAACTGTCTTAATTGACTGTTAGCACGATCCTCTTTATGATCAGCGGGTAAATTAACAAAATTACTTGCGGGCAACAAGCCTACTAAGTAGTTATAAATTAGTAGTAGAACTATGCAACCATTAGAAACAGATCAACTAGAACAACAACTGGATGCGCTTCTCAGTCGCTACCAGACTTTGCGTGATGAAAATAAGCAGTTACGCAGCTCCGAGTCATCATTACAAGACGAGCGCAGTAAATTACTAGAGAAGAATGAACTAGCAACGGGTAAGATTGAAGCTATGATCATTCGGCTTAAAGCCATGGAGTCCAAGTAATGGCTGAAACATCAACCTTAACCGTTAGCATCATGGATAGAGAGTTTCGGGTTAACTGTCCTGAATCTGAACAACAACATCTCCGTGACTCAGCAGCCTCTCTTGATGAGCGAATGCGTGAAATTCGTGAAACCGGCCGTGTGATTGGTGTCGATCGCATCGCCATAATGGCGGCGCTGAATCTTGCCAGTGAGTTACTTTCAACGGAAGGTACGAGTGATGAAGTGGCTGATACAATTAATCAGTCCATTTCTCGCATGCAATCTAAAATAGAACAAAGTCTTAATGAAACGGAAGAGCTTGATTTCTAAATTGTTACAATTATCCTAATAAATAATCACCATCTCTACTGTTATTTCCATAGCTAGGTGCTAATATTCAATTATTGGTTCCAAGATGAGTTTATATACTTTTTATGTACTTCGTATAAATGATCAGAATAGGAGTTAATGTTTCCTGGGATGTTCGCTAGCAGAGATGTTCCTCGAGCCGATTTACTTACTTCGGGAGCTTGTCATCTGCTGATGTTGTGCATATCCGGTATACTGGAGAGCCTGATTCGGTAAATAAGCGCCCACCTTGAACCCTCGGGTTCTAGGGGCTAAACTTGTAACGGCATTTTGGAAAACATTAATTCCACCTATTTCCCCATGACTAGCCCATCAATTTCTCAATTAAAATTAACGCTTCGCTCTGAGCTTCGTACTCAACGTGGTGATTTATCGGATGATCAACTTAAACTGGCAGCCCTTGGTCTGGTTGAACAATATAAAAAGCATCTGAGTAAGAAATCCTACAAAAAAATTGCCATCTACTTACAACATGATAATGAAATTGACACTTCTGAACTGATCAAATTGTTAGTTGTACTGGGTTGTGAGCTTTATTTGCCTAAAATAGCTCGGGTGAGTTCAAATCATTCCATGGAATTTTGTCGATATGACACAGCTGCTACTCTGGAGAAAAATCGATTTGGGATAAAAGAACCCATCATTGATGATTTTATTGATATCAATGAGTTGGATTTAATCTTTTTACCCCTTACAGCCTTTGATGGACAAGGAAACCGCTTGGGTATGGGCGGCGGCTATTATGATCGAGCCCTTGCAAAACTTACCAATACAAACACGCTTTTAGCAGGCCTTGCCTATGATTTTCAACGTATTCCCCTCTGTCCGAAAGAATCTTTCGATCAAAGCTTAAAAATCGTTTTAACCGCTACAAGTTTGATAGATTTTAATCGCTAAGTGAGTTTTAATAGGCCCTGACTTAGCCCTTATTAAGGAAGCAATAATGTCTTCACCGTCTGACCCAGCTAATGAAAAAAAGCTCGCCGCAATCGCTGCTGTAAAATACATCGAAGAAAATACTATTGTCGGTGTTGGCACCGGTTCTACAGTGAATCACTTCATTGATGCCCTAGCATCCATGAAACATTTAATAGATGGTGCAGTTTCTTCATCACAGGCCTCAACTGAGCGACTAAAGGCCTTAGGTATTCCTGTTTATGATTTAAATACCGTTGATAGCATTCCTGTGTATGTTGATGGTGCAGATGAATCTGATGCTAATCTCAACCTTATCAAGGGTGGAGGTGGCGCCCTTACTCGGGAAAAAATTATCGCAGCTGTTGCTGACAAGTTTATCTGTATCGCTGATCAATCTAAACTCGTTGCCGTTATGGGTAAGTTTCCTCTTCCCGTTGAAGTGATACCCATGGCGAGAAGTCATGTGGCTAGAGAACTCGTTAAACTCGATGGCGACCCTGTTTACCGTGAAGGCTTTATCACGGATAATGGTAATATCATCCTGGACGTTCATCATTTAAGCATTACTGATCCCAAGGCATTAGAAACTGCAATTAACCAGATTACTGGCGTTGTTACTAACGGTCTTTTCGCACACAGAGCTGCTGATGTACTGTTACTGGGTAAGGGCGATACTGTTGAAATCCTATTACCATCTTAACTGTTTGCCAATTGGCAATTTGCCACTTAACAATTACTTTAACCACTACATTGATAGAGAAGTCTGATGAAAAAAATCAAATCACTGGATAAGCATAAAATCCGTATCCTGTTACTAGAGGGGGTTCATGAAAGTGCTGTTTCGTATCTTGAATCTCAAGGCTATAGCAATATCCAATATGAAAAAAAATCTCTTACTGGAGACGATCTTTTAGAGGCCATTAAAGATGCACATTTTATTGGTATTCGTTCTCGAACTCAGATCACTGAGCAAGTATTATGTCATGCAAAAAAACTGAGTGCTGTGGGTTGTTTTTGTATTGGCACAAATCAGGTTGATCTGACTGCCTGTCAAAAACGCGGTATCCCCGTATTTAACGCTCCCTTTGCTAATACTCGATCTGTGGCAGAACTAGTACTGGCTGAGAGCATTCTTTTAATGCGTGGTATTCCAGAAAAAAATGCCGTTGCTCACCGAGGTGGCTGGCAGAAAACTGCTCATAATTCCTATGAAGTCCGTGGTAAAAATCTTGGCATTATTGGCTATGGTCACATAGGTACTCAACTGGGTATTTTGGCTGAGAGCCTTGGCATGAAAGTATATTTTTATGATATTGCTAATCAATTATCTCTCGGCAATGCCACGGCTTGTGAAACTATGGAAGAATTATTATCAATAGCTGATGTTGTTACCCTGCACGTGCCTGAAACAAAACAAACTCAGATGATGTTTGGTGCTGAGCAATTTGCCCAGATGAAAGACAATGCTATTTTATTGAATGCATCCCGTGGCTCAGTCGTTGATATTGATGCCTTGAGTGACGCCCTTCGAAGTAAAAAAATCTCTGGCGCTGCAATCGATGTATTTCCCGTTGAACCTAAATCCACAAAGGAGGAGTTTATCTCTCCCCTGCGTGAATTTGATAATGTTATCCTCACACCTCACATAGGTGGTTCAACCCAGGAAGCTCAGTATTTTATAGGCCTGGAAGTGACGGAAAAGATTGTTCGTTATTCTGATAATGGCTCTACATCAAGCGCGGTCAACTTCCCTAAAGTGACTTTACCTGAACACAAAAACAGCCATAGAATATTTCATATCCATCATAATAAGCCAGGGATCTTAGTTCAAATTAACGAAGTATTTGCTAAGAACAATATCAATATCTCTGCCCAGTTTTTACAAACCTTTGGTGAAACAGGTTATGTGGTAACTGACGTGGATGAAAGTTGGCAGCAACAGGCTTTAGATGATTTAAAAGCCATTGAAGGTACCATTAGAACACGAATTCTATACTAGGTTTTGTGCAATAAAAAAGGCTTAAGAGAGTTGCAAATAGCTACCCTTTTAAGCCTTTAGGTATTTAAGTCAGTAAGTATTACTTAACGATTTGATCCAGTGAACCCGAACTGTATAGCTCAGTCATGGCTTCTAAACTGATAGGCTTGATCTTAGAAGCATTGCCAGCCGTGTTGAAAGCCTCATAACGTGCTTTACATATATCATACATGGCATTGGTTGACGCTTGCAGATATTTACGCGGGTCAAATACGGAGGGATTTTCTGATAGAAATTTTCTAATCGCGCCCGTTGCAGCCATACGTAGATCTGTATCAATATTTACTTTACGCACTCCGTTACGAATACCCTCTTGAATTTCTTCAACCGGTACTCCGTAAGTCTCACCCATATCACCACCAAATTCATTGATAGTTGCCAACCAGTCTTGAGGCACTGAGGAGGAACCATGCATGACTAGGTGAGTATTGGGTAATCGTGCATGGATATCTTTTATGCGTTGGATAGATAAGGTATCGCCTGTTGGCGGACGACTAAATTTATAGGCCCCATGGCTTGTACCAATGGCAATAGCCAAGGCATCAACACCGGTTAACTTCACAAACTCAGCGGCTTCCTCAGGATCGGTTAACAGTTGATCCATGGATAGTTTTCCTTCAGCACCTGAACCATCTTCTTCTCCAGCCATTCCAGTTTCAAGAGAGCCTAGGCAACCCAATTCACCTTCAACCGAAACTCCACAGGCATGGGACATTTCCACAGTACGCCGAGTAACTTCAACATTGTACTCGAAGCTTGATGGCGTTTTCATATCAGCTTCTAAGGAGCCATCCATCATCACAGAGGTAAAACCCATTTGAATTGAACGCTGACAAACAGCGGGTGAAGAACCGTGATCCTGATGCATAGCAACAGGAAGATGTGGCCATTCTTCTGTAGCAGCAAGAATTAAATGACGCAAAAAGTTTGCACCGGCATAGCTGCGAGCACCGGCAGAGGCCTGAATGATCACAGGAGAATCTGTATCATCAGCAGCTTCCATCACTGCGCGCATTTGCTCAAGATTGTTTACATTATAAGCCGGAATTCCATAATCATTTTCTGCAGCGTGATCAAGCATTTGTCGCATTGAAATTAGTGCCATTGTTATTTCTCCTGATATGTCTTTAATTACTGTTTTAAAATTTCAACAGCGGGTAATTTACGACCTTCTACAAATTCTAAGAAAGCGCCACCACCTGTTGAAATATAGGATACTTTATCTGCTATTTCATATTTATCGATTGCAGCGAGGGTATCACCTCCACCGGCAATTGAAAATCCCTGATTTGCCGCGATAGCGCGAGCAAGTGATTCAGTACCCGAACCAAATTGATCAAACTCAAATACGCCTAAAGGTCCATTCCAAATGATGGTACCCGCTTCAAGAATAATTTTCTCAATATTTTTAGAAGTCAAAGGTCCGATATCAAAAATCATATCATCAGTCGCCACCTCAGTTGCGGCTTTAGTTGTGGCTTGTGTGGACTCTGAAAACTGAGTTCCAACCACCACATCCACAGGAATAGGAATTGTAGCACCTCTTAAAGAAGCCTTCTCCATCAACTCCTTGGCCTCATCAACTAGATCCATTTCAACGAGAGAATTTCCAACTTCTAAACCCTTAGCCGCCATAAAAGTATTAGCAATACCACCACCAACAATTAGCTGATCAACCTTATCCATCAAACTACCGAGAACCTGAAGCTTTGTAGACACTTTAGAACCACCCACTATAGCGACCATTGGTCGAGCAGGATTATCAAGGGCCAGGGCTAGTGCCTCAAGTTCTCCGGATAACAAAGGGCCGGCACAGGCAAGCGGTGCATATTTCGCCACACCATGAGTAGAAGCTTGAGCCCTGTGAGCTGTACCAAAGGCATCGTTAACAAAAATATCACATAAGCTGGCTAGCTTTTTCGATAACTCATCATCATTGGCCTTCTCACCAACATTACCACGAACATTTTCAAACAAGACGATTTCACCTGAGGCCACTTCAACACCGTTTAAGTAATCTACTACTAGGGTAACGTCTTTATCGAGTAATTTCGACAAGTGATCTGCCACAGGTTGCATAGAGTCTGCCTTGGTCATGGCACCTTCTGTTGGGCGACCAAGATGGGACATCACCATTAGTTTAGCACCGGCCTTTAAGGCAAACTCAATAGTTGGCAATGCTGCTCTGATTCTGGCATCACTGGTTACTTGGCCATTCTTGATTGGAACGTTGAAATCTACTCGGATCAATACGCGCTTATCAGCTAGGTCTAAATCCTTCATGTTGATTATTGACATCTTTTATCCTGTATATACCCATTCCACCTCAAGATGCATATTTCAGCATGACTAGAAACCGTCATATTTGAGGCAAGTAATTTTTGAGCTAGTCATTTATATCCATGGATGGCAAGTATACAGGAAATGCAGGAGCAATTTACTGTCTAGCTGAAAATTGCTTAACAAAGAAGGTGGCTGATTTTAGGCTGATCTGGTGGATGATTCTAGATCGGCACTTCGAATGTCAGAGTATTTGTTACAGAAGACGCCGTGGATACATCCATGTAGGCTTTGTTGCAGCATCCATGCTGCAAAAACTTCTTCCACAAAGACTCTGACATCCAAACCGCCTCTGAGGTTTTGAATAAGAAAAAACCTCTGTAGCTAAAAGGCTCAGGTGCTCTCTTCTAATTCCTCAGGTCTCTGCTGCAGGACGCAGCAGCGAAGCCTACAAGGAAGTACTTGCGGCGTCCTGATGAATTAGAAGAGAGCACCTGAGCCAATTGAACCTAAATTTTAAAGCGTGTTTTAAACCGAACTATTGAGCTTCCATCATAGCAATAGCCGTATCAAGCATACGGACTGAAAAGCCCCACTCGTTATCATACCAAGATGTAACCTTCACAAGATTACCTCGAGCCTTAGTTAAGGTGGAATCAAATACTGACGAAGCCGGATGATGGTTGAAGTCTGTTGAGACTAATAACTCGTCGTTATAGACCAGTACTTTGCCATCGGCTGCTTCTTTTAGAATGCCATTAACTTCGTCAATAGTTGTATTGCGACGGGCAGAGAAGGTTAAGTCTACACAGGAAACATTGATGGTTGGAACGCGCATGGCGTAACCGTCAAGTTGACCGTTTAGTTCTGGTAGTACAAGGCCTACTGCTTTAGCGGCACCTGATTTTGTTGGGATAATAGACATGGCGGCGGCTCTTGCACGGCGTCTGTCGTGATGAAAATTGTCGATGATCTTTTGATCGTTAGTATAGGCGTGGATGGTTGTCATTAAGCCACTGATTATACCAATTGTGTCGTTAAGAGGTTTTACTAAAGGCGCTAGACAGTTGGTTGTACAAGAAGCGTTAGATACCACGGTGTGTTCAGCTTTTAATACGTCATGGTTTACGCCATAGACTATTGTTGCATCAATATCATCTGCACCAGGTGCTGAGATAAGCACTTTTTTAGCGCCACCTTCGATGTGCAGAGTACAATCGGCTTTGGTTTTAAATTGGCCGGTACATTCAAACACCACATCTACGTTTTCTTCTCCCCAAGGGATGTTCGCAGGGTTTCTGTCAGCAAACATACGTATGTAATCATCGTTAACAATAATATGAGTATCGTTGCAAGTAACTTTTGCATTGAACCGACCATGGGTAGTGTCATATTTTAATAGATGTACATCGTCTTCTAGAGGATGTGATGAATTGATTGCAACTATTTTGATTTTATCGCCATAGTCGTGATCATAAATAGCTCGCAAGGCACAGCGTCCGATTCGGCCTAGGCCATTGATGCCAACTCTAATCGTCATTTACTTATACTCCCTTAGGTGTTACTTCTAATAGTTCTTCAGCCTGCTCTACTACATTTTCAGTTGTGAAACCGAAGTGTTCGAAAAGCATATTACCTGGTGCTGATTCTCCGTAGGTTTCCATGCCGATGACTCGACCTGAAAGTCCTGTGTAGCGATACCAAAGGGCTGGATGTCCAGCTTCAATTGCTATTCGGTTTACTACAGCACTTGGAAGTACTGATTCTTTGTAGTCCGCTTCTTGTGTTTCATACAGTTCACAAGATGGCATGGAAACGACTCTCACAGCCACACCTTTATCGGCCAAGATATTCGCAGAATCCATAGCTAGCCCCACTTCAGAACCAGTTGCTATGATGATCAGCTCTGGCTCTTTGTCACAATCTTTTAGGATGTAACCACCGCGGTTGATATCTTTTACTTGGGCCGCTGAGCGCTCTTGGTGCTTAAGTGTTTGTCTTGAGAATATTAATGCCGATGGGCCATCTTTTCGGCTCACAGCATTCTTCCAAGCCACGGCTGATTCCACCGTGTCACTTGGGCGCCAGGTATTAAGGTTTGGTGTACTTCTTAGACTGGTTAATTGTTCAATAGGCTGATGGGTTGGACCATCTTCTCCTACTCCAATGGAGTCGTGGGTGTAAACAAAAATTGTTCGCTGCTTCATCAAGGCCGCCATGCGTACTGCATTGCGTGCATATTCCATGAACATTAAAAAGGTACCGCCGTAGGGGATAAATCCGCCGTGCAGGGTTATACCATTCATAATGGCTGACATGGCAAACTCTCGAACACCGTAGTCTATATAGTTTCCATCAAAGTCTGTGGCATTAATCGCTTTAGAACCTTTCCAACGTGTTAGGTTTGATCCCGCTAAATCAGCTGAGCCGCCAACAAGTTCGGGTAAAATGGGTCCTAGAACTTGCAAGGCATTTTCTGAGGCTTTTCGAGAAGCCATATCCACTGCCTGCTCTGTACATTCAGTGATGTAGTCCTGCATAACCTTATCGAAATCTTTGGGTAAGTCGCCGTTTAATCGGCGTTTTAACTCATCTGCCTGATCAGAGTGATCTTCAGAAAAGGCGATAAACTGATCGTTCCATTCCTGTTCAAGGGCATTTCCCTTATCACTGCAATCCCATTCCTTGTAGATGTCGTCAGGAATTTCAAAATCGCCATAATTCCAGCCAAGCTGTTTTCTGGTGGCCAGAATTTCTTCCGCACCTAGAGGAGCTCCATGACACGATGCCGTTCCAGCTTTCGAAGGTGAACCAAAACCAATAATGGTTTTACAACAGATCAGGGTGGGTTTATTTTTATCTGCCTTAGCAGCGACAATGGCGTCGTTGATTGCATCGGCATCATGGCCATCTACCGCGGAAATTACCTGCCAGCCATAAGCTTCGAAACGTTTTACCGTATCATCAGTAAACCAACCGTCTACTTGACCATCAATAGAAATACCATTGTCATCGTAAAAGCAAATTAGCTTACCCAAACCCATGGTTCCCGCTAATGAACAGGCTTCGTGGGAGATACCTTCCATCAAACAACCGTCCCCTAAAAATACATAGGTGTTGTGATCAATAAGGTTAAATCGTCCGGCATTAAATTTGGCTGATAGCATACGCTCCGCTATGGCAAATCCAACAGCATTGGCAAGTCCTTGACCGAGAGGCCCTGTGGTAGTTTCTATGCCGGGTGTATATTCATGCTCGGGATGGCCTGGTGTTTTTGAACCCAGTGTTCTGAAGTTTTTTAGATCATCAATACTTAATGCGTAACCGGTAAGATGCAATAGAGAGTATAGCAACATGGAGCCATGACCATTCGATAATACGAATCTGTCTCTGTTTACCCAATCAGGGTTATTAGGGCTATGTCGTAAATGATCGCGCCAAAGTACTTCGGCTATGTCACTCATGCCCATGGGGGCACCTGGGTGGCCTGAGTTGGCCCGTTGAACTGCGTCCATACTTAGGGCGCGGATGGCATTAGCTCTATCCTGGCTAGTCGGCATGTATATCTCCTGAGCTCATTTTTGAGGGCTGCATTGTCCCAGAGGAGAGTGTCTAGATCAAATGTTTTACGGTAAAACTCTGCAGAAGATCAATAAATACGGCCTTTAAATGGCTAAAAAAGATTATCTAGTAGATCTTGAACACCCTTTACGGGAATAACTTGCAAGTTTCCGATGTTTTCCTTCGGAGCATTGGCGGCAGGTACTAGGGCTTTTTTGAAGCCATGTTTAACCGCTTCTTTAAGTCGTTCTGTGCCGTTTGGCACTGGGCGAATTTCTCCAGCTAAGCCCAATTCACCAAAAATTAACATCTCTCTGTCCAGAGGTTTATCTCTTATGGATGAAATAATTGCTGCTAAAACAGGTAGATCTGCTCCTGTTTCCATCACTCTCACTCCGCCCACCACATTGAGAAAGACGTCTTGATCATGGCAACTAATGCCGCCATGTCGGCTGAGTACTGCTAGTAACATGGCTAGCCTAGTTTGATCGAGGCCCACTGCAATTCTCCGTGGATTTCCTAGACTACTATCATCAACCAAGGCCTGTACTTCGACTAATAGTGGTCGACTGCCCTCCCAAGTTGCGGTGACTACGCTTCCTGGCACTGGGTCGCCGTAACCGGCTAGGAAAATTGCTGAAGGATTTCTAATTTCTTTTAAGCCGCCATCGGTCATGGCAAATACACCTAACTCATTAACTGCACCAAAGCGATTTTTCACGGCTCTAATCACCTTATACCGAGAGTCTGCCTGACCTTCGAAATAAAGTACCGCGTCCACCATATGCTCAAGCACTCTTGGGCCTGCTAAGGCTCCGTCCTTTGTCACGTGACCCACCAGGATCACGGTGGTTCCTGTTTGCTTTGCGAAACGCACCAGTTGTGCAGCACTTTCTCTAACCTGGGCGACTCCTCCTGGGGCTGACTGTAATTGCTCTGTGTGGACGGTTTGAATTGAATCCACTACCATGACGCCCGGTTTTTCTAATAAAGCAGAGGCGGTGATCCGTTCTACTGATGTTTCTGCTAGTAGTCTTAATTTATCCACGGGTAAATCTAAACGATTTGCTCTTAAGCTCACCTGTCTTGGCGATTCTTCTCCTGTCACATATAACACGGGTCGATCTTGGGATATTTTACAGAGGATCTGCAATAATATGGTTGATTTTCCTACACCGGGATCGCCGCCGATTAGTATCACTGAACCTGGGACTATTCCTCCTCCAAGTACTCTGTCCATCTCCTTCATACCACTGTGAAATCTTGGCTCATCTGCCACATTGATTTGAGAAAGGGTTTGTACTCTGGCTTGTTCTCCGCTATAGCCTTTAAAGCGTGGGGATGTGCTTTTTGGCGACTCTGCTATGCTTTCATCTAGGCTGTTCCAGGCACTGCAGTCGTTACATTGGCCGCTCCATTTTGAATGGACACAACCACATTCTCTGCAGGTGTATAATTGTTTTGTCTTGGCCATAAATGAATTTTTCATCCTTAATTTTGATTGCTTAGCTTGCCTTAAATGGGGTTGAATAACTAGCTGTTTTTTGGGAGCTATTCTACTCTCTTCATGGTTAAAGTGGTTGACTCAGGGGTGGCTTGGGTAAATCTTAATAAAAGGTCAGGGCAAACGGGTTATAAATAACCAATTTACCTAACTCAACCCAACTGTCAGTACTTTCATCATATATTCTTCATCCCATCCAGCCTTTAAACGCTTT